>CAYZPI010000092.1:0-273 GCA_964480085.1 uncultured Bacteroides sp. | reverse complement strand
ATAACACCATCCGGATGTTGTGTTCGGTATAAATAAACCGTTTTAATGATCAATCTCAACTCAGGTGTTGATCATGTTAACAGGTCATTTAAAATCAAATTATACAGTACTTATTGAATCTTTATTAACTCAATAAAGCATGGAGGCATCCATACGAATGCCTCCATGCTAATTCTATTAATCTTATTAATTCATTTCCTACTGTCCGTGATCAATTAAAAAAAAGCCCCCTCGCTCTCGCAAGGGGGCTAAGGATGGCGTTGACCTACTCTC
>CAYZPI010000091.1:0-13329 GCA_964480085.1 uncultured Bacteroides sp. | reverse complement strand
ATATCATAATATTTCCCGGGGATGATGTTGTAGTCGTTGACATCATTACCACCCAGCAGAAACTCTATGCGCCTGTATTTATTTTGCTGAGTTTCTTCTTTGTCAGAGCTTATTATTTCCAAGAAGAGCGCATGCTCCGTTGCGTAAGTAGCCTTTAGATAGGGGTCGGTGTTTTGATTGATACCTTGTGTGTTTCGGGGAAGATAAACGTCTATTGTCGCGGGCTTGTCAGACATGTCCAAAGCATAGCCTATTATTTCATTCAATTTTTCCTTATTGGTCGTGAGAGGGAAGAGATTGAGATTTGCCGGATTGACTGATGAAGGAAACCTATGGTCATCATCATTGTAGCTGTCTGAGTCGTAAAGGATATCGGCGTAGGGCATATCCGGCACATTTCCCCAATTCACTGCAAGGGTTTTGCGCTTTCTGTCCCAGCTATTGCCACCGCCGGCGTCACCCTCTCCATCAGTTGTCTTCATAAGCTTGAAATAGAGGTGTAGTTTAGCCACATTGGGGCGCAGGCTTGCGCTTAAGGATCGAGTGTTTATATCAACCTCTACTGTGCCACTCATCGGGAGATGACGCTCGCCGTCGATGACGCTCCATACATCATCGGCGTTTTTCATTGGTTTATGGACATTTTTTAAAGCCCTGATTGTAGCCGAGTTTTCATCAGTAAAAAGAGCAGGATCGCCGGTGTTGGCAATCACTACGGTGGTGAATTTTTTTCCTTCCTCTGTCGGTATCAGAATCGGGATAACCGGCCGTTTCTCGCCCTCCGCGCCTGAGTATTCCTGATAATAAGGCATGCCCACTCTGTGACCCGCAGCGTTATATTGCACTATCCAGAAGTCGTGCAGTCGTGTCTCGTCTTCCTTAACTGTAGGATCTGGATCATCAACCGGAGGAGAATAATCTTCATTTTTTTCATCTTCGCTACGGGTTGTTGAGTTTAATGTCAGGATGGATTCCACTTCAAGCGAAACAGGCATTAAAATTTCGCGCCCCGGATCATCACTGTCATTGCCTGAATCCAATAATAAATCATCACGACACCCTGCCATGACGACTGTCAGCAGGATAATCATTGCCGATTGAAAGCGCAGTAAACTTTTTATATTGTGCATAGTGTTTCTCGTTCTATAAGTTTGGAATATGAGGCCGGGGATGATCACTTCCACCAGATTGTTCCGTCCGCAGCGGTATTATTGGAATTGGCGCCCCAGCTTCCACCGTCGATTTTGATAATCTCACCGTCTCCCCACTTGCCGTATTTAGGGGTGTAAGGGATTATCTCGACACCATCATAATCTATGATGGGGATTGCCGGGTTGTTGTCGGCGGGATCGTGTACTCCTACGCCCACAGAATAGTCGAGAACGTAAGAGTAGGTATAGCCGGCTTTCCAGTCGACATTTGCGGGGACGGCCGCCCACCCGTAGGCGCGCTTCTCCTCACCGTCGGCAGCAGTGTAGCTGTCATATTGATCTGCAGAAAGGCGTTGCATAACCATGCCGTCGGACTTGCTGACCACGAGGAAAACCAGCGAGGATCTGGAATCCGGGTCAGTGGAAGGGAAAATGACGTGCTGGTCGCCTGCGCGCTCGGTCATGCGAAGCAATACACTGATATAAGCTCCGCTATCGTTTGTCTTGTCGTTTTTATAATCCCATTTCTCATACCTGGAGGGTATGACCATCGCTTTTCCACCATTACCCATGACGGAAGTTGCGGTTTCCTTCGTATTATTGTTGACGGCATCGATTGTCACCACCTTGTCCCCGGTGGTGTAAACATAATCTACATGCCCTCTCTCAGGTTCATCAGGGATAAGCCAGGATCCGATGCTGTTTTCGTTTCCGACCGGATTTTCTACCTCGGTTGCGAGGTTGAAGTCAGCCTCTACGACTATTCCGCCGATACGCACACCGGCCACCTCGACATCGTAGAGGGAGCTGGCGCCCCATACGCCGATCTCCACCCCGCAGAGCTGATGCTCGAAGTCGAGGTGAATGTCGTTGTAGATGTTGGCGGTCTTGTTGCCTTCGCCTATGGCTGTGACGAAATCCACCTGTCTGGATATGTCGGAAGCGACGCGGAATTTGGTAAGTCGGTAGTCATATTTGATTCCGTCAGCATTCTTGGTAGTTAAGTTGGAATAATTGAAGCATTCCTCACCGGCAAGTGTCCTCATCTCGGCCCGTGAGGGATGGAAGGCGAAGAATTTCAGTTGACCATCATCGTCACTATTGCCGGGCCATCTGCATGAGCCGGAGCGGAAGATACCATCCTCACCCATTACGGCGATCGCATCTTCGCAATATTTGCCCAAAATGCCGTCGGCGTCGGTTTGGTCATCAGGGCAGAAGGCCGAGACGCTGAAGCCGTTGCGGACGAGACTATCGCCTACGTTGTAGGCGCGGCTGCTGACTCCGGGCATGGATAACACGAATGATATTGTGCCGTCATCGGGCACAATAAGTCCGTTGTTGTCCTCCTGCGAGCATGATGATATGACAAGCGCGGGCAGATATAGGTATGATAGCTTCTTCAATATTTTCATAGTTCTGGGGTTTTCGACTTTAGTCGGTGAATCCTTTATTATTCCGCAGAGGGATATTTCATGATTGTTGGTGAGGCAGGCTTACGATCCCGGTACCGGCACTTGGAACTCGGCGCCACCTCCGTCATTCCATTTCTTCACGGTGTAGCTGAATCCCACCTTGTCGCTAATGATGGGGTCGCCGGCTCCGGGTGATTCGGTGTCCACCTCGGGGTCGTGCAGACCTATGCCTAAGGAGTAATCGAGGGTGTAGGTATAGATTTTGCCGGGCGCCCAGTTGCCGGTGGCGGGTATGGCGGCCCACCCGAAATCCTTTATCACGATCTCTTTATCCTCAGGCATTATATATGGATCGGAGCATCCGGAGTCGACGAAATATTTGTTTTCGTTTTTGTAAAGTCGGGTGTGTATCTTGTCCGTCTCTTTTTCTATTGCAAAATAGATTCTTGGAATTTTCAGTGCATCCTTTCCCTGCGACAGGTCCTTGTAAGGGTAGCGCTGTACCTCGACAGGATTTGTTCCGGCTGTAAGAGTGGCGTCTTCGATTCTCAGCAGCACGCTGATGTACATCCCCATGTTGGTGTTACCTTTGGTACGATTCCATTCAGTGGAATAATCAGCCGGGATGAGCATGGCATTGTTGCCGTCGGGCTGCGCGTTTCCCATTATGGATACTGCGCCATCGGCAGTAGAGGTAGATTCCTGGCGTTTGGGGAGTGAGACAATCTTGTCTCCATTACGATAGATATATTCCACAACACCTTTTTTTGCAGGGTTGCCTGACCATCCCCCTGCGCCTTCTGTAGCATTGAAATTGAATGTATCCTCCACTCCAATGCCTCCGATCCTCACACCGGCTATTTCGATGTTGCAGCTCTTGTGGGCGCCACAGGCCTTTATTTCGATTCTGCTCAGCTGATGCCGGAATGGGAGGGTTATGCCTGAAAAGAGATTGTCGTTCATGTTGCCCGTGGTGTCGGCAGCTAAAAAATCGATCTGGTCGGCAATGTCAGGCGCCACATGGAAATGTTCCATCTTAAGGTCGAAAACGGGTGTGCCTCCGCTGAGAATGGTGTTATTGGTCAGTTTCGCAGTGTCACTCTTATTTTCAATGAATGCTTTCGCCACTTCATCTATCGTTTTCAGCCCTGGATAATAAGCAAAGAAAGTCAACACGTCGCTTTCCCTGCCTACTTTCGGCCAGAAACACTCATCGGATTCACCGACACCACCTGTCAAGTCGACCCGCTTATTTAGGAAATGTTCTGATAAGTCGGGATTGAAAGCCGTCACGTGTAAATATTTTAGGCTGTCTTCCGTGAATATGTGGGCGCGGCTTGAGATGCCGGGGAGCGACGTGCGGAAAATTATCGGCTCGCCTCCGTGGCGATCTGCGATGACAGGCAGATCCGCTTCCCCGGAGCACGCTGAAAACAACAGCGGGATTCCAAGTAGCAAATATGTTGATTTTATAAGATTTTTCATATCAGGTCAGTTTATGAGCCTCAGGATTATTTTCTCGGCACAATCATTTCTGAATATCCACCTGTTTCCCATTTCGCGACATTCACATTGATCAGTACTTTGTCGCTGATAATTGGTTCACCGGGCTTGGGATCGCCGGGAGCCCTGAGCCCCATGCCGTTGGTGTAGTTGAGGGTATAGGTGTAGGTGTAGCCGGGCTTCCATTCGACATTCACCGGGAGCGCGGCCCACCCGAAGGCTTTCACCTCGGCGGAATTGGCGGCAAGGTCATATTTCTGGGCATGTCCCTCATCTGTGTAGTACTCACCTTCATCAGGGTAGAGGCGTGTCTTCACGTCTATTTTTGTCGATGCGTCGACTGCCAGGTAGATCACTTCCATCCCTTCTTCGTTGTTGGAATATGGGTAGACGATTTTATTGTCGGCATCGGCGTAACGAGTTATGTCGGACACCCTCATCAGCACGCTTACGTACATGCCGTCGTTATGACTTGTGCCATTTGCGGGATTCGCCTTATAGTCCCAGGCCGGATTTACGGAAGGAATAATCATTGCCGAGTTGTCGTAGCCCGAAGAGCCCCCTATCTTGCTTCCCATTATAGAGACTGCTTTGTCGGTTGTTGTGGGAGAATTCTCCGACTTGTCGAGGACCACCAGTTGGTCGCCTGCGCGGAATATATACTCCACCTCTCCTTTTGTCACTGACTCCCATCTGCCGGCATCAGGATTTTCTGTATTGTAGGAAGCCGGCGAGAAATCGAAGACACCCTCAGTGGCGACACCACCGAACCTTACTCCGGCTATTTCGATATCGAAGCTGGGGGAATTGCCGAATGCCTTGAGTTCTATCCGGCTCAGCTGATGCCGGAAGGTGAGGTCGATGGGTATTTCCTCGTTGGCCAGCAGGGAGCCGGCGCCTTGGGCTGTCATGAAATCTACCTGGGATGCTATGTCGCGGGCAATTTTGAAGGCTGAAAGTTTATAACTGTCAGTTAACGTCTCATTCTCAGCGATTGGTGCAAGGGAGAAATCTTCAGGGAAGAAGCCACCTGCCGTGCGCATATCCTCGCATGAAGGAGTGAATGCCACGAACCTTGTTTCATCGTAGTTGTTGGGCCATATACATTTTGGATCGGAGGAAAAATATGTTTTGGTCTCGTCATTTTTTCCGAAGGTCTTGTCAAGGAAATAAGTGGAGAGGGAAGATGTGCCCACAGTGAAGCTGCTCACCTGGAATCTGTCGAGGTTGTCGGCGGTAGCTTCATTGGCACGGGATGTAATTTCAGGCAGCGATGCCCGGAACTCGATCCTTCCACCCTTTTCCGAATGGTCGACTTTCGGATCAATGTCCTCCTGCGAGCATGAGGCTAAGAGCAGCGCGATGCTGAGCAGTGAATATGTCGGTAGGTGTTTGTCCATGTCTTTGTATTGATTGGTAATACTCAATCGATCTGTCGATTGGAATCAAAGGATAATTATCGCTTGGGAACGTTGAGATCCGGCTCATAGTCAGTGGCTTCAGACCATTCTTCCACTGTCACGGCGAAGGGGATGTGCCCTCGCTCGATGATCGGTTCGCCGGGATCCGGGTCGGCAGGGTCATGCCATCCTATGCCATCTGTGTAATTGAGACTGTAGGTGTAGATTTTTCCGGCTTCCCATTTTGCCGGTACGGGCAGGGCTGCCCATCCAAAGCTGTGGATGGTTTCTCCGGAAGCGGGGGTGAATATGGATTCCGCGTCTTTCTCCGGGTTGGTATAGTATTCTTTTCCTTGCTTATAAAGTCTGCGTGTTATCTTGCCTTGGCCGTCTGCAGCGAGATACACCACATTCATTTTCTCGTCATGGTTGGGATAGGGGTATGCGAGTTGGCCATTCCGGTTCGTTACCCTCAGCAGTACGCTGAAATACATTTTTTTTGTGTCGTACGATGCACCGGATGTCAGGGGATCGTCTTTTCCCTCCCAAGGTTCTATCCTCTCGGTCATGGGAAGCACCATAGCCGACCCGGCCGAGCCCATTATCCATGCGGTGTCGGCTTCGGTTGAGTGTATTCCGGAATGTTTGCTGAGAAGCACGATTGTCTCATCCGGACCAAAGATGTGCTCCACGGGAGCCTGCGTGCCTGTGTTCTTCCAGGGATAGGCGCGGGAGGATTGCTGCATGATGGCGGTGAAATCGAAATCACCCTCCACGAGCGGACTGCCTATCCTCACACCGGCAATCTCGAAATCATATTTCTCGCTGCCGCTCCAGGCCGTGAGTTCGATGCGTGCGAGGTGGTGGCTGAAATCGAGAATAATGCCATTTTCAGAGTCTTTCGTAAGCTTGCCTGTGTTATATGCCGTAAGGAAATCTGATTGGTGGGCTATTTCCTTGGCCACGCGGAATTTCTCGAGACGGTAGTCGATGACTGTACCGGTTTCGGTCTTTTTGGAGTAGTTGACAAGGTTGCAGAATTCCTCGCCGGTGACTCCCTTCATGCTCTCCACCGACGGATAGTAGGCGAAGAAATGCAGCAGGTTGTCGGTGTTGGGCCATCTGCAGTCGGGATCTTCCATGGCATAGAAACGATTGCCATCGGCCTTTTCAAAATGTGTGTCTTCAAAAAAAGGTGAGATCACTCCCGTCTCGGGATCGATATGATTTTTGTCTTCGGGATTGAAGCACGTCACCTGTGCCGTTGTGAAATTGTCGGACCGGATCACTCCTGCCCGGGACTGCGTGACCGCAGGAAGATACGAACGGAAAAATATCCTGTTATCTCCCGATAAGGATCCCACGGGCCCTTCCTGCGCACATGATTGCATCAGGAGGACGGAGCCGAGAGCGAAATATGTCAGATGTTTCTTTTTCATATATTGTCGTATTGAAAGAGATGTGGAGTCTATGAAGGTATGGCTGAGGGGGTCACGGAACATCCACATCCGGATCAAAGTCCTCGTTCTTTTCAGCTTTGCTCCAGCCTGTCACGGTCATGCCCCATGATATGTTAGGTTTCTCCTTGATCGGTTTTCCGGGCTCTGGATCATCGGGGTCGTGAATTCCGATACCATCCGAATAGTTGAGAGTATAAACATATCTGTTTCCGGCTTTCCAGTCGACGTCGATTGGAACGGCCGCCCAGCCGAATTCCTTTATGGTGACGCCCTCGGCCGGAGAATAAGGATGCTGAAGGGCAACGTCTGAGAAGAATTCTCCTCTTTTGGTGCCGGGATATACCCGTGCCACGACTGCACCGGTGTTGTCCACGGCATAGTGGATCACAGCCATTTCGTCGGGGCGGTCGGGATAAGGGTAGAGTTGTTTGCCCGAGGCTGACATCGTCACCCTCATCAGGATGCTGAAATACATCCTGCGGGCGGAATTATTGGGATTGGCGGTTCCTTCCCATTTTTGATTGGTGGTGGGAATCACCATCGCGCACCCTCCCAGCCCCATGATTGATTCGGCAGTGGCCGGGGTGTTGTGCTCTTTGGAGTTGATATTGAAAATGCGGTCGCCTTCTCCGGAATGCTCGTCGCCGGGATCACGGAAGATATATTCCACTTTGTCCTTCACCAAACTTCCTGCAGGGTCCCAGCCTCCGTATCCGGCATCGACAGCCGCAGAGGAGAATACAAAGGTGCCTTCCACCACAGGATTGCCAAGGCGCACGCCGGCAATCTCAAATGTATGGCTTGAAGAAGCGCCCCATGCCCTTATCTCCACCTGACTCAACTGATGGCGGAAAGCGAGTTCTACCCCTCCGGCAAAATCAGTCCAACGGTCACCGGTCGCCGTGGCCGTGACAAAGTCGAATTGTCTCGAGATATCGGGATGGACACGTATCGCACCAAGCCTGTAATCTGTTTCGACTGTCGAATTGACGGCGGTGGATCGGTTGATAAGTTCGTAATATTTGCTTCTGTTGCCGTCGGTGACGGCCGGATTGCCATTGGCCATTACGCTGCGGGAGGGAGAGAAGGCAAAAAATCTTATCTGCCGGGCCTTGTAGGGCCATTCCCGGGGTTCTTCGTCTGGTGATGCCTCATAGGTAGGGACTTTCTGGATTTCGTTGCGTATGAATGTGGCGTCCTCGAAATAGGGGGCTACAAAACCATCGTCACCCTTGGTCACATCGCCCATATTGAAACATGACACCTGAAAGGACTCAAGACTCTCGAGAGTCATATCCTGAGCCCTTGAGGATATGACGTCGGCCAGGGAGGTCTTGAAATAGATCTCTCCATCTGCCGGGTCAAATGCGGCCGGTTCAGCCGTCTCCTTTGTGCAGGAGACAGCTGAGACGCATGCAGCAAGAGCAAGATATGTCACTCTGTTTTTGTTCATCTTTTATTGTTGTGGAAATGAGTATTCTCACTTCCGGAGATACAGATTCTGTAATGGATTATTCTTGTGGAACAGTAGTGGTGGACGATGACTCTACCCAGTCGACAACAGAAACCGAGAATTTGATGCCGTCGCCGATGATGGCCGAGCCGGGTCTGGGATCCTCGGGATCCTGAATACCCACGCCGTTGCTGAAATCGAGGGTGTAGACATATTTTTTGCCGCGTTCCCAGTTGACACCGACCGGCACTGATGCCCATCCGAATTCCACGATCTCATTGTCGGCTCCTACAGCAGTACTCTTGGAAGACACGCGACCGACAATCTTGTTGGAGTTCTTCTCTTTTTCAAGATACACGACATTCATGTTGGTGTTGTTGCCGTAGGGATAGATCTGCTGTGTTGTCAGCTCCGAGCCGGTGGGCCTGAGCGTGACACGGATCAGGATGCTGAAATACATGTCGCCTTCAACATTGTCGGCACTCCACGGTTTCGGGTTCTGGCCGGGGAAGGGATCTTCATTAGTACCTGTCTGTGCCTCATATTTCGGTGCGATCCAGGGATTGGCCTCGCCGGCCCATGCGCCGTTCCTGGTGGGAAGCACCATGGCGTTGCCGCCCTTTCCCATGATTGAGAGGGCGCTTGCCGCCGATGTATGTGCGGGGGAGGTGATCACTTGACCGCCGGTGAGGTTGTTGTAGCTACCCATGCGGTAGATTTCGTCTCCAGCACCATAGATATATTCCACAGGCAGACGCTGTGGATTCTTGGAGATTCCCCACTGGCCGCCTTCGGGATTGCTTGCGCTGCCCTGGGCATCGCAGAAATTGAATATTGCTGCACCGGTGTACGGGCGTCCCAGCCTCACACCGGCAATATCGATGTTGTAATCCGGATTGCCTGAGAATGCACGGAGTTCGACGTTGGCCAGCTGATGACGGAATTTCAGCTCCACGCCCAGTTTTGCCTCATCATCATCCTTCGGGGTAGGAGCAGAAATGTGGGCCGTGATGAAATCCACCTGCTTGGAGATGTCGGTGGCCACATAGAAGCGTGCGAGCTTGAATCCTTTGTAGAGCTGAACACCTTCAAATGTTGTATTTTCTTGATTCATCGGATCAAGTGACTTGCCATCAATACACTGGTTGTAGAACTTGACACCTTCGTTGTAATTGCCAAGGAGGGTTTGATAATTTGACGCTGAAGGATCGAGCTGGGTTATGGCCGCATTCCTTATCTCTTCGAGAGAGGGAGCGTAGGCGAAGAATTCCACCTGGCTGGCCTGCTCCCGGGAGGGCCATTTCTGATTGCTGGTGCTGGCATAGAGGTTGGCTCCCATCAGGTAGAAAGGTTCATCGCTGAACAGGGCGTCGGGGAGCACACCGTATGTGGCCGTGTGGGTGTTGGCAAAGGCCGTCACATAGAATGTGGCTGGATTGGAGGTGTAGTCGAGGTCGGGATTGACACGTGAAGCTACGCCGGCTCGGAAGGAAATGGCATGGTCCTTCGGGGGTTGCTGAAGGGCAGGTACCTCCTCTTGTGAGCAGGAGGCGAGGGCTACCAAGCCACTTGCAACTGCAGTTAAGGAAATTCGGTTCATAGAAGAAAGATTTTTACTATAATTTATTATTTGATATTCTTGATATTGTCATGTGTGGTCTGTCAAACCTGCAGATCGAAATAATATGTGTCCCAGGTGTCGATTTCGACACTCATCCCTGTGGAGCCTGGCGGCAGGACGGGGTCTTCAGGAAGTTCAGGCAGCTTGAGTCCGTAGATGCGGATGCTGACATCATGCGGATCGGGAGCATTGTTTACCTGGTCGGAGACATCGAATGTGTAGAAGCCTCCGCTACGGTTCTTCAAAGCTATGTACAGACATATCTTATGCGGAAGGTCTTCACCGACAGGCACCCCGAAGGTAAGGAATTCCGACCGAAGGGAAGTGAGCTGCTCGTCGGTGGTGAGGGTGAATGTGTGGGACACGGCCTCTGATGTAGGCGACATCCTTCCCGGATAGAATCCTCCGGCCATCGACGATATGGTGGCGTCGATGCGGAGGTCGGCATTCTTGAGGTTCTCTACATCCACAAATTCCACCCGGTAGTGACATACGAGCTCTTCGGGATACAGGGTGAGAGTCTGCTCGAGGTCAGAAGCGCGGAGATTCACCTCGCTTTCCTGGGTTCCGTAAATCATTGACGGTGACATTCGCAGGGGTTCATCCTCAGTGCCTTCGGCGCGGGGAATTCCGCGTGTCGAGATGCCTTGTCCGATGAGCACCCCTGTATTGTCGGTTGATATCTCTATCTCGTTATGTGAATGTTGGTTGCGCAGAAGGTGGGTGTAGGGGTCATCATTGCTGTGACACACCGCGGTGTGCATTCCGGCGTAGGAGGTGATAGGTCCGCCGGAGGAATTCGTGAACCAGTAGTTCATCACATCATGTCTGTCGGAGTAAAGATAAAGTAGCATGGACGATGCCTGGGTATCCGGAGCCTTGCTCCAGTCAAAAACCACCTTGACGTTGCCGGCTATGGTGGTGGGAGCTCCGTCATTGAGGTTTTTCAAGGTGCATCCTTCGGAGAGCGTCAGTAACGCAACCGACAGCAGTGACGACACTATGCGTAACAGTGGGTTCATACGTCACCTCCTTTCCTGTGGTTGGTGTTGCCTCGTCCGATGAGCCATACAAGCGAGATTTCCGCCTTGGTGGGGCCGAAAAAGCGCAGATTGTATTCTTTCTCCCGGTAATAGTCGTTGTCGAACGGAAAATATTTTATGTATTTTCCGCCAAGATAACCCACTCCTATCGAGAAATCGATATTAAGGCGGCGTCCTACAGGGAGGGAGAATCCGTATTCGATTCCTGAATGAATGAGGCAGCGGTCCCAAAGGGTGCCTCCGGGCTTACCTCCCATGTAGCCTTTGTCGCCAAGCTCGAAATCAAAGATGCAGGCTCCGGCGTAGATGCCGAGATGGTGACCGGCAAAGGAATGTGCATTGGCTTTTTTCCCGAACCACCACCTGACACCGATGTCTCCACCGTAAATCTGCCAGAACCTGTGGTGGCGGTCGCTGTCCCACCATGCGTACATCCATTCGCCGTAGACCGACAGATGTTCGCAAGGGTAGAACTCGACCCCTATGTTGGGGACGAGGGCTGCATCAAAGAGCATGTTGGTCTTAAGTGCGAGAAGAAGTGGTCTTGGTTTTATGGAGTCGGCCTCTGGTCCTGGCAGGTCCGAACGCTCGGGATGTACGTCAAGGGGCTCCACCGTCTGCAAATCGCAGGGTGAGTCTCCGAAGGCCTGAAGCGTCAGCAGGAGAGTCAGGAGAGTGACCATTATTATCTTTACATTGTATCGCATAAAACATCTATAAAGGTCTTCTACGATCAGGTATGTTTGTAACTATAGAGATTTCTCAGATTGGACTTTGATATCATGCTGTCCGGATACATCCGGAGTGTATTAGGATTCAAAAAATATAGATGGATAATATGTGAGTTTCTATATTTAGAAGATTATTATGATTGGTTGATATGGTTATATTCTGCAAAGATAGTGGTTTTAAGTGGAATACGCAAGAAAATGAGCGCAAAATTTTTCGATTTTTTCAATTTTTAATTTAAAGGTTGATTTTACCCCCCCCCATAAGTATTTGATAATCAATGTATTAAGTACTGATGATTGAAATTGTTTTTTTCTGAAAAAAGGCTGGATTATTATATTGATTGGACGCATACAGTTCCCTATGTGAAGAATTCAATATTTATCCCTGCATATTTGGTGAGGATACGATAGATTCGTTTTCTGTCTATTCGACCGATTGATCTTTCGGAGGTGCGATATTGTGGTATGAATATTGATGTAAGGCCACGCTGAAGGTGCGGATTTGAAAAAATTTGTAAAAATGATTACGAAATGTAGTAAAAATTAAAAAATTTTTTGTAATTTTGCATCGTTGTTTCCAAATTTTGGTGAAATTGTAATGATTTCAAAATCCTGATTCTGGTGTTACCGCAGGTGTTTTCGGCTATCTGGCAGATATTCCTGCGAAGATATATAAACCATTTATTGTTTAATTTTTAAGGTATGAAAAAGTTGTTTTTATTCCTCATTGCAGTGCTTTGCATCGGCGTGGCGTCGGCACAGACGCGCACCGTCAGCGGCACTGTAGTGTCAGCGGCCGACGATGAGCCCGTTATCGGAGCCACCGTAACCCCGGCCGGATCGACTTCCGGAGTCCTGACGGATACCGACGGTAAGTTCTCCATCCAGGTAAATGCGAATGTCAGCAAGCTCACGGTGAGCTATGTAGGAATGGAGCCGCAAGAGGTGGCCATTCCCGCCAACGGAATCGTGAATGTTAGGCTGTCGGACAAGAATAATGTGCTCGACGAGGTTATGGTGGTGGCTTTCGGTACTGCCAAGAAATCGGCATTCACCGGATCGGCGGCTGTGGTAAATTCCGAGTCGCTTGAGAAGCACGTGACAACCAATGTGGCAAACGCCCTCGTGGGTCAGGTGCCGGGTCTGCAGATGCGAGGTTCGTCGGGTGCGCCGGGTGCCACCCAGGGATCCATCAATATCCGCGGTATCGCCTCTATTTCAGCAGGTACCGAACCTCTGGTCATCGTGGACGGTTCGCCTTATCCAGCTTCGCTGTCAAATATCCCCCAGGGTGACATCGAGAGCATCACCGTGCTCAAGGATGCCGCTTCCGCCGCCCTCTACGGTGCACGTGGTGCAACGGGTGTGATCCTCATCACCACAAAGAAAGGCTCCGCCCAGACCGCCAAGGTGTCGGTCGACGCCAAATGGGGCGCCAACACACGCGCACTGCAGCGCTACGACGTGATCACCGACCCGGGTGCTTACTACGAGGCTTACTACAACTCAGTGTACAACTACTACACCAACGCCCTGGACTATAGTGCCGACA
>CAYZPI010000090.1:0-13350 GCA_964480085.1 uncultured Bacteroides sp. | reverse complement strand
ACAATATCGACACAATAAGGTATTAAAATATTAACAGACAGGGGCGATGTTGTTCCAATAGTAATCGAAGCTCCAGGACGCCACGGAGGGCAGGATGCCACTCAAGAGAATATCGGTCATGTTCAGGATAAGATACAGGAATATGCACAGACCTATAAAACTGAAGATAATCTGAATCGTGCCTCCCCAGAAAATCAGACCGGTGGAGACTTTCCACATTTTGTTTTCTTCGTAATGGCTCATAGTGAAACAGGATAATGTACTCGAGTCCCTCCGGATACATCATTTAGGATAATGGTGGATATGCAAAAGCGTGGGACGATATTCTACTGTATACCAAAACTGAGGCATCGCCAAACGCCTTTCACACGATATACAGTCCGCTCCCACGCCATATCGGATATCGATAACCCCTTGCCGGGGAGCGGATATACGACAAGCATGAGCGTTTTCGACTGCCATATCCTGTGTGTATGATTTGGCGAATTTCAGTTTTAGGATAAAGCAAAAACGCTTATTAAAATATGTAGTGCCTGCGGTACCTGCCACAAGCACTTGCAAAGTTAGTAAAAAAATTAAAAACACAAAAATTTTTTACTCCATTGCCAAGGTAAACGCATCAGAATTGGTTGAGAATTACAGATTAGGCAAAAGGCTATGCTAAAGTTAAAAGTAGAGTCGAAATAAAGTCATGATTCATTGTCGTTGGTGACAGGAATTTCCATCTCGATAGTTTTCTTAAATGATCTCCAGTCCTTGATGCCGTTGAAGCGGGCGAGTATGTTGAGGGTTGTCGGCGAGAAATCACCTTTATGCTTTACATAGCCCCAGAGCCTCTTTATTGAGGATAGGCTCAACGTTTCGCCGGTTGTCCTCTGTATCTGCAATATGAGGTTGTTGAACTCAGAAGGTGTGTTCGGCTCATATCCGAGCTTATCATTGGTGATCTTTATCAGTGCTTCTAATGCATCTCTTTGTCCCATGGCTGTGATTGCTGATTGTGGTTAGGAATAAAATAGTGTTACGTGTCTGTATTTCGATCAGCATGATTAAGTGAGCGGTAATAATTCAAGTTTCGCTTGCGAAACTTGAATTATTTATGATGGTTGGTTATGTGTCATGGCGTATTGAAGAAGTTTGTCGAGTTGAATCTGATCCTGCTCCATCATCCTTTCGAGTTTCTCCTTCTCTTGAATCTGCTCCCTGGTCAAATCAGTGGCGGTGAATTTGTCAAGCAGCAAGGAGGAAATCTTGTCAATACGCCCTCCGAGACGCTTGATCTCATCATGGATCAATGGCATCGTCGAAGAGATGATCTTTGCATCGGCCTCGACCTTCGACACCTGTAGCTTGAGGTTGTTCTCAATGTTGGATTGTGCCACACGGGCTTCCGCGTCGATCTTCGCAACTGAGATTTCGGATTGGGTGAGCATCTGGGTTATCCCGATTACGCCTTGTGCCACACAGGCGCCGAAGCCTGCCAGCGCTTGGAATTCGTTGTCGACTGCTGCGAGCCAGGAAGGGTTGTTGACGGTTGCCGGTATGATCTCATGCATGTCGGCCGATGAGTTTCGATATATATCCATAGTAAATTAAAAATTCAGATTATAGTTGTCTTTTATCCATTTCAAGGCGATGTCGTACGTATGCGACAAATCGTAATAGGTGTCCTCATAGCCGATTCTGGCAGAAGGATGATAGCTGTTGACCACCAGTTTATTGGCCGATCGGGAATAGTAGAACCAATCATCAGTGCCGGGTATGGGCATAAGGTCGGTAAGGTAGTGTGAGCGCACGAAGTCAAGGATGATGTTCCGTTCGTTGGAGAATCCGCAGCAATAAATAATATTGGCGTCATAGAGTTCTATCTGAGCCTTCAGGAGAGAAGAGTATTCCTTAAGATAGGTCATCAATGTGGCATCTGATATTGAGCTGCCGCCGACCTGCTTCTTGCTGTTGACCCTGGCGATAGGGGCTGTCTCATAAAATGGACCTGCAATATTCATGTTGCGCGCCTCCTTGAACGACGGCATCCGGCCCGGATGACCGGTCAGTATCAGATAACTCCACATCCGCAGGTTCTTGTAGAAGGCGACAGCACGTTCGTAGCTGAAAGCCACCTCGTTGTACCGGCCTGTCTCCTGGCGTATGTCCCAGCCCTCGTCGTCGTTCAAATCCTTGGTAATGATGAGCAGCCGTCGGGGAGATTCAGCCCATATTTTCTCTTCGTCACCTTTCGAACGGGTCCAGAACCCATTTTCATACCTGATGGGGCCGCGAAACAGAAGGCCGTCGGTGCATAAGGACTCAGCGTCATTGTTGTCCAGGGCAATCTTCAACCACTGCTTCTGGATTTCCTCTTCTATTTTGTGGATATCTTCGGTCATTTTTTCTTCGAGTTTATGATATTGTTGATGCCGATTGCGGCCAAGGCCACACCCATTCCCACGGTAATGGCATCCTTGGTGGGAATTCCAAAGATGGTAGGGGGAAGCTTTTCAAGCAGTATCGCCTGTTGCGGATTAATGTTTTGCGATTGATTTGTCTCCATAAGCGGATGTATTTATTAAGGTTTTATTACATCCGCAAAGGTAGCGCATTAATGGATTGATAATCCTTAAAGGAAGAATTATTGAGGTACAATCAATTCTTCCTTTATATTGCAATCAATTATGCGACAGTTATTTGTCTGATATGCGCCGATATGACTTTTTTAGCGGTTTATTTTCCCGGTTGACGGGGAATGTGTTCCTGATCGCTCTGGCGATCTTGCCTTCGGAGCCATCTGGCTCGCATGGATCCTTTTTGTTGGTGGACAGGCGTTCCCTGAATATCGCTTCTATTCCGGGGTTGAATCCACGTCCGAGAGTGGGATATGCCTGCTTGATGGCGTCGAGAAAGAATCCCTTGAGCCTTGACGTCCACTTATGTTGGTCGGTGTTGCGGAAATACAGATTGTCCTCAGTGGCGCCGATATATCCGGAATCCACCAGATCCATGATTCTATGTGCGAGATTGTTGATTGTCTTGCCTACATCTTTTTCAGACTCATTAATGCAACTTCCGATGTTTTTCTTCAAGAGCTTTACATACCATCCGGAACGGTGCTTTCCCGACCGGATGCCGAGACTATAGCGGTAGCGTGCCAGACGTGAGCCTTTCAGTTGGGAGTCATGGGGGAGGAATATGTAAATCGGGATGCCGATTGACAGATCGGCTTTCCCGAGATATACGAGATCGTCCTTATGGGCTTTCAGGCATTCCATGATTGCATCATTCCATACACACACCACCTCCGGACCAACCTTCTCCATTATCTCACGGAAGGCAGGATAAGCTTCCTCATAAAGCGCGGGATCTGATGGCAATGCGTCCCTGTCGTCATGAAAGAACTGCAGGAAATTGGTGAATGCCAAATGGTCCCATAATTTCCTCTTCTTTTCTGAAGCGAGGTCGCCGGCGCAATTCAGCATATAGTATGTAAAGAGTTTGTAAGTGGGGTAGGGGGCATCTCCATCTACGAACGATGTTATCTCTATGAGATTGCTGTTGCGAAGCCGGTAATAATCCTGGTCGTCAAACTTCGCATAGTACGGGCAATTGGTGTCATGCCCCCATATTCCGGCAGGCGACGAACACTGCTTGCGAAACTCACACTGCTCGGTGCAGAAATGGCACAATCCCACCACCAGGGTCTTCACGCCTTTGATGCCTTCCTCATAATGATCGCCAATCCATGGCTCAAAAAAATAATCGTGTTTTTCCATGTGCCATTACGCCTCCCTGCGTCGATAGATAAACTCAAGGCCGTTTGTTGAACGGATAATTCACTTATCTATGATGTGGGAGGAATTATGATTTAGACTTAATCTGTATGATTTCTGCCAAAGAAAGTCCGGTAAACGAGGATATCATTTCAGGCGGCAGATTGCCAAGCAACATTTTTTGTGCGATCTCTATCTTCTCTTCCGCGCGTCCTTCTTCGCGCCCTTCCGCGCGCCCCTCTGCGCGCCCCTCTGCACGTCCTTCCGCGCGCCCTTCGTTTCTTGCGTTGTCAGCGGCGAATATTATTCCGGCCTGAGTGTCGCGCAGTTTCTCCAGCGAATCGCTGTAGGCAATCTTCTCATCATCCCTGAGGCGGCTGCTGCGGGCGGCCTCGAAAATCTCGGGGAATCTCCCCTCTCGGTATGCCAATGACGTGTTATCCATCTTGTCCATGTTTTTTATTAAGAACAATATTCTCTCCATCTCTGTTCTGCAATCCTCCCACTGAGGCGGCACCTCCTTTAGAGAGCACAGCACGATATGCACCTTGTCGGTCAGCGGCTCCATGCTCTCACGGTCCACCAGCATCACGTCGCGGATTAGTTTCTCCGACATGTGGCTGAAATTGAAGTCGGTGACCGCGATGGCAAACACAGGCTCTATCTCGTAATTCCATCCGGCTTCTCCCTGCGCTGCTACCATTTTGGAAGCATAGAACACTATCCTCTCTTCGAATGGTGGAGTGTAGATATTCTGCATCTCAAGGATGAAATGATGCTCCGTCTCAATGCTTTTCCTCCCGTTGGACAATTGGTGCGGTGTAAAGTAGGAAGAATCCGACCTTTTGACCGATGAGGTGCAGTACACATCATACACTATCCTCTTTCCGTCCTGCTCCGAGGGCAGTATCTCCTTATCATGATAAGCAACGTCGGTCACGGTGAGTTTCCCTTCAAAAAGTGTGTTGAGAAACCTGACGAGGGCCAGCTTGTTTGTCATGTTGCCGAACACATGCTTGAAGCCGAAATCGGTCTGGAGGTTGATATAAGGTGTCGTTATCTCTGCCATTAGGTCTGATATGAAATTGGATTAGAATCACAAATATAGGTAAAATATTCAGATAATGCAAAAAATATCAGTCTTTCCAGTTTTGGCACTGAAAACCTCGAGGATAATGTTCCTGCATCTGAGGCAAAATGTTAACACTCGTTGCAAGGGTAATATTCTTGTTATCGAGGAAGGGGTTCGGGACTCAGTTGCACGTCGTCGTTATTGACATGATTGTTTTTCAATGCTTCATGCAGCCGTTTTGACTGAGGTTTGAACGTGGCGTATGTTATGCCGCCACAAATAATGCCGCTGACCACTGGTATGGCCTTTGCGAAGCCTCTGCCGGCGTTCTTGGCCACAATCTGCTTGCCCAGCTTATTGGCGATGGCCTCCACTGCCTGGGCCACAATCTGCTTCTGCAGGATGTTTCCCGCCACACGCACTGCGGCTTCCTCTGATATTCGGTGTGCCACTTCGACGGCGATTCGCTTTATAAGCTCCTTCGCCATCTCCACCTTGTTCATCACACCGATGAAGGCAGTCAGCATGACCTCACCGTCCTGTGTGAGCCTTCCGCTGTTGTCGATCATATCCGGGAAACCATACAGGTATCCCAGTTTCTGTCCCACTGCGACGATATGATAGTAATAGTTTGCTAAGTCCGCTGGGATTGTCGCGAGCATTGCAACCCCGCCCGGTATGCCGGCTGCAAAGGAGACTGCGGTTACCTTTGCGGTATGCGAATTGATCACAGAAGTGGAGACCTTCTCAATTTCAGGAAAGGGAACGACTTTTGCAGGCGACTCCGACACGCATATTTTCATCTGTTCGTAAGGTAAGCCTTTGAAAGCCTTACAGAGGAATGACTCACGGTTGATCTTTGCTCCCGGCATCTGAAGAATGCTATTGAGGAATGTGGTCCAGGTAGTACTCATGTTCTTGTTGCGATTAATTTGTTAATTTATAATGATTTTAATTTATGCTGCTTGATTCTGGTTCATGTGCCAGCAGCCACATACCGGACATCTATATGCACGTATGGGGCAGTAGCCCTTCTCTTCAAGTATTGTCTGCGATTGAAACTCTATAAATCTATAGGCTTCTTTCTCTGTTTCAAAACTCATCTTGCACTCCCGGCATGCCGGACAAAAGATACGGTTCTTAGTAGGTCTCATAATCTATTCGTTTTTTTAGTTGTTTGTTTATGGCTGCAAAGGTAGTGTAATAACCGTTTGTTTCCACCAATAGGAAAAGTTATTGACCATAGATTAGACTCTGTTGAATCTGTATCTGTCAGATTGTCAGTAGATAATGAATGATTAGCCGAGAGAGTTTTTTAGCGGATTATTTTCTATACTCACACAGAGCGGCAGAGGCCTCACTGAGATATTTTATATGGAGCATTGTCGAAATACGGTTACAAAAAGTCGGCTACAACAGAGACCTGTTGTAGCCGACCCATTACTCCGTAGTCTATGCCGATGGAATTTTAAGCGAGAAACCAATATTCAGGCCGCTCTTCTCCACGTTTATGTATCCTCTATGCAATTTATCTATTGAAATGGGATTTGATGTTGATGGCATTGGCCACTCCTCCGCGATGCTTGAAAGCGAGATGGGCTGGGCGATATACAAGGCGCATTGTCCGGCAGTCGGTATCTTCGTGCGGCACGAGGTTAAGAGCATCCCTCCACTTGTAGAAATCCGGTTCCTGACGGTTCGCCTTAGCCCATTCGCTGACGGTTCGCTCAAGTTTACGGGCCATGCGCTCCTGGGCGATTTCCTGAAGACTGTAGCGGCTGCCCCCTCTCTTCTGGATATTCTCGGAAGAGAGCGTATCGTACAGATCAGCGATGTCAACCACCGAACCTGGAAAAGTCACAGCATCGAAATTCGGACCTCCATGCTGGTCATACTCGCAAACCGTAAATCCTCTTTCCGCACACTCGGCATAGTTGGGATGTGAGGGCATCAGACGGCAAGTGCAGTCGTTCTTCCCCTCCCATTTCACATGACTTTTAGGTGTAGGATCCCACAGCTTCCAGTTCTCCTCCAGAGCCTCCCACGTATTCTCGTGCGGCCCGGCACTTCTCATAAGCCTGTCGGTTCTCCCTATAAAGACGGTCCAGTTCAAGCCGCATCGCCTCAAGTATAGCATATTTCTCCGCCACCGGCCTGTCCTCATAAAGTTTTGATTCTTGATTTGTCATGTCTTTTTATGGTTTTATACTTACTCCGTTCGCATAACAATCTCCGACATCAGAATTTTTCAAAACCAGCTTCCAATCTTTATGGTTTTGCGAGAGTCGCACTTAGGACATTTAGGCTCCATGATCAAGATGATTCCTCCAAGTGCATAAGTGAATTTATGTCCGCAACGAAGGCATTTCCGCTTCTGAATTGCAACTAACATGGTAGTATCATTTTTTGAAGTCAGGTACTCTAAAATTATGAATAGACTGTTGGACCTAATTCGTAGCGGTCTATAGTAAGCATTATACGTCACATTCCGTTGTTAGTGTTTTTTCCCTTTTTTTGAATTATGCCATTTGTAAATTCCATATCCAATAGCACTGGTAGCAACAGCTCCACCCACAAAAGGTATTGCAGTTAGCACAGCGGCACCAGCGGCCATGCCTCCTCCACCAGCGGCAAGAGCGCCACCTCCTAACCAAGCGGTTGCAGCATTTGTAGCTGCTGCTCCGGAGAGTGAACTGATTGCAGTACCTGTGGAAGCTGTGCCGAAAGTTGTCGCTATTCCCATGGCAGCGGCTTTACCGCCTAATGCTGTTGCTGTACCGGCCGCTACACCTACGCCACTTTTGATTTTTTTCTGTTTTTTTCATAATGATATTTTAATTGGGTGAAACTTACTTGTAAAATATTGTAGTTATTGATTAAAGAATCATTTATATCCTGGCATAACTGGGCATCACCTATTCTGGGTTGTCATAGGATATGTTGATTTGGAGCTCCGTTACCCGATTCTTGTACATGATTCAGGTAAATAATTTTTTAGCCTTCTACAATGAATATTTATTTTTTTCTTGTCAGAATGACTTTGGAGCCTGCTTTGGTAAGATTATAATTGTTTCGCATTTTATTGACAGCTACTTTACTCCCGGCTCCAACTCCTATACTAATGGCGGCTACTGTTGCGGGCACACCAAGTACTCCCACAGCACCAGCACCACCAGCTCCTAATGCTATCCCCTCAGCGACTAATCCCATTGGTCCAGCCATGGGAACAGCAGCAGGGGCAGCTAAGATTGCTATAATAGCTACAGCAATTGCACCGCCTGCAACTAACCATGCAACCTTTCCGACTGCAACAATCTTTATTACTAACTCACCCAGTTTCCCTTCTATTATTATCTTTCCCTCATTTCTATCAATAGCCTGACCTAATTCTTTTGCATTGTTTACTGTTGCCATGTATTATTTAGTTTTTTAGTGGATTATCGAAATTTATGATATTACTGAGACACTATCATTGGACTATGGTGAACCTCTACAATCCCTTAGAGCATGTTTACTTAACAGTTAGGTATGATTTATCAAGAGCTTGATGGTCGTGAAATCGAATTTCCTCCTCAGATTCATAGGTCTGCTTGTAATTTCTAACGGACCTTGTGAATTCTTCCAATCAAGCGAATGTGCTTTCGGCTACCTATCTGAGAGACGCCGGGGCGAATTTCTTTGTACCGTAGGGGATGTTGCTGACTTCAATCTCAATGGTGAAATCCTCCATTACCTTATCGGCCACCTATCCTCTTGCTCCGTTGTTGATGGGGTAGTTTGGTGGATCAAAGTGACGGTAAGAGCCATTGCATGGGCTTTGTATTTTAAAAATCCAATAAAGGAGCATCTTCGGTGTTGAATGCTTCAATGAAGTTTTGAATATCTGACAATGGAGAGGATACAACGATAGTACTTATCTGGTGCATAGCTGCAATGATTAGCTCACGGTCTCCATTTTTTATTCCATAGTCCAGTGTATCATAGTGATGAGATAAAGCTGATTTTCTTTCGTTAAAGACTCCTTCGATGGCTAGTTTACTAACTTGAAACTTAGCGGCTATCTTTGCCAGTTCTACTTGAGAGCAGATTCTTGCCATGTCAATCTGTGCGTTTAACCGCTGGCTTTCCGAGTAGACTTCAGTAATCTGACTTGCAAGGTCCAAAGTTTTGTCAATCAACATAGTATGTTGTGGGACAAAGGCGGAAAGGTCGTTTAAACGTTCATTTTGATACGCAGTCGTCTCGTATTTTTCTTGACATGATTGCAAATTGTGGGAGTCTTCATCTCGAATCATCTCATAATCAGTATATTCAAAGTCTCTATTCATAATTTTGTTTTTGCTATTTGATTGTAGTCATTTAGTGCTTGTCTTAGATGATATAGATCAGCCTTACTCACTGATTCGAAATCTCGTTGTATAAATAATTTTTCGTAGATTGGTTGATATATCGTTATAAATCCTGTGTTGATTTTTGATATTGCTTCAATCAATTCTAACGATCTGACGGCTAAAGGATAGTTGCTCTCATGATTATTTATTAGTTGTTCGATAGCATTGAAAATCTGTTCCTGTTTGTTGATGAGGTCATTGATCTTGGCATTTCGTTTCTTCCATGCATCAATACCAGCATTAATTGCTCCAAAAGCAGCTATACCAGCGGCAGACAAAGCGGCACTTTTAGGATTGTTGACTATATACTTTCGAGAATCTTTTTGGGAAAGGGCATTGCTGATAAATATAGACATGTTCTCTAAGCCTTGGCTTACCATTGCATTTATAGAGTCATTCAACGAAAATGAAGATATGTCTATATTATCTACGCTTCCAAATTCAATATCACCAATGCTATCAGTGGAAGTGGTTGATTTTCCCCCACCAGCTCCTCTATGAGTGATATTAAGTAGTTCAGCGCCCAAATAAATATTTCTGAAAGCTACCAACCTGCAAATTCCTAGCACATCATTTAATCTTGTTGCTAAATTTTGGAATCCTTCTACGAAATTAACACATTGGTTATAAACATATTGAAGCCTATTGGCCTGTTCTTCAAGTAGAGATGAGTCATGCTTTGTAAAAAAACCACGAGTGTCCATCTTAAGAATTTTATTGACCTCATCGATAAAATTATCCATTTTATTTGGCGTGTAATTGTTTAGTCTATTGGATAATAGACTGATCGCTTTGGCAGTTCCCTCATTAGGTGTGATGACTTCTCTGTTAATGTTGCCTCCAATGCGAAGAGGAATAGAATTTCTAAAAGACCTTAAAACCTCATTAGAAGGAGCCTCTGAAGCTAAGGAATGGAAATAAAAAAGTTCATATTTGGTATTTATGAAATTTATTATCTCATCAGTGTTTTTGTTTATGTATGCATTATGCATAAGCTTTAGAAATGCAAAGTATGTTTCTTTTGCATCTGAATATTCCCAGTCTATAAGAGATTTCAAGGGTAATCCCTTTAAACGATATGCTTGAACCAGAATTTTTGCTCTATTGTCATCAATCTTTTTTAGCTCAACATGAAAATTATTGATCCTTTGTTCCTCATCATCAATAGATTTTTGGAGACCGTTTAAATTGTTTTTGTATTCATAGTATGATTCTTTGCGAGCTTCCCAACTGACTAAGTTAAAATAATACCATACCTTTGCACCTATATATAAAATGATACAAATAATTAATCCATATGTAAATATGTTTTTAGTCCACTCCCAAGTATCCCATGAACTTGAGGAAAAGAGCCTAACCACCCACATCACACAATGAATAATAAACATAAGGACAACGAGCCCAAACCAACTTCCAAAGAGATTTTTTGCGAAATCATTTACTTTTTCTGGATTTGGTTTTATGCCGGGATGGTCTACTACATCTATGTTGTTAATTTTATTTTTGAGCTCCGATATCTTAGAGGAAGCTATGAAGATTCTATCCTTTAGATTTGATTCTTCTTGAGTAAAGAATTCTATATCAGGAGATAATTGAGTTGCCAATTTTGACAAGTTTGCCTCATTAATATTTTCAGTTCCTAAAATTTGGCTGTTATTTGAATAAGTACTCATATTTATGATGAAAAAAGATTCTATATTTTGATTAGATTCAGTCGAGTTTTATGAATTCGAAATCATTTTGGGTGTAGCAGGCCTTGTGGTAGTCGAAGGCGTAGAGGCGCATGTAGGCTTCCTGGATTTCCTTGGCGCCGTTGTAGAAGGGGTTGGTTGTGTGGTTGGCGGTGGTTACGGTCACTGACATCTCGGGGGTCAGGACTGTGCCGTTGGAGCGCTTGATGCGTCGGGGTGTCACACGAAAGACTTTTGACATGGCTGTTGCTGCACTTTGTTTCATGGCGGCGCCCCACTGGCCGTAAGTGTAAAAAAACGCCAAAGACGTGAGGCTATTCTGCATCACGTCCTTGAGTATCAGGTATCGCCAAACACCTTTCTTGAGAGAACTGAAGATTGCATTACCCCACGTCCGGATACGTATATGGCGTGGGCTGAGTGCAATCCAGCCACCACATGGGCATATCCAGAAAATGGGCACTCTTCACCGGATGTCTCCCTCAAGTATGTATTTTTGGCGATTTCGATACTCGGGACAACGGCAAAATGCCTTTGGCGCTGTCGCTATCATCGCTACCTGATCTCTATCAGGGTCAGCCCGAAGAGCTGCAGGCGATAGCAACTTTGCAAAGTTAATACATTTTTGGAAGAATGCCCAATATTTTTGCAGATTTCTTCAGACAGTTTTTCTATGCCCTGTAGCCTTCGGCTGCTGACGGCAGCAAAATTAGCAAGGAAATGTTTCTCCGGCAAGAGACGGATTGGTTCAAGTTGGTTCATAAAAGAAAGGTCCGCGAATTTTTCGCGGACCTTTGTGGATGATTGGATGGCTGGATTTTGTCAGGGATCAGTTTGCGGCGAGGGGGGCCGGGGCGGTGTAGGTGCGGGCGGCGAGCTCCTGGTCGAGCATGTACTGGCCCATACCGTCGTTGCCGATGAGGGTGAACTTGTCGATGAGCTCGCGGGCTGTCTCCTCCTCTTCGACCTGCTCGCTGACGAACCAGTTGAGCTTGTCGCGGGTGGCGTAGTCGTGCTCGGCCTCGGCCATGGCGTAGAGGTTGTTGATCATGGCAGTCACCTTCTGCTCGTGGGCGAGGGTATCCTTGAAGGCGCAGAGAGGGCATTCCCACTGGGTGGGCACCTCGGCGATGGGCTTGAGCTCCACGCGGCCGCCGCGGCTGTTGACGTAGTTGATGAAGATCTGGGCGTGTGCCTGCTCTTCCTGGAACTGGATCTGGAACCAGTTGGCGATTCCCGGACGGCCTGCTGCATGGAAATTGCATGCCATCGACAGATAGAGATAAGCCGACCAGAATTCGGCGTTGATCTGCTCGTTGAGAGCTTTTTCAAGATTTTCTGAAAGCATCTTATTAAGGGATTAAGGGTTAAGAGTTAAGGGAGTTTGGAGCTCGCCATTCCATGGCGAGCCACGGTGGATGATTTGCTGCTGGGATTTCAGGGGGTGATTTCGCCGCAGAGGGGGGTGGACAGCAGGCGGCGCACTTCTGTGGCGGGAAGGTCAAGACCGAAGAGATACATCATCTTGGTGATGGCTGCTTCGAAAGTGATGTCGCGTCCGGAGATCACTCCGGCGTTGGTGAGCACGTCGCCGCCGCTGTAGCGCGGATGCACCGCTCCAGTGGCGCACTGCGTGACATTCATTATTATTATCCCGCGAGCCACTGCATCCCGGATGGCGTCGATGAACCACGGGGCTGTCGGGGCATTGCCGGCTCCGAACGTGCGTAGCACTATCCCCTTCACACCCGGTGTGGCGAGCTGGTGGGTCAAGGTGCTCTCGCTTATGCCCGGGAAGAGGTCGATGCTCATCACCGCGTCATCCATCCCGTAGGTAGGCTTCAGGCGGTGGCGTATCTTCGTGCGATGCAGGGCGTCGCGGTTGTAGGAGATGCCAAGCCCTATGCTGGCCAGGGCAGGGTAGTTGTTGCTCTTGAAGGCGTTGAAGTTGTCGGCGCTCCGTTTGGTCGAACGGTTTCCCCTCCAGAGATAGTTCTCGAAAAGGATCGCCACCTCCTGCACCATCGGGTTGCCGTCGGCATCGGTGGCCGCCGCTATCTGCAGGGCCGTGATGAGGTTCTCCTCGCCGTCGGTGCGCACCTCGCCGATAGGCAGCTGTGAGCCGGTGATGATCACAGGCTTGTGCAGATCTTCGAGCATGAACGACAGGGCCGAGGCGGTGAAAGCCATGGTGTCGGTGCCGTGGAGCACCACGAAGCCATCGTAGAGATCGTAGTTGTCGGCGATGCTGCGCACGATCTGCTGCCAGTGGGTGGGGTTCATGTCCGACGAATCAAGCGGCGGATTGAACTGTATGTTGTCGATCTGATAATCGAGCATCTTCACCTTCGGCACATTCTCCATCAGGTGGGTGAAGTCGAAAGGCTTGAGCACACCGGTGGAGGCATCCTCGATCATGCCGATGGTGCCTC
>CAYZPI010000089.1:0-13551 GCA_964480085.1 uncultured Bacteroides sp. | reverse complement strand
ATACTTGGACAAAATGCTGTCCAAGTTCAAGAATATATTAATCAGTCTGTTATTACAGATAAAGTTCAACTTGGACAAATACTTGAACAACTATTTGTCCAAGTATGGAATGGTCCTCGATCTAAAGATAATGCTATTGGAATGATATCTGACACAATTGATCTCCTGTGTATGTTACATAAAAGTAGTCTTTCTGCTAATGAACTTTCTATTAAGCTTGATTATACATCAACAAAAGATCTCAAAAGGAAAATAATCTCACCTTTGATAGACTTGAAATATATAGAAATGACTATTCCGGACAAACCTAAAAGTGCTAAACAAGCTTATCGACTCACCACCAAAGGAGAATCATTATTTAATCCTGAAAAACTATGACGATTGACTATATAAAGGCTTTGATTGCAGCGGATGAGTCGCGGACTCTTGAGCTGAAGAAGACTACCGCCGAGTTGAAGGACGGTAGGCAATAGAACTTTTATTTCCTGACCATCCCAAACACCAGGGGCTAAAATATCGACTGACTAAGTTGTCTTTAGATTGGGAAAAAGAGTACATGGACTATCTCCGCAAGAACCCCTCAACCTACAATATTGACGATGCTCCCAAGGAAATCAAGAAAATATTCAAGGATGAAATCATCAAACTTTACTCTTCCGCTGTCAAAGTTTTCTTCCAACGTGCAGCCAACCGCGACGCTTATCGTGAAGGAGTGGGATTGCTACGTAATCTAATAAAATACGGAGGCAAAGCCGACGCCGACAAGATTGTCACCGAGCAGAAATCGCGTACACCGCGGCGTCCGGCTCTCATAGACGAGTTGTCTCGGCTGTAGAATCTCTCGGATTTATGCGTGAACTATAAACACCGAATATACACGCTTATAACCCTTTGCGGGGGAAAGCGTCGATGAAGGAGCCGGGGGTGGAGTTGTAGATCTCTATCCCGTGGCGGTCGGCGTAGCGGCGGATATCGTGGTAGCTCTTGAAGGCCACATAAAAACTATGGACAATCTCGTGAAGCGGATAACGCAGATAATCGGTGCGTATCCGCTTCACTTCTTTTTCATCCTCCTTATAGAAATGCGGCTGGATGGACACCACCTCGTTGTTCTCGTTGACGGATATCGACGACATCCACGAATGGTCGGCTCCCACTATAAAGATATTCTTGAAGCCCATCTGCACCGCCGCCATTATGGCAGGGATCAGGACATTGCGCGGACGTGGCATCCCGAGTCCGGCGGAATACGCCATGTCGGTGAGCCAGCGCCAACCCTCTATGGCGATGGCGTTGACGGTAAGGATAGCGATATGGCTGTTGGCAGAGACCTGCGGAGCCACCTTGCCGCGATATTTCACAGGCACTATCAGAGTCATCGTCCAGTCCACGGCGGCAAGATTCTCGGTGAGCCTCCGGAAATTCTCCCCTTCTCCGCTTACGAAGAAAAGCGTATCGACAAGGATGTAATATCTCGGTTTCAACTCTCTGAACACAGGTGTGTTGGCAAAGAAATTCACAGCCATGGCAGTTGTGGACCTCAACACCTCGCCGTAGCGGGAGATGGTATCGTTGAGCGACGGGCCATTGCCCAGGATGATGATGCGTTCGCCGGGGGCGGCATTGGCTTTTGTGATCGAGGGGCGGCGGCATTGAAGCAGAAGTTTCGCCATGCTTATGACCGACTGCCCGGCGCGGCTGAAGAATTCAGAGACTTTGTTCGTCATAGACATGCGTTTTAAGATACTCCACCACGTCCACGGGATGAAGGTCGGGAAAGGCGGTGCAGAAAGTGTCGGCGGATGTATGCGTGGTGGTGAGCGTGTCAAAGTACCGTCTGCCGTACCATAGCCTCGCCCATCGCGGCGCTATGGAGAAGATGCGCTTGTCGCCCATCCTGTGGGCAAAGGCCTCGGCGAGGTCGTGCACAGCAGGGTCACTACCGTCGGTGAGCGTGTATGATCCCTGACTCCCGGCAGCGATGGAAGCGGCCTTGGCCACATCGGTGGCATGCACCACGCTTATCCGTGCATCATTTCCGGTGATGTGCACGAATGTGCCTTTGTAGATGCCTGCGACGATCTTGCGCATCAGTCCGGTCATGCCGGTGCCCACTATGTAGGGGCAGTGAATCACCGCCACGGGCAGCTGACGCTCCCGGCAGTAATCATCGAACTCTTTGTCCACATATCCTCCGGCCTCGTCGGTCACAATCCTCACACCGGCCACCGCAGACAGCGGCTCATCCTCATCCTTCACTCCAAGCTGGCGCCTGAAGTACGGCAACAGGAAATCACAGCCTCCGAAATCGGCCACTATATCTTTGATTAGCACCATCTCTCTTCCTTTTTTTGCAAAAGTACGTATTTTTTTCAAAATTATGCTCCCGGATAAAGCAAAATTTAATAATTTTGCAGTTTGTATGCCACAGGATAGTCTCATACAAATCGACCTTCAGAAGGTGCTCGACGACAAATTGGGCGCCCGTGCGCGGTTTGTGCCGTCATTCCTTGTGAAATACCTCCAGAACGTAATACGTCAGGACGAGCTGAACGCCCTGCTCCGCAGCAACTATCCCAAGCGAGGCGCGGAATTCTGCGAAGGAGTGCTCGCCGACCTTGATGTGGACGTTAGCATCGTCAATCCCGAGCGTCTGCCGGGCGTCGACCACCGCCGCATCATCATCGTAAGCAACCATCCCCTGGGCGGACTCGACGGCATGGCGCTGATACGCGAGTTCAGCCGCATCTACGGCAATGACCTTCGCTTCATCGTCAACGACCTGCTCATGGCGGTCAAGCCTCTCGGCGATGTGTTCCTTCCCATCAACAAGCATGGGCGTCAGGACCGCAAGGCCATATCTGACATCAACGCCGTGATGGCGTCCGACGCCCCCGTGATGATATTCCCTGCCGGACTGGTGTCGCGCCGTGGCAAAGGAGGCGAGATACGCGACCTGGACTGGAACAAGATGTTCGTAAACAAGGCGGTGGAGTACCGACGCGACGTGCTGCCCATCTTCTTCTCGGGAGAGAACTCGCCGGGGTTCTACAAATTCGCACGGTGGCGCAAGCGTCTCGGCATCAAATTCAATATCGAGATGGTGTGTCTTCCGGGAGAGGTTTTCAAGAGCCGTGGAAAGGCTTTCAGAATCTTCGTCGGGCCTCTCATCCCCTGGCAGAGCCTGCGCACAGGCCGCGAATCCCTTGTCCAGGCAGGGGAAATAAAAGACATCGTCTATTCACTCAACAGCAATCAACAGCAATCATGAACGAGAGAATAATAGATCCCATACCTACCGAACTGATTGAAGCCGAACTGACGGAGGACCGGTTCCTCCGCGACTCCAACAAGGCATCCAACAAGCTTTATGTGATTGACGGCCGAGAGGCTCCCAACACGATGAAAGAGATAGGAAGGCTCAGGGAGATAGCCTTCCGCGCCGCAGGAGGTGGCACGGGAAAGAGCTGCGACATCGACCGCTACGACATGATGGACGATCCATGCAAGCAGCTGATCCTGTGGGATCCGGAGAACAAGCTGATAATCGGTGGCTACCGGTTCATCACCGGCGACAAAATCCGCATCCTCCCCGACGGCAGGCCGGATATAGCCACAGCCCACATGTTCGATTTCTCCGATGAGTTCCTGCGCGACTATCTGCCTGAGACCATAGAGCTGGGGCGCTCGTTCATCCGCCCGGAGTACCAGTCGTCGAAAGCGGGATCGAAGGCCCTCTACGCCCTCGACAACCTGTGGGACGGCCTGGGCGCGCTCACGGTGGAGCATCCCGACATGAAGTATCTTTTCGGCAAGGTGACGATGTATCCGAGCTATTCGAAAACGGGCAGGAACATGATCCTGTATTTCCTGAAGAAACATTTCCCCGACAGCGACCGTCTGGTGTGGCCCATCACCGAGCTTGCCACCGAGACCGACACCGAGGAGATGTCGAAGCTCTTCACCGGCACGGATTTCAAGGCCGACTACAAGATCCTGAACAGCGAGGTGCGCAAGCTCGGCTACAACATCCCCCCGCTGGTCAACGCCTACATGAGCCTCTCGCCCACGATGAGGATGTTCGGCACAGCCATCAACGACGAGTTCGGCGACGTGGAGGAAAGCGGCATCTTCCTCGTCATCTCCGAAATCCTCGAAGAGAAGAAGCACCGCCACATCTCCACCTACCACAAGTGACCTCCATCCTGGCAGCAAAAGTCACCGAAATGAAAAACTGCATCACACTTATAATATCAGTCATTTTAGGCATGGCATTGTCTTTTGCCGATAGTGTGGTCATAAGATCTCCGGAGTATTTTAAAGAACCGATCAGAGACAAATTCGTGCTATTTCCTGATAGCCTTGTGTTCCCGCGCGATGCAGAAGCTATTCAAATTCCCGACATCGGAATGATCGGCCGTTTCGAGAATTACGGATTCACTAATTTGAAGAAAGTATCATTCGGCGATATTGATTATCTGCCGGGAGGATTGTTTCAGGACAACAACACAATAGAGGAAATTGAATTCAACGGACTGGTAGGTCATTTTGATTGCTCGTTGGTATTGAATTGTCCGAACCTCCGCAAAATAGTATTTAACGGACCGATATCCAGTACCGGAGGGCCGGGCTTTGCCTACAATTGTCCGCAACTCGACAGTGTGGTCTTTAAAGGTGCGGTTGTAAATTTTGGTTTAGGATTATTCCCGGAAAGCTCATGCCCCCAATTAGACAACTACACTAATCTTGGCGCATTCTTGAAAGTGTACAATGACAGCTTGACACCGAAAGCCAGATTAGAGCAACTCCAAAGCAATCCGTCCCTTATTTCCGATTTAGAGAGGATTGCAGAATGGCAGGCCGAGGTGCTCACCGCCAGAAATCCCGGTTGGATGCGTGCATGGCAATATCAAAATGCCAGGATACTGCTTCCTGTGCTTGAGCGATTAAACAATGAAAAATCCATTGTCTTGAAAAGCGCAATGGAATATGCGTGGAATTTAGGCGACGAAGTCAAAACGGATCTTGATCTTCTGAAAGAATCACCCGGATATAAACGTGATACAATTCAGACATCTGAATTCGTCTATGCGCATCCCTCTGATTCGCTTCTGCGCCTTTCTCGTGAGCGGTTCAATCTCGACAGCATCGCCGGAAAAGGCGACGATGTGAGCCGCATCAAGAATCTGCTTTATTGGGTTCATGACAATATACCACATGATGGAGGCAACGGATTGGCTCCAGGACCGAGAAATTTGAGAAATACATTCGACTGCTCGAAACGTGACAGCTGTGGATACAATTGCAGGGCCTTGGCCATCTGTCTTACAGAGGCATTGCTTGCGGAGGGCATTCCTGCAAGGTATTTAACATGCGAGTCAAAGAAATGGGATACGGATAATGATTGCCATGTGATATGTGTGGCATGGAGCGAATCGCTTGGTAAATGGATATGGGTGGATCCCACATTTGCAGCCTACATAACAGATGAGAACGGGTTGCTGCTTCATCCGGGAGAAGTCCGCTACCGCTTACAAAATGACTTGCCATTACGTCTAAATGAAGACGCGAACTGGAACAATAATCGCCACGAAGTGGATAAAGAGTATTATCTTGACGAATATATGGCGAAAAATCTATATATAATGTCTGCAAATACACTAAATCAAGCAGAGCCGGAGGGCGACACACCGCATCCCGTCGGTAGAATTGCAGCCCTTGTTCCGATTGACAGCAATTATGATAATGCCCATATTATCACGACAGATGAAGATTGGTTCTGGCAAGCGCCAGAGCTCCTGAAATAACGCCATATCTCCCCTTGCCGGAAATTTTTGGAAACAAGGGATTATTTGATTAATTTTGTGACATAAATAGATTCTTTTGAGGTTATGAAACATAAAACACTGCATGTCGTAAACTTTGGTCCTATCAGTGATGCTAAAGTAGAATTGCGAGCCTTTAATATGTTTATTGGAGAGCAAGCAATAGGGAAGAGCACTTTCGCTAAGCTTATAACAATACTTACCGATTACCTCAGTCTATTCAAATTGGTATTGGGTGGGAACGATTTTTGGATGGAGGCACTTAAAGAATTCGGATTGGATATCTATAAGGATTATCCCTATTCCATCTCTTATAATATGGAGGAAGCCAATCAACGATTCCATCTTGAAATCAAGAACGGCTCAGTTTCTTATAATTATGTCGAGGACGGGGAATCTATTACTGAACAAAAAGAAATTGTATATAAACTCATAAGCCATAAGAAAATATATCATACAGATGAGGTAAAGAAGAAAATTATAAAATGGATAAAATCAGGTGCAAAACATGATGAAATACTGGAATTTTTTACCAATTCTCTCTACATTCCAGCCGAGAGGATTATTTATTCGGTGGTGACCAATATGATGCCTGCATTGGTTTTATCCAAGTCAACAGTACCTCCAATTCTTTTACGTTTTATGGTAAATCTGAACAATGCCAAAGCTGAGTATCCTGATTTCCATATTAAACTGCTCAATATCGATTTCAAATATGAAGCGGGTGAAGATTCAATTGTACTGACGGACAATGGTAAGTCTATCCCATTGTCTGTAGCTTCATCTGGAATACAATCACTTGTTCCTTTATTGCTTGTACTCCATTATGCCATAGACAAACGAGAATGTGCTTCTTATGTGATTGAAGAGCCGGAGTGTAATCTTTTCCCCACCAAACAAGCAGAACTTCTTAAGGAAATCCTAAAAACAATGATGCATTCTTCACGTACATTGACCGTCACCACTCACAGTCCGTATCTGCTTTCAGCAATGAACAATATTCTTTACGCTGGCAATATCGTAGCGAAATATGGTGAGGGAATAAGGAAATATGTCGATGAAATCGTACCAGCTGACTGTCGGTTAAGTTCGGATGACTGCACCATATATTCGTTAGGTTCAGATATTAACGGAGGGGTCTATTGTCGTTCCATTATGGACAATGAAACGGGAATGATCGATTTCAATTCATTGGATTCTGTTTCGGAAGAGTTAAGTGCAGAATTCGATGCCCTTCAAGACATAATAACGAATTACGACTCTGAAAATTAAATACGATGGACTTTTCATTATTTCATGGACTTAGATTAAAAGAAGCCTTTGCTGACAATCAGAAGTTCCAGGTTGTTATATATGATGAAGATTATGTTAAGGAACTTTTCGAATTCTCAAACAGGGGAACTGTGTTCATTCATGATGATGCAACCAGAGGGTATTCGATCTTTGTGGACGACACTAAAGGGTTAGGAGCTGATAAGACTTTTAAAATCGACAATATCCCTCATAAAGATTTGTTTCTTTGGCATATAGACGGTATATTATACAAAAAAGGAAGCAAATGCGACTGCGCTCTTCTGACAGATCGCTATTTGCGATTTGTTGAGTTCAAATCCAATGCTACAAACAATAGCGTGGAGGCGATTGAAGACAACTATAAGAAGGCCGCCTCTCAGATTAGCATTACATATAAAGACATAAACGATAGGTGCAGGACCATTGGGTTAGATTTAAGGAGAGTCCTGAAACTCGAAGCCTATGCAGTTTTCAACCGAACCGTACCAAGAAATAATGCACACCAAAAGGCTATTTCAGCAAAATTCCTTGATAATAATAAATTCAGACTTCATTTTCAGAATTCTGTGAAAATACAATAGGTCGTGCAAAATATTTAGTCCTACCATAAGCTACACATTTTCAGCTTGTCTGCTATAGAAATTAGAATAACCTTTATTTGCCCTGTCCGCAGGTCACGGTAGCCTAATGGTTGCCTCCCCATCAACATCGAGATCAAATGTTTCGGGCAGACAGCAGGTTCTTTGTCCCTCATAACGTCCATGAAAACGGTTCTCAATTGACGCGTAACAAAGATTCAAGGCAATTCGTAGCGTAAGGAATCGGGCGTGATGAAACGCAGCAGCGCCGGCTCGTACATCCGCGCACCGTGGAGCGACAGGTTCAGGCCGCCGGCGCTCAGCAGCTCCTTGCCCCCGTAGCGGTAGGAGTTGTTCGCACTCCCGGGCTTGAAGTACTTGGCGGTGCTCTCTCCGAACAGCATTCCCCCGGGATAATAGTGGTTTTCCTGGACCACCTTTCCGGTGGTGGCGTCCACCACCTGACGCACGTTCCCCTGGTGGGCGTGGATGTAGTGGTAGGCTACCCCGCCGCTAACGTAACCCCCAGGGAAATTCACCCTCGACAGGCTGCCGCCACTGTACTCGAACGGCCCGCATGCTATCATAAAGTTAGTTTTATAGACAAGTTGAAGACTCATTTAACGAGAAAAAACAATTTTTTCGGTTTTCCTTACTCTATCAAAAAAACTGAAAGGCCACAGATACAGCTTCACCATGTCCACATACACGGAATCACTATCGCACGCGAGACGTGTGATGCAGCCGAATGGTTTGTCTCCAGTAGGCCGTCCGTAATGAACGATACCTACCTCTTCCATCTCAACTTCTATATAAGGAACTTTGTCCTCCCCTCCCAATCTGAACATATCCCTCACGTTCCAATTATTCATCAGGCTCTGGAGTGTATCCGTGACCTGACCGGGTGACTGCAACACTTTTTCCCTTGTATACTGATAGGTAGTACTTGAGCTTTCTTCATTGTCTTTTGTCGTGAGATTGTAATACAGTCTCTCTCCAATATCTATCTCCTCCACAATGAAAACAGGATTGTTCTTACTTGAGCGTATGATTGTCCGGCATATTTCACGGAGGATGCTGTCACCGTACAAAAGTTTTTCAGGATAGTTATAAGTGTCGGTCCATTTACGGTTTATCATCTGCACGTCAGTAATAGCCCTGATAAATGCCATAGGATCTTCCAGAATGGTCCGTGGGAGAGTGAATGAAGTGTCCCTGACCTCACCATTGCCAATACCATCCGGAGGGAAATATTCTGATCCATGATTTCCAAAAAGACCGAACAATGCTCCGATGATGCAGACGATTGTTAATATAATTTTTTCCATAGCAAAAATCCACGAAATTTATTTGGTTAAAATATTGTAGTGAAAAGACAGGCCTGAGCCCTCACTATATGGCGATTGGAGGTCTTTATCTCGTGCGCACAACGGCCCGCAGTAGCTCACCGTGTCGGTCATCGACTGCAACGTCGGGGTGCCGGGATCGGTGGACGAGGATGTCATAGATACATGGTCGGGCATAAGGAGAGGAGTAATTGGTTACACTGCGCAAAGATAGGTATTGAAGATATGAATTGCAAATTAATCTGTGCGAATAGCTATTCTCTCATTATTTTCTCACTCATTTTAAGAATCCGCTTCTCTTCATCTTCGAAATCCTGATGCCAAGGGAGTCTGTCTTCCGAATGTAGTGCAGACTATCCATAGGTCCGTGGAAGGTATCTTCCTGCTTGTCTATGATCCAGTAATAGTCACCATATAGGGATGGATAATTATAGTTGTATGAATCATAATATTCCCGCTGAGGCTTTTTACCGTTAAGCCGTTGTTTCACTATTATGAACCGGCGATCATATTTTATGTCCATGATTTTTGGAGGTACATCTATTTTTGGACCATGAACAGCCAGGGACGAATCATAGGCATAACTGTAGCCACCGCCTAGGTTTTCCGTTCCATCATCAAAAATATTAGTAATTGTAAAGCCAGGAATCTGTAATGAATATACAGAGCAGCGTTATCAATGATAGTAAATCAAAGACAACAAGTATCCTACCTGAAACGACACGCCATACAAGCAAATGATTTATAATGACATATAGGATATACATACCCCATATCTTCAATGTCACAAGAAACCATCTTAACGGTTTATCAGCAATATGGATATTATATGAAAGATACATGACCATACAACTGTACAATCCATAAAGATAGATATAGGCAATAAATCTCTTTGCGAGTGCCACCCTGTTCTTTTTGATTTTATGTATAAATATTCTGGATAGTCGCGATATATTTCTTGCGTCAAGTTCCATTTTTATTTGTGAATTTAAGTTCCAACAGTATTTAATTCCATTATTGATTTTAAGCTCAGCATATCGGTGAGGAATATGTCAGTTTTCCATGGCCAGGCATAGGAGAAGAGTTGTGATTCTGAGTCTGCAAAGATAGGGCCTGGAGAGGTGGAATTCCAAAGAAATACTGTGAAAATACATTCATGGAAAAACTTTCATTGGTAATAGACTTCCCATTTTTGTATATCCATCCACCTTACATAACGGACTCCATTGACCGGCACCTTCTCTCCTTCTTCCCCAATCCTGTATATAATACTTAAAATGAGACTGTCATCCATCCATTTGTCCATTTCCAGGACAGGACGATGTCTTATGTCCATCGTATCGAGGAACAGCCACCCTCCGTAGATCAATTCTTTCCTGTTGTCCTCATGGACGGTTACACTTTTGCTTTCCATAGGCTTTCCGTAGGTTGCTATGTTTTCCTGGTAGCCTAACGCTACACCGTCCCTTTTAAGTTCGGAATACGACATATAGTTTGGTGTCTTTACAAACAGATTTATAAAAGACTCGAAATCATTGATATCACCCAAATCGTACATCCAGTACTCCAATTCTTTATCGTATGAGGATGGTTGTACCCACACAACATAATGGTCCGGATAATCAGAAAAAGGCCCGGATTCGACACTTATCTTCCTCAATGTCATTAAGTAATCTGAAAAATCGGTTCTATCGGTTATTAATCCGCTTTTCTCTATCGAATAGGGATAATCAGGTATATGTATGTCAAAAAAAGATTGACGTGCAAACAATATGTAATAAATCTTTGGAGTACCAGTTGTATTGTCAACGAAAAAGTAGATAGGAGAACCGCACATATCTCTATGATGATCAGTTTCCAGGTAGTTTGGATGCTTGCTGTAATCTTTTTTCCCAAATGATATCATTAAGGTGTTTTTTCCTGGCTGCATTAAGAAATACGTATCAAGTGGTTTGATATATGTTCTTGTTATCCTGAGTTGGATACAAGATATGACAAATGTAATGATGGTACAAAATACAATCAGTACCCTTATATGATTTTTTACAATTTTTGATTTATTCATATTAATTGAAATTTAGAAATATAGTTTGCCGCCGTATGCTTTTCTTCCATAAGAGACAATATCTGGAGTGTTAGCAATTATTGAGTTGATAAAATTATCACCGCTATCATCATTAGGATCAATTACTGCGCCCTTCATCCATGTTCCTCCATTTTTGTCACTGTTGTAAAAGCTTGTCTCCACAGGTGTCACTCCTATTGGTGTACCAGTCTCAGAGTATGCACTCTCGCATAGAAAGATCCTGAGGTCACCGTCTAGTGCGCATCCCACAACCCGGTACCTACCATCTCCATTGTCCACAACCCTGGTGCTTAACCCCGACGGGTCTACGAGCATCACGGGATTTGCGGCGCAGTAGAGGTAGGAGGACAGGTGCGGGGTCTCGTGCCGCAGGGGATCGGGGGTGATGAAGCGCAGCAGCGCCGGCTCGTACATCCTCGCCCCGTGGAGCGACAGGTTCAGCCCGCCGGCGCTCAGCAGCTCCTTGCCCCCGTGGCGGTAGGAGTTGTTCGCACTCCCGGGCTTGAAATACGTGGCGGTGCTCTCCCCGAACAGCATCCCCCCGGGGTAGTAGTGGTTCTCCTGGACCACCTTGCCGGTGGTGGCGTCCACAACCTGGCGCACGTTCCCCTGGTGGTCGTGGATGTAGTGGTACGCCACCCCGCCGCTAACGTAACCCCCGGGGAAGTTCACCCTCGACAGGCTGCCGCCACTGTACTCGAACGGCCCGCAGTAACTCACCGTGTCGGTGAGGGAGGCTCTACTTGAAATCCCGGAAATATTCTGTGCCATTGGCATATCTGAAGTATATGAGTCCATATTTTTTTGAAACAATTAGACTGTCAACCTTTAGGGTGTCGTTTTTATTATGGTACGGATTGCTTCGCCAATGTATGGGATCCGAGCATATGCACTCATCAAATACCTTTCCACGCATTTCAATCCTTCGTGGTTTCAACGGCAGGGAGACATAATCACCGGAAGAGTTGACCGTCCTATAGTCCTTAAGTCCGACTCCAAACACCAGTGAATCACTGTCTATCTCGCGTGTAACCATAAGCCAGCCATTGATTTCCCGGCTGTTTCCAGTCAATACATAGTCATAGCCTGCATATGCCTCAAATATATCTCCCCCCGCAGTACTAAAATAGAAAGGATTGCCATCATTATTGATAAATATCTTTTTTACTGAAAGCTTCAGGGGCGGGGCACTCTGCGACACAAACCTGTCATTGGATGTCTTCTGCGCGATGGTCTTCACCCATGCAAGATCCTCCGCCGACAGGTGGGTCATACGCCAGTAGAACAGGCCGAATATGGATTTTACGGTCAAAAGGCAAAACAAAAATGCCATGACCTTCAGGATTATGGTCAATGCCTTCCCTATTCTCTCTCTCTTCATCATTTATCCGGTTTTAATGCGTTTACAATATCCATTATTCCATGTGACCAAAAATAGCCTACCGGAACAAGTATTCTTTTCCCGTCAGCGTTCAAATTTATGCGAGATTGATAATATGTGATAGGATCCATAACACGTTGTACAATCCACTTTTTTGGAGTTGCACTGACATAGTTCTCAATTTTATCAGTCCTTTTGTTGTACAGTCCATTGAAAAGTTTTGTCATAAAACTCACAGCGGCAGCATTGAAGGTGATTGCATCCCGTCCCGTCGCCATACTGGCGGCAGCGGCCTGTCCGCCCCCCATGGAATGTCCGACGAATGTAAGCTCGGTTTCTCCAAGTTCGGACGAAAGTGTCTTTGCATTTCGAATTGCCGCGGGATACTGCTGGGTGATTCCAGCCAATTGCGTCAGGTCCTCCACACAATCCTCCCATGAGTTTGTTCCTGCATAGACGTATGCGTATTCTTTTCCTTCATCAGTATCCCTTTCAAACAGCATGGACTGCATCCCTATCCCTGTTCCCGCGGAGTGATTTTTCTTAATTGATGTATCAAAGCTGGAGATAACCCAGTTCCTTTCGGACAAATCGCCAATCAATCTATCGTATTCTTTTTTGTCTTTGTAGACAGCTGCCGCCATTAAAGCGGCTTCATAGGGTGATGGCTTTTCACCGGTCAGATCTACGAGCATCACGGGATTGGCGGCGCAGTAGAGGTAGGAGGACAGGTACGGGGTCTCGTGCCGCAGGGGATCGGGAGTGATGAAGCGCAGCAGCGCCGGCTCGTACATCCTCGCCCCGTGGAGCGAAAGGTTCAGCCCGTCGGCGGTCAGCAGCTCCTTGCCCCCGTAGCGGTAGGAGTTGTCCGCACTCCCGGGCTTGAAGTACGTGGCGGTGCTCTCGGCGAAGAGCATGCCACCGGGATAATAGTGGTTCTCCTGGACCACCTTGCCGGTGGTGGCGTCCACAACCTGACGCACGTTGCCCTGGTGGTCGTGGATGTAGTGGTACGCCACCCCGCCGCTAACGTAACCCCCGG
>CAYZPI010000088.1:0-13689 GCA_964480085.1 uncultured Bacteroides sp. | reverse complement strand
TTATAGAAACCTCAACGCCATAAAAAAGAGGCTGCGCCTATTTTGACACAGCCTCTTCATTTCTTGAACTGGAGAGTGTTGATCATTCTACGGTCATCTCACCCACCATAGGCGTGGTGAGGTAAGTCTCGATTTCGGCTTTGGAGAGGCCGCTGCCGAGGAGATACATCATCTTGGCCACAGCTGCCTCGACGGTGATGTCATAGCCTGAGATCACGCCTGCCTTGGCAAGCATGTCGCCGGTGTAGTAGCGCTTCTGCTCGTCGCCACCGTTGAGACACTGGGTCACATTGTAGATTATCAGACCCTTGCTGACGGCATCCGTCAAAGCGTCGAGGAACCATTTCTCCGTAGGAGCGTTGCCCGCACCGAATGTGCGGAGTACCACGGCCTTGATGCCCGGTGTGGCGAGCTGAGCCTTCACCACATCCTCGGTGATGCCCGGATAGAGCCACATCACGAGGATATTGGGATCCATCGAGTAGAACGGGTCAAGGGGAAGTGCGGTCTCATGACGCATCAGATAAGGCTTGGCATACTCGATATGCAGGTCGATGGTGCCGAGGTTCGGGTAGTTGAAGCTCTTGAAAGCGTGGAAGCCTGTGGATGTGAACTTGGTCGAACGGCAGCCTCGCACGATATAATCCTGGAAGGAGATCACCACCTCCTGAATCATCGGGTCGCCGTTCTCATCCTTGGCGGCAGCCACCTCTACAGCCGAGATAAGATTCTCCGTACCGTCCTCGCGTGTGTCGCCGATAGGAAGCTGCGAACCGGTGATCACCACAGGTTTCCTAAGGTTGCGGAGCATGAATGACAGGGCCGAGGCAGTATATGCCATGGTGTCGGTGCCGTGGAGCACTACGAATCCGTCGAATTCATCGTAGTTGTCGGCAATACTCTTTACAATCTGATTCCAATATGATGGATTCATGTTCGAGGAGTCGATAGGCTGCGGAAACTGCACGCTCTTGATGTCGTAGCCGAGCTGACCGATCTTGGGAACATTGTCCATGAGGTGTGAGAAATCGAAAGGTTGCAGCCCGTTGGCTGTCTCTACCATACCGATGGTGCCACCGGTGTAGATGATAAGGATTTTTGGAGAGTTTGTTGTCTGTGCCATAATTGTTTAATTTTTTGGAGCGAATAGTGAAGGAACATCCGGAGACAAACCCGGCCTCCACTATTCACTTTTAATTTCTTTTAATTTCTTTAATTAACTATTACTTATTCACTATTCCCTATTACTTATCACTTGATCAATAGTAGTTCTTCGACATTCCGAATACAAAGTGTCCGCTGCGGATCACCACGCATACAAGCACGATTGCAGATGCGATTCCGACGAAGATGAAGGGGAACATCGTAGATGTGGTGTTGAATATCTTCTGGCCGGCGCCGATGATCACGGGCACCATGGATATTGCCACATAGTTGGCCACCTGCAGATAGGCGAGTGAGAGCGTCGACTTGCTGTCGCTGGTAACCACTTCGGTAGCCTTGGTGTAGAAGATAGGCTGTGCTATACCGTTGCCGAGACCACAGAGGGCACATGCGGTGATGTAGAGGGCAGTGCTGTTGGGGATGAACACGAACATTGCGAAACTACCCACAATCAATGCCGTAGCCACGATGAATGTAGCTTTCTTGAACGCTTTCATGACAGGTGTAAGTCCGAGTCCTACAACAAACATCGCGAAATAGAACACTGATGTCATTGTGGATGCATCCTCAGAAGAGATCCATTTGAAATTAGGAAGGTAGTAGCACGGGATACATGTGGCGAACACGAAGAAGAAATATGCCAGGAGCAGCCAGATCGTACGCCCTACATAGAATCCGCCTTTCACGGTCTGACCCTTGGTGGAGAATCCGTCGGCATCCACTGCGGGAATCGCTGCCGGAGCGGTGGTCTTGCTTGTACTGTCATCAGCAGTGGCAGCGGCAGGAGCTGATGCGTAGTCCGACTGCGGAATCTTACGCAGGAAAGGTATCAATACCAGCGACAGGAGAGGTATCAGGTAAACGAAGAATGCACGGTGCCATGTGTGGGTGAGGTCACCTGCCACGAGATAACCGACAGCGAATGTGGCGAGCACGAGGGCGATGTTACCGATAGCCGATATGATACCCATCTGCTTCATACGGTATTTGCCTGTGAAGACATCCGCGATAAGGCCTGTGGAGAACGGAAGGATAAGACCGCAACCGGCTCCGAGCAGACAGCTCAGTATGATAAGCATGTTGAGCGAGTTGGAGAAAATCGACAGGATACCCGCCGCGAGATAAAGCACTGTACCCAAGGTAATCACGGCAATCTTGTGTTTGGATTCCGAGAGCTTACCCGAAAGGAGCACGAAAGGAATGATCACGAGGTTCGGAAGAACCGTCAGCATCTGGATTTTGAAGTCAGTGGCATCAGTGAAGATACTACGAAGGCTACCCTCGATTGGAGTCACCGCCAGGCCCGGCAGGTCAACGGCAAGTGACAGCGACCAGATTGCAAGGACCACCATCATCGAGATGGTGCCTTTACCTGTTTTTACTTGCATAATTGAAACATTTTTAAAGGGTTATAGGGTTATAAGGTTATGAGCTTATAAGGTTATGAGACTTTGAGGTTATGGGGTTATGGGGTTATTAGGTTATGGGATAAAATATAATCCTTTTTCTTATAAGCTAATAACCTTATAAGCTCATAACCTTCATTTTTAAGCTACTACGGTGACGCGGTCGCCGTTGAAAACGCCGAGGCCAAGCTTCTGCATCACGGCCTTCACAGCCGCCTGGGCCTTCACTGAGTTGCCTGCCTCGTCCAATGGAGGCGCGAAGGATGCTATACCCATCACACCGGGCATTACGCCGAGCACTCCGCCGCCTACACCGCTCTTTGCCGGAATACCGGAGGTGTAGAGCCAGTCGCCGGTGTTCTGATAGAAACCTACCGACGAGATCAGCGTGGTGATCTTCGGGGCAAGCTCAGGGGCGAACACCTGTTTCTTTGTCACGGGATTCAGGCCGCCGTTGGCTATCGTGCCGGCGCAGATCGAAAGCTGTGAGGCAGTGATGCCCACAGAACACTGGCGTGTATAAAGATCAAGACTCATGGGCACATCATCGTAGATGCGGTTGTAATTCTTAAGAAGCCATGCTATGGCGCGGTTGTTGAAATTAGTATCCGACTCCGATTTGTAGAGCTCGTCGATCACCTGCGCCTCTGAGCCGCAGAGGTCAGCAATGTTGTTGATGATAGCCTCCCATTTGCCCCAGGAATCGCCCTTGGGCTCGACCATCGAGCAAGCCGTAATCGCACCGGCATTGACAAGCGGTGTCGAGGGATGGTCGTTTTCGAGCAGGATGGCGAAAATCGAGTTGAAAGGCAGGCCTGTGGCGTCGGCGCCTATCTGCTTCAGAACGGCATCAGCGCCGAACTGTTTTAATACGAGAATTGCAGTGAGCACTTTCGACACCGATTCGATACCGAACTTATACTCTGTGTCGCCCACATTGAATGTCGTGCCATCAGGGAGGGTTACACTTAGCCCGAAAAGATTCGGATCGACATTGGCCAGGAACGGGATGTAGTCGGCGTTATGTCCACCGGTGATGTCCTTGCTTTCCTGATAAGCTTCTTCTACCGCAGCCTTGATTTGCGCGTGCGTGATTGTCTTGTCCATGATTACTTGAATTTTGGTAATATAACTTGAATTTTGATAATATGCGTGTATTTTTCAATTGATTGCCAATATCTTTCATTGGCTTTGCCTTATGCTATAATAACATCCTTGCAAAAGAAATGTTCAGAATCCGGGAAAAATGCATCAAAAAAAAGAGACACCCCCTCTGATATTGGCGGGTGTCCCTGGATAATTTCTAAAGCCGGCCGTGAGGCCGTATATGTGTGTGCTACCGGTCGATATTCTCTACTGCCTTGTAGGCGGTCAGACTACCGTATTTAGCCGCCAGTCGGGCATATTGTTCCGCCTTGGCCGGATTGGCCTTGGTGCCCTTTCCGTCGCGGTACATCTGCGAGAGGCGTTCATTGACGAGGGCGAGCACCGAGCGCGGAAGCTTCGCGTCGCGGGATATCGGCTCATAGTAGCGCAGAGCCTGCGCATAGTTCTGGTTGAGGAAATCACCGTTGTAGTTCATGCTGCCCAGGTAGAAACGCGCCCAGTCGTCGCCTTGTTCCGCAGCCTGCTCGCGTGCCTTTAGGCTCGGAAGGAAACCATCCTTGTATATCGGCTCGTTCTTCAGATTCTTGCCTTTCTGAGCCATTTCGATGTACATGAGTGCCTCATTGGCTTTCTGGGCAACCTCGCCGTCACCACGGTTTTCGCCACGACGCGGAAGATACAGCGTGGTGCGGGCGGCATCATCACCCAGATCGCCGGCTATGTAGAGCCAGAAGAATGAATCCGGATAGCTCACCGGACCGCCGCCGGTGGCACGGAGATTGAACCCATAGAGCGCGGCTCCACGCGGATAGCCCTTGAGGGCAGCCTGATGGTAGCACTCACGCGCCTTCGGAACATCTTCCTTCACGCCTTTGCCTTCCATGTACATGCTGCCCAGGGCAGTGTCGCCGAACCCGTAAGGGATATTTTTATAGGCTTCGAAACATTCCTTGGCCTTGGCGTAGTCCTTGTGGTTGAAATAATAGAGACCGAGGTAACAGAGGGCATCCTGAGCGCCGTTTGCACTCGACCTGGAGGCATCCTGCAGCAGCCGCACGCCTTCGGATGCCTGCGTGGCAAATTCAGGCGAGAAGGCATAGATCACACCCAATTCCATCTCGGCCCGCGGATTCTTGTCTGCAACAAGCTTCAAGCATTTTTCCGCAGTTGCCGGACTCCATACCTTATGGTACAACGCCAAATCAATCACACTGTCGGCGGAAATCCTGCCTTTACTATATTGCTCTCTGACCGACTCATACACAGCGTCGGAATTATCTGCTTTGACAGCAGTAGTGTGGGTAGCCTTATTATCATTGCGTTTGAGCAAAGAGAAATTTCCACGGCCTGTGGCCGATGCGGATGTTGCGAGGAGGAGGAGACCGATAAGGAGTGTAATCTTTTTCATTGTGGTATGGAGTAAAATAGTTTTATTTCCAACGCCCCAAAGACCCATATTGTTCAATCCATTGACTTCATGCAAGACATAGAAGCAGGCAGAACAATAAAGGTTATCCGCCAAAAACCTGCGACAACAATAATTTCTTGTTCTCTTTATGCTGATTTATCGGGATTTTTCTCTATTTTTGTAAAAAATTTTGTCCTCATGAAAAGATATATCGACCCAACATACGACACTGGTTTCAAACTCCTGTTCGGACGTGAGAACATATCAAATGTTCTGCTGATTGACTTTCTCAATGCAATCCTTGAAAAAGATTCGTCCATCAGTGAAATCACGTCTATCTCCTATCTCAACAACGAGCACGAGGCTGAGTGGATGGGAGGCAAGGGAATCAGATATGACATCCTGTGCGAGACATCCGATGGGCATAGATTCATCGTCGAGATGCAGAAGGCATCCCAACCGAATTTCATTGACCGAGCCACATTCTATGTAAGCAGGGGTATTGCCGAGCAAGGGTATAAAGGACACGATGAGGACGATACAATCTGGGATTATTCGCTGAAACCGGTAATAGGGGTTTTTATCTGTAATTTCCATGTACCATCTATAGATGAAAAAGTGATTTCAAGATTCAGAGTAATGGATGAGGAGACACATAAACCGATGGGTGACCTCACACGTTACATTTTCATACAGCTTCCTTTTTTCACAAAGAAAGAGAATCAATGCGAGAATATCATAGACCAGTGGATTTATAATTTGAAATATATGGGATCAAATCAGGAAGTGGCTTTCAGAAATCATAGTGAGATATTCAAGAGACTGGCTAAAATAAGTAATGTGGCGACACTCACACCGGACGAGCGATACTCGTATGATGCGGATGTGAAGAATGCCCGTGATCTTATCAATCAGTTCAGAGGCGCACGTCAAGAAGGTCTTGCGGAGGGACGCGCAGAAGGACACGCAGAGGGTCTTGCGGAAGGACGTGCGGAAGGACGCGCGGAAGGCATAGCGGAAGGACGCGCGGAAGGCATAGCGGAAGAAAAGGTGCATATCGCAGGAAATCTCATCCGGCTCGGGCTATCCGACACTGATATAGCTGCCGCTACCGGACTTACCAATCAACAGATTGAGACTATCCGAGACTCCATAAAATGATATTCTCTGTGTTGAGCCATAAAGTCAAAGTGATCAAATCACTGTATGTAATTCTCCTCGCAGCCGTGACAGTATTCACGGCAAGGGGAGCTGTCGAGGTGACCCTCGACCCTGAGATTCCATCCAACCGATCTTCCGAAGGGATTTACAACAATGCCAAGGATGCCTTCGCCGCAATCAACGGCAGCAGCCGGGCCACTGTCTATGTGCGGCCGGGAGTCTATTGGCTCGATGACCCCGACTCGCCCGCAACCGCTCTACCTAAGGCAGGGAGCACGGTGCCTTTCGCCGTGGAGGTGGAATGTGATACCCTGAGCATTATCGCCACAGATACGGACGCCGAGGCTACGGTATTTGCTGTCAACCGCGGACAGACACAGGGCGCAATCGGGAATTTCACGATGATGCACTTTATCGGCAAAGTGCTAAGGGTGGAGAATATGACCTTCGGCAACTATTGCAACGTGGACCTCGAATACCCGCGGCGCCCGGAGCTCAGCCGACCCAGACGCAACGCCTCGATAGTGCAGGCCCAGATCGGGATATGCGAACTTTCCGACAAAAGCGGCACGTGGGGCGACTATGGCAGCGGCACCGAGACGGTGGTGGCGCGTAATTGTCGATTTATCAGCAGGCTGAATCTCTGTCCTTTCATCGGTGCACGCGAGTCGTTCTACACCGACTGCTATTTTGAATGTACCGACGATGCCCTCACCGGTACCGCTGTCTATCGTGATTGCCGCTTCACGTTTTTCTCTTCCAAACCCTTTTATTCCACAGCCCCGACTGGCGCTGTATTCATCAACTGCGACATCAACGTCCTCACCCGGGGAACACAATACCTTACCAAGGTGCCGGGAATGGTGACCCTGCTCGACACCCGCTTCCACACCAACGGTGCCGATGGCGGCATCGACCTGCGCTGGACACGCGACCCATCTGCCGTGGTATGCTATCAGCGTGGCGTGACGATCGACGGACACCCGGTAGCTGTGGATGCCGACAGAAAGGGACTCTGGCAACCGCTCGTCAATGAGGCCACAGCAGGAACGCTGCTCCAGCTCGCTACAGGCACCATTACACTTAAAGCTGCCGGTGATACAGCGACGCTAAATCCCCGACTCATCGAATGGGGAGGAAAGGTCTCGGAAAAAGTACCTGAGATAATTGGATGGAGTTATCCGGATTTCTTAAAATTAGACGGCAACCGCCTCATTTCCGCCAACACCTTCCCCGAGCCGATGGAAGGCGTGGTATATGCCACGACAGCCGACGGACTACGCGGAGGAGTGACTGTGAAAGTGGAGCCGCTGCTTGTGGATGCCCCTTCTTTCGTGAAAATGCCCTCAATTTCTTCCGACAAAGCCGGTAAGACACTCACCGTGCACTACAGGCTCGACAGCGATAATACCGACGACCGATCGACCGTCACGTGGCTGAGGGCGAAATCTCCTTCCGATCCGTCGCCCATGCCTATGCTACGCGGTCCGGTGTCGCGGGTTGGTTCTTATCCACTCAGCCGTGCCGACAAAGGGGTATATATATTTGCAAGAGTAGAGCCGCAGGTGTATGGTTCGCACAAAGGCGACGCGGCTGAGGCCATATATGAGAAGGAAATATCCATGCGCCATACCGCCACACTCTCCGGCGACCGTAAATCCTATCACACCGATTTCTCGACAATTCCAACAGAGAACCGAAGCATCCCTACCCTCGACGGATGGACATTCGATGCCTTCAAACCTGCAGACACCGCAGGATATGACTGGGAGGCCGATCCCACCCGCGATGCCTGGCGCTATGGACGCGGCGATGATGGTGCGGCTATGGCTGAGGGGCTGGTTCAAAATGTGAGGGGTGCGCGTGCGTTATTCCGCCCCGACCGCAACAGCTGCAAGGAAATGACTCTGAACTATCTGCTTTACCCGGCAAAGACAGCAGGACAAGGTTTCGGAAGTGCCACGGGCCAATACATGGATTTCTATTTCATGCTGGATCCGCTGACGATGACGGGATATGCCCTGCGTGTGGAGCGGACCCCCGACCATGACCGTGCTGTCGAATGCCGACTGCTCAGACTGGACCACGGTACGGCGACGCCAATATCAGATCCACAGGTCACCACAGCGTTCCGTTCGCCCTGCCATATTGAAATCACGGCAGCCGACGGTCTGGCGACAGCCCGGCTCTATTCCGAGTCGACAGCCGATGGTGCCGTCACCATTACCGCCCACATCAGCAGCGGCAAACATCCCGCCGCCTTCGGCATACAGCACACAGGCTCGACAGGAGGCGCCGCAACCCTCATCAAAAACGTGGAAGCCGGATGGAAATAGACAATGATATAGTGGATAATGGTGAACAATGCCACCCGGATGGAAATTTTCATTGTTCACTGTCAATTGTTCATTGAACAATGAGCTTGTGCACTGAGGCCTGTGCGCCTTCTACTGCGACCGATACGATATAGACACCCGTATGCGCCACCGGCACACAGGCTGAACCTGTTATCGTCTCACGGGCGAGAAGCACACCGTCGGAGTTGCTCACCGACACTACGGCGTTGCCATCGACTTTGACACCGACCTTTCCATCAGCGTCATAGACACTGATGGAAGGACTGTCGTTGATCACCGCTGCAATACCGGCCTCGTCAGCTGTAAGAAAACGGAACAGCACCGGTGTTTTCTTATCTGTATAGACGTATGAGCCGACCTGACGGCTGTCGACTCCAAAATATTCGTTGCTCATCTTCCAGAGAGCACGCATATTGTACCCGTCGCCGGATTTCTCAACTGTTATTGAGTTGGCGGTGGAGGGTGCATTGTCACTCAGACCAATTTTCCAATAATTTTCTCCCTCAGCCATGTAGCCGTCGCCGGTGCGGAAGGTGAAGAATGATGTGAACTTATCCTTCAGCGCCGGACGAAACTGATACGACGGATTCGACGCGTCGAGTTTGCCAAGTCGGAACTTGCCGTCGGTTCCGGTCTTGTCGCTGTGCAGATACAATCCCGACTGGGCCTCCTGAATGTAGTACACAGTGGAGGGAGCGAAAATCTGCGAACCCGACGCATCCGACACAGGTTCTTCGGTACGTAGAGCTACGATTCCTATTTCGGCGGCCGAAGTCCACGGATTTTTATTCACCTCCGATTTCGCCACAAGGCGTAGGTAACGCGCCTTCACCGGTGCCTGAAGTTCCACAATCTGTTCGCCTGCCACATCCTTGAATGATCCGGTGGCCGCCGGCGCACCCCATATATCAGGATTGTTGCCGAAATACACCTCGTACTCTTTGATGCGGCCGTTGCTCATATCGCTGCGTCCCTGGTACACGAATCCGGTCACGGCGTAAGTATCGTGCATGTCTATGATGATCTCATGTGGGCAAGGAGTCTGATTGGCGCCGTAGCTTGTGTGCCAGATAGTGTTGGGATTGCCGTCTATGGCATTGCGCACATCCTCTCCCCCACCCTGGTTGCTGTCCACGCTGTACACAGTCCAGAGACTCTTGTCAATGAACATTCCCACCTCAGCGTCGGTGACGATGCTCCGCGCCAGACCATCCTTCTCGGCGTAAGCCATGACGCTGCCGCCATCCTTGAGGTCGAACGGACCGGAATAAGTCTGATACGTGGCACCGCCGTCGAGACTGTAGCTTATCGTGGCTCCATCGGTAAGAGTGCTGAGCGTCACGACTCCCTTATTGTCGGTGATCACCACAGGCTGGCACTGCGGGCTCCCCACACGTGCCTTCTCCACCAAAGCCTGGTCGGAAAGACGCTCTTTGACGGGGATAAGCAGGAAATCAAACGTTGTGGTCTGTGCGCGTAGCTCATATTTGTCAAGCACATCAGGTCCGCAGCTCGCGTTGCCAAGGGCACGCATGGCTGCATCGATGTTCACCACGGTATTGTCGGTGAATTTCACCTGATAAGGATGCTTCTTGCGTCCCTGACCGGTCATATTGTCGGTCGGACGCCAGTGTGCGGCTGAAGCCGACATCAGGCCGGGAGCCACCACCATCAGACCCTCGCCGGAAGCATCGGTGAGCGCAATGAAACGCACCTCCTCCTTGTTGCCATGCTCCTGCGGAAGAATGTAGGGAGTCCACTGCTCGGCGACAGTACTATGATAAAGACCCGGGAAACACGATTCCTTGCGGTCGCGGTAATTATCCCACGGTCCGCGCCCGTACCAGGTGTATTGCTCATAATCCCTCGGCATCTCGAATGCGAAACCCATGCGGGGAAGAATCACGTTCTTGTTGGCGGGGGTGATCATCGAGCTCACAGCGATCACGCCATCCGGCATCACCGTATACGACATCTGTGTGCGGAACGATGTGGGAGCCGTACCGTCGTAGGTGTTATCCACGGTGAGTGTCACGCTGCCGTTGTCGTTGACGAAAGTGTTCCATGTCCCGGGTACCACCTTGAGTGTACGGAGACCCATCCCCTCCCACGATCCATTCTGACGGCCATCATTGTCGGTTGGCAGACGATAGGCGTTGAATTTCACTGCTCCATCGATCATCTCCTTGCCTCCGTAAGTGTAGGAAGCGAGTTGTCCGGTAGCCTTGGAGAATACGGCGGTGAATTCCGGAGTGCTCAGTGTGTAGTCCTTGGCATTGTCGGCTATGTCAATCGTAGCTTCAGCCGAAGGCGAGTAAGGTTCCTTCGACAAGGCCCTGCGCAGACGGAACTGCTCGGCAGCAACCTCATAACCGGCCTCGGCCCAGGGTGTGGCGTCGTTGGCTGTCACAGAGAAGCGCACGAAATACTCCGCGCCGTCGGCAGGCTCAGCCGGAAGGAGGCCGGCGAGGGTGAACCTCTGCGATCCACCGCCAGCCACATCGATACCATCCACCGTGCCGCGACTCACCTCGATGCCATCTTCCAGCACAGTATAGCTCACGGTATAGGCGGAAAGGTCGCGGAAAGCCATCTTGTTCTTTATCTCAAACTCGCCGGCGATACTGTCGCGCATCGCGAAATCGGCAGGCTGGTAGATTTTCTTCACGTTAAGGGCCTTCGCCGAGTAGGAGCAGTCGGGGAACACCACACCGTTGATGCAGAAATTATTGTCGTTGGGATTATCGCCGAAATCACCGCCATAGGCATAATACGTCTCGTCGGAATTCCCTGGCACGGGCATTTTCAAGCCCTGGTCCTTCCAGTCCCAGATGAACTCGCCGGCAAGGGCGGGATATTTCTCATAGAGGTCGAAGAACTCGCGCTGGTTGCCCATCGAGTTGCCCATCGAGTGGGTGTTCTCACACTGCAGGTGAGGTTTCACCTTTTGCCCGGCGTTAGCCTGGTTGAGACGGTCACGGCCTATGCTCTCCATCCAGTCCACTCCGCCGTACATAGTACTCGACACATCGGCATAGTCGCTGTTGCCCTCATAGTGGGTCAGGCGAGTGTTGTCGAGGGCCTTGATGGCTGAGGACACGGCACGGAAATTTGCTCCGTTGCCCGACTCATTTCCGAACGACCATATCAGGATTGCCGGATGATTCCGCATCCAGAGCACATGGTTCTCGTTGCGCTCCACCATGGCTGGCTTGAACGCCTCGACACTCGACAGCCCGGTATTGGCGTGACATTCCACATCAGCCTCGGCTATCATGTAGAGGCCATATTTGTCGCAGAGGTCGTAGAAATAGGGATTATTGGGATAATGGCTTGTACGCACGGCGTTGATGTTCAGACTCTTCATCGTCATCACATCCTTCTCCATCTCCTCTCGGGGCACCGTGCGGCCATACTCTCCACTGAAATCATGGCGGTTCACTCCATGTATCAGCAGAGGCTTGCCGTTGAGCAGGATCTCGCCCTTCTTGCCTATCTCCACCTGACGTATACCGAGTTTGTGCCCGCGCACGTCAATCTCCCTGCCGTCGGCTCCGGTGAGGGTGAGCGACAGGTCGTAGAGGTTGGGCTCCTCGGCGCTCCACAGCTTGGGTGAATCCACAGGAATGGAGATATTGTAGTCGCCCATATCCTTCACTGGCACAGTCTTCTCAGCCACAACGGTGGATCCGTCCATAATCCTTGCCGTAAGATTTCCGGCTACGGGCACACCTTCCAGAGTGGCGTCGATGCTGACGATGGAGTTGGTGTAGCCGTCGGTAAGGGCTGTTGTGGCGAAATAGTCGCGTATCTGCGTCTTGGGAGCCGACCACAGGAACACATCGCGGGTGATTCCGGTCATGCGCCAGTAGTCCTGACATTCGAGGAACGATCCGCTTGTGAAGCGGTACACCTGCACGGCGATAGTGTTCTCGCCATCCACGAGCAGGTCGGTGATATTGAATTCCGAAGGAAGATATGAATCCTCGGCATAACCGGCGAACCGGCCGTTGACCCACACATAATAGCCATGACCCGCACCATTGAACCTCACATACACATCCCGGCCGTCCCAACCTTCGGGCACGGTGAATGTGCGACGGTAGTGTCCGACGGGGTTCTTCATGTTGTCATTGTAGGTGAACCATCCCGGCCGACTTGCCATCACGCTCCATGTCTTGTCGTCGTAGCAGAACGGATATGCCACATTACAGTAAAGGGGTTTGTCCCATTGTTTGCCGTTGCGCACTCCGTACACCTGCCAGGCCGACGGCACGTCGATATCATCCCAGCCCTCGGCGGCAAAATCGGCAGCCTCGAATCCTTTTGGAGATTTTGACGGATCTCCGACCCAATGGAATTTCCACACACCATTGAGCGACAGATAGTAAGGCGACTGCTCCATTGCTGCATCACCCACAGCCGCCGCTGAAGCGAGCGGAATAGCGGTGGTGTGAGCTTTCTGACGGTTGAGGTGTGTGACGCCCACATCGTCCCACTCTTTGAATGTCTGCGCCCTCAATGTCGCAGAGCCGGAGGCGAGGACAAGTCCCGCCAGTGCAAAAATGCTTTTTCGTTTTTTCATGATCAATACCCTCAAATATATGGTAGGACTGCAAAGGTACAAAAAATTAATTACACAAATCCCGGATTTGCAAAATTATCTGGTTTATTCTTGGAAATCCGGACATCATGATTCATTCGAATGCATGAACAAGCCGACCGGTATCCGCCAAAAGGCAGATACCGGTCGCTATATTATTGCAAGCTGAACGGAGGTCAGTCGATGATGTCGAAGCCGGTGTATTTGCGCAAGCACTCGGGGACTACGATACCATCCCTTGTCTGGTTATTCTCCAGGATGGCGGCCACGATACGCGGCAGGGCCAAAGCTGAACCGTTGAGGGTGTGGCACAGGTGGGGCTTCTTGTCGTCGCCACGGTAGCGGCATTTCAGGCGGTTGGCCTGGTATGTCTCGAAGTTGGATACCGACGACACTTCGAGCCAACGCTTCTGGGCTGCGGAATACACCTCGAAATCGAAGCAGATGGCCGATGTAAAGCTCATGTCGCCGCCGCACAGACGC
>CAYZPI010000087.1:0-13948 GCA_964480085.1 uncultured Bacteroides sp. | reverse complement strand
TATAAAATATGACTCTCGCGGATACGACCATCTAATCTTAAATGAAAGACCCGTGCGCAGTAGTAGAGTTTTCTTTAGAAAGATTTGGATTTTCCATTTTAAATGTTTAAATTTGCGATTATAAGTCTCAGAAATGTTTCTGATGCAAAGTTAGGAATGAATCATGCCGTAATTGCCATATCTTGCGCAAGTCGTAAGGTCTCAGATAATGAATCTCTGTATCACCGCTTAACAGCCAATACCTTATGGAAACAAAAAAACACAAATTAGCTTTCAAATTTCTGCTGTTACTTGTCTTAGCTGTCAATATGCCGCTCTATCTTTTTGCGGATGATTATTGGTATGGAGACAAGTTCTATAGTTATTCTGATGGTATACTCTATACGTCTTACTATTCTCGTACTAATTTATTCGTAATTGGCACACTCAGTGCAGAGCTCAGGAATATGGATATTCCTTCAAAAATTGAAGATAGATATGTCATCAAAATAGAGAGCATAGAATGTAGAGTAGAAGACGATATTTTCTATCCATGGTCTCTACAGAGTATCAGAATTCCTGAAACGGTAACATCTATAGAAAAGGGTGTCTTCAGATCCTACCATGCCCGCCAAAGTAAGCTGGAACAATACGCCGGCTCCATTTCAGAATTAGCGGAGATAATCGTTGATCCTGAAAATCCCAAATATACCGATGTCGACGGCGTGCTTTACAATAAAGACAAAAGTGTATTGATCGCATGCCCACCGACAAAAACAGAGTGTGATATTCCTGCCACTGTCACTCAAATCGCCGATCATGCCTTCTCCGGATGCAGGAACCTGAAATCCCTTACCATCCCGAACTCAGTCACACAAATAGGTCCCTGTACATTTGAAGGATGTACGAATTTAGAAACCATCACCATCCCGGAGTCAGTGACCTCTATAGGCTATTATGCTTTTGAGGATTGCGAATCGCTTGCATCCATAGATATTTCCGGCTCCGAGATATCAATAGGTAAATATGCGTTCTTGAATTGCAAATCGCTTGCATCCATAAATTTTTCCGGCTCCGATATATCAATAGGTGAATATGCATTCAAGGATTGCAAATCGCTTGCATCCATAGATCTTTCCGACTCCGGGATATCAATAGGTAAATATGCTTTTGAGAATTGCGAATCGCTCGCATCCATAAGTCTTTCCGGCTCTCCCATATCGATAGACTATAAGGCGTTTGCGGATTGCAAATCGCTTGTATCCATAAGTCTTTCCGGCTCCAAGATATCGACAAACTATAATGCGTTTGAGAATTGCCAATCGCTGGCATCCATAGATATTTCCGGCTCCGAGATATCAATAGGTCCGTTTTCGTTCTTGAATTGCAAATCGCTGGCATCCATAGATATTTCCGGCTCGCTGACCTCGATAGGTAGTTCTGCTTTTCAAGGTTGCAAATCGCTTGTATCCATAGATATTTCCGGCTCTCCCACATCAATAGAATCTCATGCGTTTGAGGGTTGCAAATCGCTTACATCCATAAATCTTTCCGGATGCGATATATCAATAGGTGATTATGCGTTCTTGAATTGCGAATCGCTCGTAACCTTAGATTTTCCGGGGTCGCTGACCAAGATTGGTTATTATGCGTTTCAGGGCTGCAAATCGCTTGTAACCATAGATTTTTCCGATTCGCTGACCTCGATAGGTGGTTCTGTTTTTAAGGGTTGCAAGTCGCTTGTCTCCGTAAGTTTTCCTGCCACCCTGAACTATATTGGCTGGGATATTTTCAATGGATGCAGCCGGCTTAAGGAGATCCATGTTGCCCCCGACAATGAAAAGTTTGCAGATGTGGATGGCGTGCTCTACAATAAAGATTTGTCCGAATTATTGATTTGTCCTAAGACCGTCGACGATTTTGTAATTCCTTCATCGATTAGCAAAATAGGTGACTATGCATTCAGCGAGTGCATTTCCCTGTCAGAAATTACGTTGCCTGCTACAATCGAATCCATTGGATTCGATGCATTTCGTGATTGCACATCCCTGTTGACAATCAAATCCATGAGAATGAGGCCACCGGGCACCGACAGGGATGCTTTCTTGGGTGTTCCTCTGGAAGCGGATATCTATGTGCCCAGGAAGACAGTTCCATATTATCTGCAATCCAAGCCATGGTCTGGTTTTTATTATTTCATTGAGGTGGAGGAATGGGTGACAGGCATATCCGACATCACCGCCGACGCTGCCACTGCCCCGCAGGATGTCTACACCCTGCAAGGTGTCTGCATCAGGCGCAATGCCACAGAAGCCGACATCGACACCCTTCCCAAAGGCCTCTACATCATCGGCGGAAAGAAGGTGTTACGATAATAATAGGACCAAATCCCTGTTAAAAGAAAGGGTTCGGTATCGAACCCTTTCTTTCTACGGATAATGTTTTGAAGGTCAATACAACTTGCGCCAGGCCCCGGCGAGAAGGATATATAGGTTACTGCCGTTGGCTGAGCGTAGGGTCGAAGGTCACGGTAGAGAACTGGCTTGTGACGTGGGCCATGTACTTACGATAGTTGGCATGACTCTCGTCAATCTCGGATAGCTTGATGTCATTGAAGTTTTCGTCTCCAAGGTTCAGCTTGTCCAACATGTTTTTAAGTCGACCCCTGCAGCCGTCAGTGTCCACGGCCATCCAGGGTCCCGTATATCGGCGAACCATCTTATCACTATCATTTATGAGACCATAGTTGTTGTTCTGACAATCCAGTCGGCAGGCAGCGAAACGCACTTTGCTGTCGAGGATCTGAAACTGTCCTATCTCCCAGTAAGATCCGGTAAAGTCGACAGTGGTATCGTACAGGAAATAGCTGTCGTTCAGGCATCCCCGGATTGTGTAGCTCTTGCCGCCGATTATGGCGACATAGCCCAGCACGCACTGCTCGATTATGCATCCGTCGCCCATGCAGAACAGCACCGTCGGAGTCTCCGTGCGCCATCCCCCATTTACTACCTTGCATCGGCGTATTATCTTCTGGTCGCTGTATGTCCTGTCCGGTTTTCCGAAAGGCTGCCATAGAGCCACGCATTTCAGATGTTTGTTCAAGTCAATTCTGACATTCTCCATCACACCGGAAAAATTCGTCAGGTCGAATATCACATCCGGGCACTTGGAGTCCTTCAGAGCCGGATCCAACAGGATTTCGACATTCTTCACAACAGATGTCGCAAGAATGAGATTGTCATTGTTCGTTTCGAACGAGAACACATATCTGTCGCCGAACTTACCGCCTGTCGATCCGTAGTTGAAGTCTTCGGGCACATAAACCACGGCTCCGGAAAGATCCAAGGTAACGTTGTGCTCAAGCTTTATTGGCCTGTTCACGAAAAAGCTTGTGGTGCCGAAATAGGTCTCCGGCATCTTGATGACCATTCTCTGAGGATTAAAATCTTGAGTGTTGTAGATTGCATTGAAAATTCTTTCGAGCACGTTATTCAAATTAATGGACATCGCATTATTTTTACCCTGATAATCCTCTGAATGTACGAAATCCATCATGTTGAATTCTACAACATAGTTAGTCTGGTCGAGGAAGTTCTTGACTGATGTATCCTCTCGTGCGCCCACTATATGGGTGAAAGAAAGTCCTTTGTCCTCTGTAGGTTTAGATGACATTTCATCGTCGATAAACGATCCGTTGATACAGGTGATCTTTTTCGGGACAGTTTTGACGTTCTGGTAGCGGTGAAGGTTGCCTCCGTCAAGGACGAACTCTACATTATTGGGAATGTTAGAAGCCGTATCGATGTATGCGTCTGTCTTCAGGATATAACGCGTGCCGGGCTTGAGGTTTCGCAGGATATTTGCTGCACCAAGTTGTGGACTCCCGGAGTCGATAACAACAGTAGGCATCGGCGTATTTGCACCTCCGGCAGCTGCAACCGCTGCGGAATTGTACGCGGTCGAGGGGTTTTCCTTAAATAAATTTGGATTTTCCATTTTTAATGTTTAAATTTGTAATTATGAATCTCAGAAACGTTTCTGATGCAAAGTTAGGAATGAATCAGGCCGTCATTGCCATATCTTGCGCAAGTCGTGAGGTCGCTGATAATAAATCTACATATAATAGCTTAACAGTCATTACCTTATGAAAACAAAAAATTTCAACAGAATCGCTTTCAAATTTTTGCTGTTACTTATCGTAGCTGTCAATATGCCGCTCCAACTATTTGCGGGGAATATACGTGAGACCGCAGGGGGTATATATGATTATTCCAATGGGTTAGTCTATGATCACACCAGTGGCAACTATGAGGAATTATATGTAACCTATGTATGTGATACCACCATTGGGATTATCAATATTCCATCAGAAGTAAAGTGGATGGATTATTGGGGTTATGATAAAACAAGTAAAGTCACATCAATACAAGGCATAAGTTACAAGATCTGGGAACCGTACTACCTTATATCCTATCCACTGTACCTCCGGATCATCAATATCCCTGAAACGGTAGTTTCCATTAAGGAAGGTATCTTTAAACCTTACTATGATCGCTATACCCAGTATGAGGAGTGGTATTACGATGATTCCAAGGTTGCGGAATTAATGGAGATAAATGTGGATCCTGACAATCCCAACTATGCATCTGTCGACGGTGTGCTTTACAACAAAGATAAAAGTGTGTTGATTGCATATCCTCCGGCCAAAACAGAGTTTGATATTCCGGCATCAGTCACTCAAATCGCCAATTATGCCTTCTCCGGTTGCAGAAACCTGAAATCCCTGGTCATTCCGAACTCAGTCACACAAATAGAGGCCTATGCATTTGAAGGTTGCACAAATCTCGAAAACATCACCATCCCGGAGTCAGTCAGCTCGGTAGGCAATTATGCATTCAAGGATTGCAAATCGCTTGTCTCAATAGACCTTCCCGACGCACTTACCTCGATAGGCGATTACGCGTTTTCCGGATGCACCGCCCTGAAATCAATAGTCATTCCAAATACAGTCACACAAATTGGATTTCATGCATTTGACGGCTGCGAGAATCTGGAGAACATCTCTATCCCGGAGTCTGTAGCCTCGATAGGCGATTATGCGTTTTCCGGTTGCTCGAGTCTGAAATCCCTGACCATTCCAAATACAGTCACACAAATTGGATCTCATGCATTCGACGGCTGCGCGAATCTGGAGGCCATCTCTATCCCGGAGTCTGTAGCCTCGATAGGCGATTACGCGTTTTCCGGATGCACCGCCCTGAAATCAATGGTCATTCCTGCTGCTCAAATAGGCTCTAACGCATTTGATGGCTGCGCGAATCTGGAGACCATCACCCTCCCGGAGCCGGTGACATCCATAGGCGATTATGCGTTCAGGAATTGCGAATCGCTTGTAGCCATAGACTTTCCCGCCTCCCTCACCTCAATAGGCTATTATATATTCAATGGATGCAGCCGGCTTAAGGAGATTCACGTTGCCTCAGGCAATGGCATGTTTGCTGATGTGGATGGCGTGCTTTATAATAAGAATTTGACCGAATTGCTGATTTGCCCTAATGCAGTCACCGAATGCATGATTCCCTCATCGGTTGTAACCATTGGTAACAATGCATTCAGAGGATGCGTCTCTTTGGCATCTGTCACGATTCCCCCATCTGTGCAAATAATTAAAAGGTTAGCCTTCTCGAATTGCACCTCCCTGTCAGAAATCACGATTCCCGCCTCAGTTGAGTTTATCGGTTCCTATGCTTTCGACAATTGCATATCCCTGCTGACAATCAACGCCATGAGGATGAGGCCACCGGAAACCGAGGTCGGTGCATTCTCGGATGTGCCTATTGATGCGTATGTCTACGTGCCAAAGAGGACGGTTCCATTTTATCTGGCATCCGAGCCATGGTCCGTATTTTATTACTATTTTGAGGTGGAGGAATGGGTGACAGGCATATCCGACGTCATCGACGACGCCGACACCTTGCAGGATGTCTACACCCTGCAAGGCGTCTGCATCAGGCGCAATGCCACAGAAGCCGACATCGATGCCCTTCCCAAAGGCCTCTACATCATCGGCGGAAAGAAGGTGTATGTGAAATAGTGCGATGCTTGCGTGGAAATAGACTACGCAGCACATCGAGACCAAGACTCATGCGATAGAAATAGAAAAGCGCCCATAGGGGCGCTTTTATTATAGATGACCGGAAGGGATCTTATACTGTGAGGATCTCCTTCTCCTTGGCGGCGAAGAGGTCGTCGATCTTCTTGAGGTATTTGTCGTGGAGCTTCTGCACGGAAGTCTCGCCGTCCTTCTCCACATCTTCGGGCATGCCCTGCTTCACGGCTTTCTTCAGGCCGTCGATAGCGTCGCGCCGGGCGTTGCGCACACTCACCTTCGCTGTCTCAGCCTCCGACTTGGATTGCTTCACGAGCTGCTTGCGCCGGTCCTCGGTGAGCGGGGGAATCGAAAGGCGTATCACCTCGCCAATGTTTTCAGGAGTGATGCCGAGTTCGGAATTGATGATGGCTTTCTCAATCTCCTTGAACATCGATTTCTCCCAGGGAGTGATGGTGATGGTGCGGGCGTCGGGCACGGATATATTGGCCACATTCGAGATTGGCGCCTGACTGCCATAATAGTCGACACGGATTCCGTCGAGCAATTTGGGATTGGCCTTTCCGGCGCGGATGCGGGAGAGTGTCTCATCGAGATAGATCACCGCCATCTCCATTTTCTCTTCGGCGGGATCCAAGTAGTCTTTTACTTCTGCCATGGTTTTAATAAGTGTTTAAGGGTGAAATGTTAAATGTGAAGGGATCACTCGCTGAAGCTCGTGACCTGCAAAAAGTGATACCTGAAGCCTTCAATACACGAGAGTGCCGATTGGGTCGCCGGCAAGGACTTTGGCGAGATTTCCAACGGTATCCATGTCGAACACGTAGATGGGCATCTTGTTCTCCTTGCAGAGGGCCGTGGCCGTGAGGTCCATCACCTTCAGTCCGCGGTTGTACACCTCATCGTAGGTGATCTGCTCGAACTTCACGGCATCGGGGTCCTTCTCCGGGTCGGCGGTGTAGACGCCGTCCACACGCGTGCCCTTGAGCATCACGTCGGCCTCCACCTCAACAGCACGCAGGGCCGCGCCGGTGTCGGTGGTGAAGAACGGATTACCTGTGCCGCCGGCTATTATGGCCACCTCGCCTCGCTCCAGAGCCTCGATGGCCTTCCATTTGCTGTAGTATTCGCCGATAGGATACATATTGAGGGCAGTGAACACTTTGGCAGGCTGTCCTGCAGCCTGCAGCGCGGAGCTAAGGGCCAGGGAATTGATCACGGTGGCGAGCATGCCCATCTGGTCGCCTTTCACACGGTCGAAACCTTTGGAGGCGCCCTGGAGTCCGCGGAAGATGTTGCCGCCGCCGATGACGATCGCCACCTGCACGCCCTTGGCCACCACTTCGGCAATCTGCATGGCATACTCGTTGAGACGCGCCGTGTCAATGCCGTAATGCTGCTCGCCCATCAGTGATTCGCCGCTGAGTTTCAGCAGCACACGATTGTATTTTATGTCCATATCAATGATAGTTTTGTCAATATGCGCAAAGGTACGCATTATATTCAACTTTCGCAAGCGAAAGTTGAATGGTTATGAGATTATAAGGTTATAATACTTATAAGATTAATGGTAGGGCATCTGATGTGCGTTTGAGCCAGGTGAGCTGCTTCTTGGCATACACGCGGGTGTTCTTCTTCAGACGCTCAATGGCTGTGGTTCTGTCCATCTTGCCATCGAAATATGCGAACATCTCTTTCATCCCTACCGTATTGAGTGAGTTAAGATGCCGCAGATGATAGACAGCACGCGCTTCCTGCTCCAGCCCTTCCTCCACCATAGCGTCGACACGGCGGTTGATGCGGTCGAACATCTCCTCGCGTGGCAAGTCGATGTAATATTTCTTTATGTCGAAATCACGCCGCTTCTTCTCGCCGGTGAGGAGCGACGAACATGGTACTCCCGCCTCGATGCTTATCTCAAGGGCATGGATATTTCGACGCGGATTCAGCGGGTCGACTTGTCCGTAACCCACAGGATCCACCTCACGGAGCCTGCGACGTATCTCCTCCAGTCCATACCTGTCGTAGATATCCTTTACATGGCTGCGTGTGGATTCGGATATGGTGGGAAGAGCGTCGATGCCGTTGCACACGGCATCAATGTACATCATCGACCCTCCGCACATTATCTGCACGGGGCTCTTCTCCCACAAAGATGGCAACAGCGCGAGCACGTCCTCTTCAAAACGCGCCGCGCTGTATGGTTCGTCCAGTGGAAGGATTCCCACGAAATGATGCTTCACGGCTGCCAGTTGTTCTGCCGTAGGTGCGGCGGTGCATATCGGGATGTCGCGGTAGATCTGTCGCGAATCGGCAGATATGATGTCGCAACCGAGCTGCCGGGCAAGACGTATCGCCACATCCGTCTTGCCCGACGCGGTGGGTCCGGTGATTACGATAAGGGTATTCCTGCCTGATGCGCTCACCTGGCTGCAAGCTTGGCTATCTCCACAATCACCATCGACGCCTTCTCCATCGACGGGACGGGCACGAATTCATAGCGTCCGTGGAAATTGAGACCGCCGGCGAAGATGTTAGGACAGGGAAGACCCTTGAACGACAACTGTGCGCCGTCCGTTCCGCCACGTATGGGCACCACCTTCGGCACCAGACCGACCTCCTTCATGGCGGTCTCGGCGATGTCGATTATGTGCTTCACCGGCTCAATCTTCTCGCGCATGTTGTAATACTGGTCCTTTATGTCGATCGAGCAGCATCCGGGGAACTCATTGTTGATCTTGCGTGCGAGATGCTCCAGTTCTTTCTTGCGGCGTTCGAAGCGGTCGCTGTCAAAGTCGCGGATGATGTAGGTGAGCACTGTCTGTTCCACATTGCCCTCCATCGAGCACAGGTGGTAGAAACCCTCGTAGCCTTCGGTGTGTTCGGGTGTCTCCCAGCGCGGAAGCATTATCACGAACTGGTTGGCTACACGGATGGAGTTGAGCATCTTGTGTTTGGCATAACCGGGATGCACGTTGCGTCCGATGAAGGTGACGCGAGCCACTGCGGCATTGAAATTCTCATATTCGAGTTCGCCAACCTCTCCGCCGTCCATGGTGTAGGCCCAGTCGGCGCCGAAACGCTCGACGTCGAACTTATGGGCGCCCTGGCCGATCTCCTCGTCGGGATTGAAGGCAATGCGGATGTCGCCGTGCTTGATCATGGGATGCTGCATAAGATAGTCGACAGCTGTAAGAATCTCGGCGATGCCGGCCTTGTCGTCGGCTCCGAGGAGGGTTGTGCCGTCGGTGACGATCAGGTCCTGTCCCACATAGTGGAGCAACTCAGGGAATTCGGCCGGAGAGAGCACGATGCCCTTCTCGGCGTTGAGCACGATGTCCTTGCCGTCGTAGGCGTTGACGATACGGGGCTTTACGTTCCGACCCGACATGTCGGGCGATGTGTCAAGATGGGCGATGAATCCCACGGTCGGAGCGTCCTTGACGTTGCCGGGGAGGGTGGCCATAAGGTAGCCGTTTTCATCGAGGCTGATGTCGCTCAGGCCCATCTCCACAAGTTCGTTACGCAGGGCCTCGGCAAAAATCATCTGCCCCGGGGTGGAGGGTGTCATGTTGGTGAGTTCGTCGCTCTGTGTGTCGAACTTCACGTATTTCAGAAATCTGTCTGTTACAGTCATATATATTGGATTTTTAAATTTTTTCAATAATTTCCGCCCGCTGAAGCTTGCGGTTTGCACAAAAACAATTTCAACACCTGAAACCTCAGACCTCAGATCGTCAGGCCGAAATCAGCGATCAGCTTGCCAAGGTCGGGCTGCTTATCGAGCATGTGCTGGAGCACCTGGCGTTGGGTCCATGTCGATGGTGGAGCCTCCCCTACCCTCTGCTCCACCGTGAAATCGATATGGTCGTTGGAGAGACGGTCGTGCAGGAATTTGAGGATGTCGGGTTTCGACTCGTTGATCGTATCGATCTGTATGGTGTCGTCCACCGCTATCTTGTAAAGGCCATCCTCCTTCTTTTCAGGCATGGCAGCCTTCATGGTGTTGATCAGGATGCGCTCGGTTGGATGCGCTTCCACATATTCCATCCACACCTTCCTGAGCTGCTCCTCAGAATATGGCTCATTTCGCCGGTGAACAGGCGACTCAGCCGCATTGCCGCCCTCATCGCCTGTCTTGCTTTCTGTCCTGTCGCCATTGATTGAGAATGACGGCAGCGAGCCCGGTTTCTGCCTCACTGCCTGAGGAGAGCGCACCTGTGGCGGGCGGTAGGCGGTCTGTGGCGGCGTGTACTGCGGCCGGGGAGCGTGCGGCGGCTGTTGCGGGGCGGCACCGGCAGGGGTGCTGCCATGGGCCGCGGCCCGGGCCGCATCCGCAGGCTGTGGAGCCTGCTGTTGTGCGGCAGCCACCGGGCGCAGACCCGGCGTGGCGGCTTGCCTACCGGGTGTGGCGGCTGTGAGCTGGCATAGTTTCACTAATGTCAACTCCACGAGGAACTGTTTGTTGGTGGCGGCGCGGAAATTCAGGTCGGCATCGTTGCAGAGTTCCATTGCAGCATAGATGAAGGCAGGAGTGCACCGCTGTGCCGTCTGCGCCATCTGTGCACGCACTTCGTCAGAGGCCTCGAGCAACTGCAGCGTCGACGGCTGGTAGGCGAGCATGAGGTCGCGCAGGTAGAGGGCGAGCCCGTTGATGAAGAATTGCGAGTCGAATCCTTTGTCGCGTATCTCTTTATATATCAATAATGCAGATGGTACATCGTTGGACAGGAATGCATCGAGGAGCTTCCCGTAGTAGGCTGAGTCGAGGATGTTGAGGTTCTCGATTGTATTCCGGTAGGTGATTGTGCCCATCGATGCGGCTGCCACCTGGTCGAAAATCGACAGGGCATCACGCATGGCGCCGTCGGCTTTGCCGGCTATCACGTTGAGGGCCGCCGGCTCGGCGGTGATGCCTTCGGCTGACGCCACGTTCTGCAGATGCTCCACCATGTCGGCCACGGTGATGCGGTTGAAATCGTAGATCTGGCAACGGGAGAGGATGGTGGGTATGATCTTGTGCTTCTCGGTGGTGGCGAGGATGAAGATCACATATTCCGGCGGTTCCTCAAGCGTCTTGAGGAAAGCGTTGAAGGCGGCTGAGGAAAGCATGTGCACCTCGTCGATGATGAACACGCGGTAGCGTCCGTCGGTGGGAGGCACGAGCACCTGTTCGATCAATGCCTTGATGTCATCGACACCATTGTGCGAGGCTGCGTCAAGTTCGATGATATTCAGGGATGTGCCGTTATTGAAGGCCTGGCATGATGCACATTCGTTGCAGGCTTCTCCATCGGATGTGCGGTTCTGGCAGTTGATGGTCTTCGCGAAGATACGCGCGCAGGAGGTCTTCCCGACGCCCCTGGAGCCGCAGAACAGATAGGCATGGGCGAGGCGGTCGGTGGCGATGGCGTGCTTCAATGTGGCTGTGAGTGCTTTCTGCCCTATTACGGTGCCGAATGTCGACGGCCTGTATTTTCGGGCTGAAACTATATAGTGGTCCATGGCGGAAAGGTGTTTTTTACTTTGTCATGCAAAGTAAGCAATTTTCTCCCAATCTGCAAAACTGTAGCCGCAAAATCATGCGAAGGCGCGGAATGTCAGTAAAGGCATGATTCCTCGTGCGAAATATCAGCGGCCGGCATTCCGGCGGGGGTCAAGAAATTTTCAAACCGTCCAAATGCTAAGATAGGTTAATTTTAGTTGGGTTTGTAGTTTCAACCATTCACATGTCATTATCCGCAACCCTACTAATAAGACAAAAAACGGACAAATTTAACATTTGTTTCACCTATAGGGCATGACAAACAGGTCAAATATTAATTTTTATTATTATATAAAAATATTTATTTATATTTGAATTTTATTATTACCTTTGTCGGCATAATGAAAATTTTATAATAAATCATTAGTTATGAACAGAACAGACTTAGTAAATGCCATTGCCGAGGAAGCCAAAATTTCGAAGCAGGATGCTTCGAACGGGCTTAAGGCTGCTCTCAGCGCCATCACCGACGCCCTGGCCAACGGCGATAAGGTGTCTATCGTGGGATTCGGTACCCTCACGGTTACAGAAAAGGCTGCACGCACTGGCTTCAATCCGCGCACCAAGCAGGCCATCGAGATTCCAGCCCGCAAGACCATCAAGTTCAAACCGGGCGCCGAGCTCTCTGACAAGGTGAAGTGACTTCACCCCTACCGCTTAAGATTCCTTCTTAAAAAAGCTGTCGGTCCATGCGTCTGACAGCTTTTTATCGTAAAATAAATTAAACCAAACCATGACACCCAGATTTTTTCTAAGGAATTTTTCCACACTGCTTATCACAATCCTCTGTATTTCCTGCAACGTTGCGGCCAAAGGAAAACTCAAGGCCGAAGGCCCGGATGTCACCGTCACACCTGAGGTAGGGAGATTCGACGCTATCGACGTGAGCTCTGCTTTCGAGTTGAATTATACAGTCGGCGGCACCGTATCTGTATCATACACTGCTCCGGAGTCCATCTCGCAATATGTCAAGGTCGAGACATCCGGTGGCGTTCTCAAATGCTATTACTCCTCCCCCGGAATCCAGCATACCGACTGGAACGGAAGGAACGTAGTGATCAATGTCACGGCTCCCGGCGTGGATGATTTCAAGGCATCAGGAGCCTCTTCTATCAACATCAAAAGCCGGCTGTCGGCTAAAACCCTGGAATTCGAGGCTTCAGGGGCAAGCAAAATCTCGGCGCCCAGTGTAAAAGCAGCAAAGTGCGATATCGATGTCACAGGAGCATCCGCTATCTCGATTGCATCTGTCGATGCCGCTCAGCTGGAAATAGAGGTGTCGGGAGCTTCATGCGCCACGGTAGCCGGCAAAGCGGCAGAGGTAGGGATTGAGGCAAACGGCGCGTCGTCCTGCGATGCAAGGAACCTCAACATCTCAGGTGGGAAAATCAATTCCTCAGGAGCATCCACCGTCAAAGCCAACAGCACAGCTTCCCGTTGCAGGATATCCACCTCGGGAGCCTCCAATGTGGAATATTAGGTGTCGCTTATCCGAGCACGGAGCGGAGGATCTGCAGCGACGAGAGCGACGAGAGCGAGGTGTGGTGCATGCCGTAGTAGTCGAGCATGCGGTCGAGTATCTCGTTGCGCACCTTCCTGTTAAGATGCAATTTGCCCAGATCTTCCGCTTCAAGGTTCGACAGGATCCATAGTAGCTTGGCCCTGGCAGGGTCGACGGCTCCCTTGCCCAATGGCGCGGAGGATGTGAACACACCCTCCGACATGTCGAAGAATCGCCCACGGGCGTATGTGCCCGAGTCGGGGGCTATGCCGAGAAAACCGCTCAGGCGGTAGAGGAAATAGAGATGGAAATTGGCAAGGGCCGTGTCTCTGACATTGCCGAACGCTTCCACGGCATCGAAGATGAAATCGGTAAGATGCACATCAGGTTGGCTCTCGCGCAACACGGCATACAGGAAATCGCCCAGGAACATGGCCACGATATTCTTCACCGGGTCGGAAGCCGAGGGGTTGCCGGCGCCCAAGGGACGCACGTCGCTCACCTTGATGATCTCGCGCCCTGGCCGGATATGCCCCACACACTCGAACACCGAAAAGGGCATCGTCAACGCCCGCAGGCGGCTTGCCGTGCGGCCCGCACCCGCAGGAACAGCCAAGGCCATACGCCCGCGCTCGCGGCTCCACACTGTGGCTATCGACGAGGTGTCGGTGTGCTTCACCACCCGCAGGGATATGCAATGTAGAAGTGTTTCCATACCGCAAAATTACAAAAAACACCGAAAATAACGGTTTTTTCACTTAAAATTTTGTCAATTAAAAAATAGTGCGTATATTTGCACTCGCTTTTAGGGCAT
>CAYZPI010000086.1:0-14194 GCA_964480085.1 uncultured Bacteroides sp. | reverse complement strand
ACACCATGGAAGTTAGAATTCAAGCCATCCACTTTGACATCTCCGATCGCCTCACAGCTTTCATCAACAAGAAAGCCGAACGTCTCGAACGCCGCTACTCCGCAATCAGCGTGCTCGATGTTAACCTCAAGGTCGTAAAGCCTGAGACCGCAATGAACAAGGAAGCCGTAGTTAAGGTAAATATCCCTTCAGCCGACGATATCGTCGCTACAAAGGTGGCCGACACATTCGAGGAAGCCATCGACCTCTGCCTCGAGGCCATCGAACGCCAGCTCGAAAAACATAAGGAGCGTAAATAAATCCTCCTCCTCACTTGCATGCCGCCGAGCTTCCGCCCGGCGGCATGACTTTGTTCAATAGATTCCTCAGCCACAGATGTAGGGAAATGCCTTCGGCATGTCCTTTCTGCAATAACACGACAACTATCTCATATTCCACAAATTCGTATGCAGACGTGCCGAAGGCACGTCCCTACATCTGTCGATACGACCTGTTTGTTTTTTTATTGTTTGCTGTTGACCTAAGACAAACAATTGAAAGCTGGCCAATTGGTATCTATTCAGCGAATATTCGTCATGTAATATATTTATTGTCAGCGGTTTGTGATTGATGTGCCCGTTGAGTGGTCATAGGCATCTTTCATTGCCCCGTTTTTTTGTCCTTGGATTGATGCACAAAAAAATTGATTGTCTCTCGACAACCAATCTTAGTTAACCTTAAATCTAATACCATGAAAAACACATTGCAAATATATGTCAAATTGTCATAAAATCCAAATAAATAATTAAAATATGCAATTATTTAACATAATTTTATAATAAAGTGTGATTTATTTGGAGGAATCCGAATGATTCTCCGCTCTATACCGGCCATCGTCACCGATAACGGACGGGAGAAAATATATCAAAAAAGATTTGTACTATTTGAAATTTTAGCATTATATTTGTGGTGTTATTTGAAACTACCTTAAAGATACCCTTAAAAACAATTTTTTCGTATGGATATTAACAAGATTATGGCCGACCTCGAGGCCAAGCATCCCGGCGAAAAGGAATACCTTCAGGCCGTCCGTGAAGTTCTGATGTCGGTACAGGACATCTACAATCAGCATCCCGAATTCGAACGTAATAAAATCGTTGAGCGCATGGTCGAACCCGACCGTATCGTCACTTTCCGTGTGACCTGGATCGACGATAAGGGCGAGGTGCAGAACAATATCGGCTACCGTGTGCAGTTCAACAACGCCATCGGCCCGTACAAGGGTGGTATCCGTTTCCATGCTTCCGTCAACCTCTCGATCCTGAAATTCCTCGGATTCGAGCAGACTTTCAAGAACGCTCTTACCACGCTCCCCATGGGTGGCGCCAAGGGTGGTTCTGATTTCTCTCCCCGTGGCAAGAGCGACCGCGAAATCATGCGTTTCTGTCAGGCTTTCATGCTCGGATTGTGGAAGAATCTTGGTCCCGACCGCGATGTGCCCGCCGGTGATATAGGAGTAGGTGGACGTGAGGTAGGCTATATGTACGGTATGTACAAGCGTCTGGTCAACCAGCACGACGGAACATTCACAGGCAAGGGACTGGAATTTGGCGGTAGCCGTATCCGTCCGGAGGCAACAGGTTTCGGTGCCCTCTATTTCGTACAGAGCATGCTCCGCCAGAAAGGTGAGACTATCCAGGGCAAGACCATAGCTGTTTCCGGCTTCGGTAATGTGGCTTGGGGTGCGGCCCTTAAGGCTACAGAGCTTGGAGCCAAGGTGGTGACCATCTCAGGCCCTGACGGCTACATTTATGATCCCGATGGGCTCGATGCCGACAAAATCAACTACATGCTTGAGCTCCGTGCTTCGGGCAACGATGTAGTGGAACCATACGCGGAGAAATATCCTGGCGCCACATTCTATCCCGACAAGAAGCCTTGGGAGCGCAAGGTTGATATCGCCCTGCCGTGTGCCACACAGAACGAGGTGAACGGTGAGGATGCTGCAATGCTTGTGGCCAACGGTGTGCCTATGGTGGCTGAGGTGTCCAACATGGGCTGTACTCCCGAGGCTATCGACACTTTCATCGCCAACAAGGTGAACTACGCTCCCGGTAAGGCTGTGAATGCTGGTGGTGTGGCCACATCCGGTCTGGAGATGAGTCAGAATGCCATGCACATCCAGTGGAGTGCTGAAGAGGTGGATCACCGTCTGCATGAGATTATGGAGGCTATCCATGACCAGTGTCTGCAATATGGCGTGGAATCAGACGGATACATCAACTACATGAAGGGAGCCAATATCGCCGGCTTCATGAAGGTGGCCCACGCCATGATGGGCGAAGGTGTGTGCTGATACATCATCTACCTGTTTAATACGAAAAGCTCCGGCCCACCCGGAGCTTTTCTGTTGAAAAATGACGCGGACAGGGCAATAAATCACCGGCACTTTGCGTTGAAATGGTGTAGGGAATGATTTCCTGTACACAGAAATATCCACATCAAAAAAGCATTTGCCTATGGACAAAACCTCTACCACAATGACAAACGAAAAATCTCGTTCACAAAAGACCAACGTGCCGTCGAGCCGTACCATAGAATTCATCCGTCAGTTTGCCCGGGTATATATGCCCGTAGGCAAGATGCCTGGTCTCATCCTCAACTGACACATCCTAAATAAGCCACCCTGCACCATGTGTGAAAATTTTAAAATATCAGTCTCCAAGGAACAGATTTCCACAATGCCTTTAGCAAGCTTCCAGGGAGAAATCACTGTGGTGGACACTCCCGAAGAGGTCGAAAGCGCCATACGGATTTTGGAGCAAGAGGAATTTATCGGTTTTGATACCGAGACCAAGCCTTCATTCAAAAAGGGTCATACCAACAAAGTGGCGCTCCTTCAACTCTCCACGATCGACCATTGTTTCCTTTTCCGGCTGAATCGTCTCGGTATGGGTCAGGAGATAAGCCGACTGATGGAGAATGACAGTATCACAAAAATTGGTCTGTCGATTCACGATGATTTCAATGTGATGCACCGGTCGAGCCAGGTGGTGCCGCGTGGTTTCATCGAGCTTCAGAAGATGGTGAAGGATTATCATATCGATGACATATCCCTTCAGAAAATCTACGCCATAATATTCGGTGAGAAGATATCTAAAAGCCAGAGACTCACCAATTGGGAAGCCGAGACGCTCACTCCGCAGCAGCAACGCTATGCCGCCACCGATGCCTGGGCTTGCCTGCGAATCTATGATTATCTCGTAAGCGGAAACTTTCATCCCGAATCTTCTCCGTTCATCCTTCAGGAATCCGATATTTCAAAAGCACCATGAAAAAAATTCCACGTTCCACCCTTATCCCATCCATTCTGCTTGTCTATCTCGGAGTGATGAGTTATTTCGGATATCTCGAATACTCTGCGGGTAAAAGTTCTCCGCTCTATTTCTACGGAATAATAGCCACGACTCTGGGTGTGATATTCCTTCTTCACCTCTCCCTGCGCAGAAAGGAACGTCTGCGTCGCGAGCGCGAGGACGATATGAAAAAGTGAGATCCAAACCTTAAGGTGCTTTCAGTGTTATAATAGATAAATTATATCTGTTATGACACGAATCACCCGTTTTCTCCTTGTGGCTGCGGCTGCGGTAGCTGCCGTCTCAGCCCTGATTGTTTCCGGCTGCGGAAAACCTGCCGGAAACGTGGTGCCTGACACCATCTATGCCGCCACAATGTACGGTCCGGCATCTTATTTTTATTATCGCGATACCATCATGGGCTACGACCACGACATGATGGAGGAGCTCGCCACTGAGCACCACAGGGTGGTGGAGTGGGTGGTAGTGGGCTCGCTTGATGAAGCTGTGCAACAACTCGACTCCGGCAACGTCACAATGATAGTGGCACCGGTGCCGGTCGATGGCACGTACGACCGCAAGCTGCGTTTCTGCGGACCGTCGGTCGATATCGAGCAGGTGCTTGTGCAGCCGCCGGGTGATACTGTGATAGTGGATGTCAGTCAGCTTGCCGGACGCGTGGTGTATGTGGAGAAGGGATCAAAAGGCGCGGAAGCCCTTGAGAGGCTTAACCGTCAGATGGCCGACAGCATTCTCATACGTCCCGTCGATGCTGATTCCCTTGCTACCGAGGATATGCTTGAATCGGTAGCCCATGGCGACATTCACCTTGCCGTGGTCGACCGTAAGACCGCACGGTTCAATAAAAGCTATTTCCCCGAACTCAATATCACTCTGGCTCTGTCAGCCCCTCAGGTGGCACGTTGGGCAGTGACACGTGCGAAAAAGGCATTTGCCGACACTATCGATGCATGGTGTGACGAAGCACCTCGTGCAGCACGCCAGACGGAGATTCTGCAGAAATATTTTGATTCCCGCAAGAATTTCCCTGTGGAGGGTGCCTCCTATGACCGTCAGTTCCGCAATGGCTATGCATCTCCGTATGATTCGCTGTTCCGTGTCCACACCGACGAAAGCACGTGGGACTGGCGTATGCTTGCGGCACAGGCTTACCAGGAGAGCAGGTTTGATCCCACTGCACGTTCGTGGGCCGGAGCCAAGGGACTGATGCAGATAATGCCGCGTACTGCCACCGGTTTCGGGTTGAGCCATTCCGAGCTCACTGACCCATCGCGATCCATCGAGACGGCGGTGAAGATTCTGGATGCGTATGATGCCATGTTGGCGACAAAGATCACCAATCCGATCGAGAGAAAGAAATTCACCCTCGCCGCATACAATGCCGGACCGGGACACGTTCTGGATGCCATTCGTCTCGCCGAGAAATATGGTCTTGACTCTAACGTGTGGGACGGCAATGTTGAGCAGGCCATGTTGATGAAGATGAACCGCCGCTACTACCGCGACCCTGTGGTGAAATACGGATATTCACGTGGGCGCGAGACTGTGGATTACGTCAAGAAGATCTACTCCTACTACGACGAGGTGAAGGAGAAGATCCCTTACTATTCAATATGATGGCCGTCCCCTACCGGGCCTCGACAGTTTCGAATCCGAAAAAGCCGTCGTCTTGTCCGCGTATGGCGAATCCGAAATCTTCCTGGTTGCCCTGTATGGTCACATCCATGCATTGCGGTGCCTGTAATTGCCATTCCACCATAGGATGATGCAACATAAGCTCCAGACGGTAGTCGCCCTGACATAGGTACCTTGGAAACCTGATGGTCTTTTTCAAGGAGAATGGTCCACGCTTCACCTTGGTAAGGGCACCCTTATAATGCCCTTCAGCCAGTGTGGCGAGCGGTACATCATCGCGGTTCTTGAATCTCAGCAATATGTCGGTGGTGAGATCCTCATCGGTGGTTCCGTTGATCTCGATGTCCATCGTTGTCTGCCCCGACTTGATGGTTGTCTCGCACGATTCTGTACCGTTGATGATGATATTGTCGATATGGATGGAGGGTTTCACGAATTTTATCCTGTCGGTGATGAGCTCGGAGTGTGAAAGCTCTTCATTGTCCGACAGGTATCTCTTTATGGCGTCATCGGCTGTGCCCACAAAGGCTGTGGTGCCGTTCTCAAGCACTATGCCCGACTTGCAAAGATTTTTCACGGCTGCCATATTATGGCTTACGAAAAGCACCGTGCGGCCTTCGCCACCGGCCACATCCTGCATTTTGCCGATGGCCTTTTTCTGGAATTCAGCATCGCCTACGGCAAGCACCTCGTCCACGACCAGGATTTCAGGCTCTAAGAATGCTGCCACAGCAAATCCAAGGCGCACCATCATGCCGGATGAATACCGTTTGGTGGGAGTGTCGAGATATCTCTCCACTCCGGCGAAATCCACTATCTCATCGAGCTTGCGGGAGATCTCACCTCGTGTCATGCCCATTATCGAGCCGTTCATGTAGATGTTCTCCCTGCCGGTCATCTCCGGATGGAAACCTGTGCCTACTTCCAAGAGCGACGCAATGCGTCCTTTGGCCTTTATTGTTCCTACGGTGGGAGCTGTCACTCTCGACAGGAGTTTCAGCAAAGTGGATTTCCCTGCTCCGTTCCTTCCGATGATGCCCACCACATCGCCTTGCTCGATGGAGTAGGAGATGTCGCGCAGGGCCCATACGAAATCCGATGCTCCCCTTGTGGTGCGGTCGTTGGTCTCTCCGATTTTTAGATATGGATCCTCGCGGCGCAGTATTTTTGTCTGCCACCAGCGGTTGAGGTCGTGAGATATCGATCCTGTTCCCACGGCTCCGAGCTGGTAAAGCTTGCCTACATTCTCGAATTGTATAGCTGTGTTGCTCATTCTGTTATCGTAATTTCTCCGTTTTCAATCAAGGGAGTGTAGAAATCGCTGTATACGACTTTCACACTGTCCATGTCAAGATAAAACCTATTGTCGAACTCAATCTCGTAGGGCTCCTTTGGCCGTTTTATCCCGAGGATATTGAGCTCTCTGTTCAGTAAGAAACGCTTCGGACTCGCAATATCCTGCACCACAAAATACAGGCCATCGTCGATCTTTCCGGCAAAATTCCTGTCAGGAGCCGAAGCCAGTTCTTTCATTACCATAGGATATAAGGCGAGCTTGTCGTAGTAGGGAGGATAATCATCCAGATTCTTATAGTTGTAATAATAGTGTCCGAAATCGGAGATATCGTCGTAGATTGATGATGCCACGAATACATAAAGCTCATAATTGTTCCTGTGCTCTGAAGGATGCACGAATGGTGGGTAGTGCTGGAAATCAATGTACACTTTCATGTCGTCGGTCTCTGTCAATGCCTTGCGCAGGGCCGCTAAGTCGCAGTTGCTTTTTCGCAGATAGTCGAATTTCATGATATAAAGTGCCGACACCATTACAGCGAATACAGCGATGATCCATTTCGGCAACCGCACATCCTTGAGGGCTCGCACCGTGAGGATGGCGCTGAAGAGCTCCACTCCGAAAAGCTGGCGTCCCGACAGCTCACCGATGCCAATCGCCATATTGAAAATCAGCAGGGCGAGTAGGGCGGTGCTGAAGAACAGATTTTCCATGACGAACTCCCTCAGGCGTATCTCATGGCGAATCTTAAGGACAGCCAACGTGATAACCAGAAGATACAGCATCCTTGAATAACCCAGCAGCCGGTAGGCCGACCATATCATGTTGGCTCCGTCGCTTGAGGCACGCTTCAGAATTCCGGGCGACAGACACAGCAGCAGTCCGCCTATTCCAAAGCCAACAAGCATTGCCCACTGTGTGGCTGTCAGCCGTCGGAAATTGGTGAAGAAATCCACTATCAGGGCGGCTCCCACGCCTATGGCTATGGCTTCGTTGCCGTTGCCGGCAAGCAATGACAAGAGGAAGAGCAGGATCTGGCGGAGAAAGGTGATGCGTTGGTTGATATTCCGGCTTTTCTGGTAGAGTATGATGAATGCCAGGGTGACGGCGGATGTCCACACGTATCCTATCTGGCAGTTGGCGATATAGCTTGTGTCGCAGAAAAACATCACCACCAGGGTACATATCAGCAGGTCACCGAACCGATGCCAGTCGCGTTGGCATATCTTCGCGAAGAGAAGTATGAATATTATGTACACTGCCGCGTTGCACAAGGCGAAAGCCGTCTGTCCCCATAGCGCGGAGAAGGCCTGGCACAGCAGGTGAACCCATATTCTGCCGTTCATCACGAAATAGTGGGTGTACTGGGAAGCAAATATATCCCCCACCGATTTCACCGGCTCGCCCGTGCCGAAATGGAATCTGTAGAGCAGGGCGTCGCCGTACCACTGGATATAATCTGTGAGACAGAAAATCAGCACTCCCATTAAGCCAAGCAACATGTAGTTCAACAGGTATTTCCTTTTCATGAGAGTTGATATTATCAGGTAAGGTTTACGTTAAAAAAGTGATTCATCGGCAAATTTAATCATTATTTGCAAATACAGGAAGTTTTATCAATCTTTTTTGTAGGGACAAGGGCTGCTTACATACGTTTGACGAACATGAACAGGATTGAAATTAACCCTATCGCTGAAATAATGATTCCTGCCACAAGGCCGGGAGGTAGATATCTGAAGGTGATGTCGTGGCTTCCTGCCGGCACCAATATGGATGAGAATCCGAGATTAGTCTCGTAAATTTTGGTTGGTTCGCCGTCGATCCGGGCTGTGAAGCCGTCGTCAGCCAAAACGCTGAAGAATACAACCCCTGGCGAGTCAAGACTGATGTGGGCGTCGAATCCCCGGGAGTGCCCTTCGAACTTGTCGCAGCAAATAGTTCCGCGGGCTGCCACAATACTGTCCAGATCTGCCGCCGGATCGACATTTCCTTTCCTGAGATATCTACTGAGCTCTTTTTCATCTTTTTTGTCGATGGCAAGTGTCGAAAGCAGTACCTTGGGAATATCCATATCTCCTTCTTTCAGCAGTATTTTCTCAATTGAATCGGACAATACATAGGTGTCATATACAAATCCTACCGGAATGTAATGGTCGGAAGTGTACATGCTGAAAAGTCCTTTCCTTTCAACAAATCTACCCGGGGTGGAATCTATAGGTTCAGGACTTACGATTACTAAATCCTTCACTGACATCAGTGCCTCGAATGATCTGACGTGTTCTCGCGGATAGAACACTCTTTGCTGATTATGTGAATCACCCACTATACTGTTCCATGCGTGTATCCTGCCATTTTGCACGGAATGGTAAGTCTCGATCGATGGCCGGTTGCTGATGAGTCCGAAATTACTTGACGGACGTCCTCCTGTATTCAACACCGTGAAATTGGTGCGATGTGTGAAATTGCTTTCGGCGCGGAAATCCTCTCCGCGTCTGAAATAGTCAGTCTCTGTCAATTCTTGCCCTTCTGTCGGAAATAATTGAGCCACGGGAAAAGAATATACAAAAAACTGCAGGGCGGTGCATATAGCCACGGCTATCAGGGTCCGATGGTAGCGACACTCACCCCTCCATTTCCCTATGCATAATACAAGGAGCGCCATGGCATTGACTGCCACTAAGATCACATCCATTCCAAGTTGAACCGTCCTTAGCAATCCCGACTCACCCCCATTGTGCCACTGCCATAATATCGAACCTCCTGCTATGATGAAGTATATGCCATAGACCACCGTGCAATACCATACTGCATATTTGAATTTGGGCATTCCATAGTCCTTGAGGTAATAAAGGGTGCATATTATGATGGCGAGGGTCAGGGCATAGGCCCACCGTGTATAGTAGTAATCTACAAATATGGAGAACAGTCCGTTCAGCGGGGTGATGTAGATCACGGCCAATACACCTGTAAGCCATTTGATCCATCCGAATCCTTTTTTTGTGAAGAGCAGAATCAACGGAAGAATACCAAACACTGCAACACTTGCCGCATTGCTCTTCCATCCCGAGTTCAGGAACAGATAGTGGAATCTTCCCTCGTGGGCTTTTGGATAGAGAAACCAGAAAAGCCTGTCGGCCCACATGAAGATATCGGTGGAATCTCGGTCGACCGGACCATCTGTATATCCTTTGAGCTGAAGTATTACAGGAATCAATACTATCGATGAGCTGAGTATTCCCAAAGACACGCATCCGAATGCTTTCACCGTCAGCCGTGTTCTTTCTGATGTGCCAACAGAGAGATGGGTGAGTCGGCAGAAGAAATAGATGGTGGCGGCTATCAGGTTGACTGCTGCGAAATAGTAATTCAATGACACTACGACTAATGTTGCAATTGCCAAGCCTGTGTATGAGTGTCGTTCTTTCCTTAGAAAACGTTCGATAAAAATCAACAGCAGTGGAAAGAGTATCATGGGTTCGAGGAAGAAATAGAAGAGGAGATTGGAAATCGCCCATGATGAGAAGGTGTAAAGAAGGCATCCTATAAGAGAGAGCTGCTCGTCGAATCCTATTTTTTTCAGATATTTTTGCGCCACATAGCCGCACAGAAGGAATTTCAGATAGAGCATCAAGGTGAATCCCGCTCCAAGAAATCTGTATGGAAACAGACAGTTGATCCATGTGAACGGATTGAACACAGTGTAGTAGGCGTAAGATGCTATGAAATTATCTCCGAAATAGGTGTTCCAGCTCCAGAAGGGTAGTCCGGACGACAGCATTCTTTTCGTTTCGTAGACAAAAGGTAGCAACTGATGGGTTATGTCGCCTGGAATATAATATCCGGCAAAGCTTGCCAGCTGTGGCAACATTCCTATCGTGGCTATGATCAGGATAATCAGATTCCTGTCGGGGAGATGAGTGAGCTTTGTTGATCTCATTATTTGGTCTTTTCTGACTTTACTTGACAATGATATCTTCGTTATTGTGCAAAGATAAATATTTTATTCCAATAATCCCTTATTGGCAAATGAAATTGTCAACCCAATACTCAGTTTTCCAACGATTATGACCTCACTAAAAAACGGGCAGTCATTATATGACTGTCTGCAGATGAACCCACATGGGAAACTCCGCTTATATTATATCTTAAAAATCAAATACTTATCAGAACGTCTTTCCGCAACTCCAACATTTGCTCATACGGCACATTGCATCGCTCTTCATCCCTCTGCTTCGCCGAAGCCATCGGACCCATCTAGTCATCGCCCACAAGTTCTCTCACTTGTCATCTGCAAATATAACGTAAAACAGAGGAGATTAGTATACGTATCTATACCACAAAGATTATTGGGGTATTAATCTCCATCCCGAAAAAGTATATTACTCCGGTCGTTATTGCGATCAAAGGAGTTTTCAATGTTATAGAGTGCATCCAATGAAAACTTTATTCTTTTGTCATAAATATAATATGTATAAACGTGTCTGTATAAAGTTCCGGCGCTCCATACATAAACTGTGAAGTAGCCACTATTAGATTTAGGCTCTGTAACAGATGGTAACAGTGTTAAGTATGAATAACCAATGTTGGCGGCAAAAGATGCTTTTTCAGCATCTTGCTTTGTGAGAATGTAACTGAAATCTGAGGAATGAGTTTTACTATATGGTAGAAAACGGTCTCCAATTGATAACAAAAACATTTGCCATACTGCTTGTGGTGAAGACCCCATAATACTCCCCTCCAAGGATTGTAAATATTTTTCTGCATCCTCTCCAGAAAGGAATCCTTCAAAATCAATCCTCTTATAAATCAAAGAGACCTCTGAAAAATTTGCGACAAAAAATTCAAAATCAAATCTTGACCGATTGCCTACTTTGACAGCATAGAGTCGTTTGCCATGTTCAAGAGATAAATCGGACAAAATATTTAGAAGTGGTGTTGCATCAACAAGAGAACGAGCCTTAAATTCAGATAGTCTTTTAAGAAAAGCTTCCGATATTTTTGACATTTTTAGGCTTTCAGCTATTTGACTTGCCGATTTATTCAATGACCCACAAGGATCAGACAAGCGACCCGTAAGCCATAGCCATCCGGTTAAAGGATCTCCTTTTTGGGGTTCGAAATCATCATTAAAGTAAAGAGGTATTTCTAATCCCGTTTCTTGATTTAATTTTATTAAGCAAGTATTTACCGAGCTATTATAGAAACTATCATATTTTAGATTTCGAGTAGGAGATTGAAATTCAGCCATGTCTGGACATTTTGAATCATGAGGTAGAAACGCAACGAGATTCTCCGTACTGAAATTAACAGGTTCAATCTCCCCATTTTCATTATATGTAGGCTCTTTACCAATTTTGGCAAGGAAATCTAGAGCCCTTTGTCCCTCAAATGTAAACCCACGAGAAGCTTCCTTTGCGTTACTCGAAGTGGCTGCCAATCCCACGTGAAGTTTAGCCCCAATCTGATATTTTGCCTTATTAAAATAATAATCAGTGGCAAAGAAGTGAAAAACAAATTCCTCTTCATTTGTTGAGTATTTACACTTGATAGTTGCTTCAATTTGATTAGTCCATTCTAACACATCAATTACCTCAACCAATACGGATACCCCTTGAAGATAGGGGAAGCATGAAATGAATTCATTAGTATGATTCTTGGGATTATGCGCAATTAGGCATAAGTAAGCAATATCATCAATCGCGTCGTCCCCAATATATTTCAGAGAGGCTACATTTGTTAAAATCCTTTCATTTTCTTCAAATGAAACCTCAGTCTCAGTTCTCAGACAAACCTGTGACTCTTTTAACATTTCCCCGATAAATGTTCGTAGTTCATCCTCCTTGACAAAGGGTTCGTGGTGGTCTCCATGTATTTCATATAATTCATACGGTTTTTTCCATTCTTCATAATTGTTAGGAGGGAGAACGGTATGTGAGTGGCATATACGATAGTTTGAAAATGCAAGTTTAACAAAACAGACATTTTTACCATTAGATTGAATTAAGATACCTTTTTCGTTTGTATCTGTATCAATAATTAATATGGGCCAAATAGTAGTGTGCTTTATTTTCCATTGCTTGTGCTGGTATTCGATATGCCTCATCAAACCATCTTTTGATGTGATTTCATCAAAAGCCAATTCGGATTTGCCGGAAAAGTAGGGAGAGACATAATCCCTAATAAACGAAAGGTCATCATTACACCAGCTTTCTGCGTAACCTTTATACATTTCATATTCCGGTATATTCTTTCCACTTGTAGGAATATCTTTCCATAACATCTGCAGTGGATAATATGAAATCTCATATTTACCTCCTGCCACTGGGATGTTTTTATCGTTATCAAGACACTTTGCCTCCGCGAAAAAGAATATGGGGATCGTATCAAACTTTTGGAATCCTTCCGTTAAACGAGGATACTTTGTTTCAAAGTTTCTTAGATATAGATCACTGATGATTTTCTCACTTTCATCTCGTGCTGCAACATACTTTACAACGCCACATACTGTTTGACCAGATTTTTTATAAGAGAAATCTGCCTCAGAATCGAAGTCGGGAGTATGACGTATATATTCGACTCCTTTTATATCAAATGATTCTATTAGACATGAGGTAACAAATTCTTGCATTTCGTCATGACTCAATCTTCTGCCAAATTCTATTGGTTCACAGTAATGTGTGTATATATAGGGTTGCCCCTTGATCTTAAGTTGCATAATCAGTTTTATTTAGAATAAATATTCATCTTCCTGTGTTCCATTAGATCCATCGTTTCCAAGATTAATTCCACTTTTAGGTATTTCATCATAAAAAATGGAATAATTCAGCATGTCTGGGACTGAATATAATGATTCTCCTTCATGAATTCTCGAGTCAATAGCTTCTTTGGATAGAGGTATCTGTAATCTCAATAAATATTTGAGTTCTTTCATTAAAGGAAATCGGCAGAATCGAATATTAATTATTTTTCCTGTGACCTCTTCAAGTAAATAAATAGTTATAGTATCTTCATCACTCCCAAGCCATTGTTTTACATTTATTGAATGTATCTTTTGGATGTTTATTGTTACATTACCCTTATACACACCAAAATCAAACACAATTTGCGGTATTTGCTTAAACACAAAAAGGCTCGCGTGAAACTTTTCACTTACAATTGCATTCCTTTCCTCAGAAGTAATATTTGTAAGGGTCATTACAATATCAAACGATTGAGGTGTAACACGAACTGATATTCTGTCCCTATCAGATATGAATCGCTTCTCCGGGAAAGGTTCCCCCAAACTATAACTTACGTATTCCATAGAAGACTCAATTACTATCTACTAATCATTTCGTTGAATTTTTCCATTCCTTTGCCTTTTCGGTCAAGCAATATTTTTGCTTAGGGTGGTTGGGTTGTTCTGGGAAAAGGCGCTCGATGGCTCCATCTTGGAGGGCCGGTTTGAGATAATTCTCTCTAAACCATTTAGCGCTATTTAATTTGAAAAGAGTCATTATCTCTTTTAGAGTCATATAATCTCCATCCATCAAATTTATCATTTGCGCTACTTGGACTATACTTGGATCGTACTTGGGTCGTACTTGGGTCGTACTTGGGTCGTACTTGGGTCGTACTTGGGTCGTACTTGGGTCGTGGTTAGGGCGAACCTGAGGCGAACTTAGGGCGGCATTGTTCGGTACTTGAGCGGTGGTTGAGCGGTGGTTGAGCAGATCAGTCTCTTCTTTCGAAGCGACCTCCTTCTCTAAGTTTTCGTTAGGCTCACTATTATACGTCGGGCGTTTGAAGGTCACGGTGATGAAGCCTCCGTTGTCGCTCCATGTCGGCTCATCGACATTTTGGGCTCGGCAGGCGTCGATGATTCGTTTGGCGCCGCTGCCCCAGTTCTCCAAGTAGGTCATGCGGAACA
>CAYZPI010000085.1:0-14529 GCA_964480085.1 uncultured Bacteroides sp. | reverse complement strand
CGGCCACGCAGGGATGCGCGGCCGTTTTTTCTGTGACTGGGAGGCAGGGCGCCCCCGCCCTGCCGGCACCAACATTACGCTCCATTTTCGTTCCTGTTGCTGACATTGTCCGTTCTGGCAGGACGAGGGCGTCCTGCCTCCCAGTCAAGCCAATGATGTTAAACTTTATCATCTTTTCATTGTCAAAATATAAGAGCCTGAAGTTTCGCAAGCGAAAGGTTGACATAGTAACAATACCTTCATTTGAGATGATGAAAAAAATCTTATTCCTGATATTAGGCATTTGTTGGCTGTTCGGCTGCCGGAAGGCGGAAGAGCAGCCTGTGCCTGTGGTCGAAAGCCCGGAGCAACGGCTCATACGCGAGGTGAGCGCTGCCGACCGCCTCTACACCACGGAATATGTGGTGAAGAAGATGGTGACCTACGATGACATCATCAAGGTGAAGGGCTCGGCATTCTCACGTAAGTTCAGCTTCGCCATTCCCCAGGGCGACCGCAAGATCATCATACCCATGGAGGCCCGCATAAAGGCCTACATCGATTTCAGCACGTTCGGACCCGGAAATGTGGAGGTTCTCCCCGACTCGACGATACGCATCAGGCTTCCCGACCCGCAGATAGTGCTTACATCCACCAAGATCGACCATGGCGGCATAAAATCGTTCGTCGATTTCGGCCGCAGCCGCTTCACCCAGGCTGAGATGGCCGAATACGAAAAGCAGGGGCGCGCGGCGATAATCCATTCCATACCACAGATGGGCATAACGGAGAACGCCAGGGCGCATGCCTACCGGTTCTTCCTGCCCATTGTGGAGGCCATGGGCTATCCCGCCGATAAAATCATTGTCGATTTCGGACAGCCCTACACCGACGCCTATTTCGCCGACCACCTCATCACCATCCCCAAAGACTAAGACAAATGGACGCACTGAAAAAGACACGCTCACTCATTTACGTAAAAGTCACCGCTTTTGTCGCGGTGACCATCGCCGCCGTATGCGTCGCGGTATGGCTCTGGAAAGGAGTATCGGAGGCAGAGGTTTCCGTTGGCTCCGACAACACCATCAATGTCACTCCCGAACGCATCGCCGAAATCAGGCGGCTCGGGCAATGGGAATTCCTGACGGTGGTGGATGAGGTGGTGGTCGACACCATCCGTTACCGCCATATCGTGTCCGACGACCGCCTCACATGCATCTACCGTGGCACTGTGCGCCTGGGAATCAACCTCGACCACGCCTCCCCTGACTGGGTGACCAATCATGGCGACACCATAGAGGTACGGCTGCCGGCGCCTTCGGTGCTCGACGACCGCTTCATCGACGAGGCCGCCACGGATGTGTTCTACCAGAACGGCAAGTGGGGGGCGTACACCCGCGAGCTGATGTACCGGCGCGCCGCAGCCAGAATGAAGGCCGACGCCCTCTCCCCCGAAAATCTACGTACAGTGCGGCATGCCGCCGTCGACCGCTTCACCTCTCTCTTCCGGTCGCTCGGGGCAAAAGAGGTGACCGTCACGTTCGATGAACAGTCGCAGATTTGATTCCAACGGTCAGATGCATCTATCGTTGTTTAACGGTCACTCAATTTGTTGAAACCGGAAAAGATGTTTATCTTTGTGGAGAAAAAACGGAACAGCAATGGAAATAACGGAGACAAGATACCCGATAGGAGTGCAGTCATTCGAGGATTTGCGCAGGGAAGGCTATTTGTATATCGACAAAACAGGATACATACGCAAACTGTTGAGGAACAAATATTATTTTCTGAGCCGCCCGCGCCGGTTCGGCAAGAGCCTGCTGCTCTCCACTCTCGAGGCCTATTTCCGGGGGAAGAAGGAGCTGTTCGAGGGGCTGGAGGTATACGGGCATGAGCACGACTGGATGGAATATCCTGTGGTGCATGTGGATTTCGCTTCGATGAACGGCGCTGACACCGGCGCCATGGTCGAAAGCCTGAAGCGTGTGCTGAGGGTGGTGGCTAAGGAATACACCGTGGAGCTTGACCCCGGTTACGACAGGCCTGAGGATATCTTCGCCATGCTCCTGGAGGGACTTTACAATAAATACGGGAAAGGGGCTGTCGTGCTGATCGACGAGTACGACAAGGGCATTCTCGAGGTACTTCACGACGAGCAACTGCTGGAGCAGTCAATCAAGACCCTGAGGCCGTTCTTCTCGGTGCTGAAATCGCACGACCGCTACATCCGCTTCGCCTTCATCACCGGCGTGTCACGCTTCCGCAACACCACCATCTTCTCGGGCTTCAACAACCCCAGGGACATAAGCATGGAGCCTGAGTTCGCTGCCATCTGCGGCATCACACGTGAGGAACTCGTGCAGAATTTCTCTGAAGGCATCGACAGAATAGCTGAAGGATACGGCTATACGCGCGACAAGACAGAGGAGACGCTACTGCAAAAGTACGACGGATACCGCTTTACCCGAGACAAGGTATTACTATGCAATCCATTCAGCATACTCAATGCGATGCAGACCACAATTCTCGACAACTATTGGGTGATGAGCGGATCGTCGAAGATACTGATTGACTATATGCGCAAGAGCAATATGGACATAGAGGCCATGACCTCCGGATGGGTGGGAGCGGCAATGCTCGGAAGCACATATTCCACGGAGAATCCGGTGTCGCTGTTTTTCCAGACCGGCTACCTGACCATCAGTGAATGGGACGGTGAGGATGGCTACCGGCTGCGCATACCTAATCAGGAAGTGCAGTCAGCGCTCGCCCTCCTGTTCGTGCCCGAATACACCGGGTGTTCCTCATCAAGCATTGACAACGATCTCAGGACTCTCCGCATGTCCATCAACAGAGGCGACACCGACAGATCGACGAAAAGGCCTACGCCCTGCCCTGGGAAGCCCGTGGCCGCAAGGTGACGAAGATCGGCGTGAACTTCTCCTCCGCCACCCGCACCATCGCCGGATGGGAAGCCGTCAGCCAGTAGGTCATCAAGCTTGTGCTTACGGAGAAGAACCAATCCCGACAGCCTCACGTTCATGTGGCCGAAACCGTTAAATAGATTCGTTAAAGAAATATATGCTCATCAGGATATTCATATTCTTTTTTTCATCATTGTTCATCTTAGGCTGCTCACACAAGGGTATAGACGACAGGCTGACTTATATTGCGACCGTAGTTTCAGACAGCCCTACAACAGCACTGTCAATGCTCGACACCATAAGCTGTGGGAAGCTGTCGGAGGCCGACCGGCATTTTTATGACTTCCTCTCGATAAAGGCCCGGGACAAGGCCTATATCCGGCATCAGTCCGACAGCCTTATCCTCGACGTGATGGACTATTATTCATCCCATGGCGACGGCAACATGCATGCCGAGGCCCTGTATTACGGGGGCAGGGTGTACAGCGACCTGGGCGACCTGCCCAATGCGCTGCGGTATTTCCACGACGCATTGGACGAGTTGCCGGAGGATACGGAGGACCTCGACCTGAGATCCCGCATCCTCAGCCAGACGGGCCGTCTGCTGAACAAGCTGAGGCTCTACGATGAGGCGATCCCGTACATCGAAGGCGCACTTGACATCACCCGCAGTATGAACGATACGGTGAATGAGGTGTATGACCTGCAGCTGCTGGGAACAGTCTACCTCAAGGCCGGCGATTTCATCCGGGCTGACTCGTGTTTCCGCACCGCCCTCTGGAAAAGCAGGAACATGCCCGTGTCGCACATGGCCAAATCCTCCATGTATATCGCCGATGTGAAATATCGTCTGGGACAGCTCGATTCCGCACTGATGTATGTAAGGCACACTCCTGATCTTGTCAAACCGGTCGTACGCAACAGTGCCCTGGCCACCGCAGCAGACATCTACCACGTCACCGGAATAATTGACACGGCATATATCTATGCCCATGAGCTTGTCAACTCACCCGACCCTACAAATAAAAAGACAGGATATCTTGTACTTCTTTCTCCTGAGCTGCGCGGACGGACTCATCCGGATACGCTCAACCGTTACCTGTCGGAGTATCTGCTCTTGCAGGAGTCCTACTTCAATGAGAACGAGCACCGGCAGGCCATCATGCAGAATTCGCTCTACAACTACCATGTCCATGAAAAAGAGCGTCTCAAGGCCGAGAAATCACGCGATGAGGTAATAATATGGTGGTGGATTGCCGTTGTTATCATCCTTGTGCTGATAACTGTATCCTTGATCCACCGTATTCGCACAAAGCAGACCATCATCGAACTGCATGAGACGATAGCCCGCATCGAGGCTGTCGGGCAAGCGATGGGTGACGGGGGAGTCCGGCCGGAGGACATCGATCCGATATCACCCGATACCGAATCGCTGAGAGCACGTCTCAGGGAAAGGATCGCGTTGATGGACACGGAGGAGTACAGACGTCCATCGTTGCCGCCGGGAATCGTTGAGTCTGAAAGCTACCGCACCCTGCAGGGATATATCGGGGACGGCAGAATCATTACGGACTCAGATCCGCTATGGAATGACCTTTACACTACTATCCTTAAATGCAGCCCCGATTTTTCCATCAAACTGCAGAAGCTTATGGGCAGAGGAATCAGGCGGCACGAACTGCAGACCATCATGCTAATCAAGTGCGGCGTGACTCCTGTGCAGATGACCGGGCTGCTCGGCAAGTCGAAAGGCGCCATCTCCTCCCGGCGTGAGTCCCTGTGCACGAGCATTCTTGGCGAAAAAGTCAACCAGAAAGCCATCGATATAATAATACGCTCATTATAACGCATATACGCTCCTTCTTCAAAGAGCGGAAAAAAGACGGAATTTCAAATCCGCTCTTTTTCCGCTCTCTATTATTTCTCTTTTTTGAATTTACGGTCGTATATTTGCAGAAAATCAGATAATAATAATCGTATGAAGAAGAAAATCTTTGACAGAGCCATGGGCATCATCATACTATATTTATATTTGCATTCCTGATCACCTGTAAACGCCCGGATCGTGATATTAATTTTCCACCATAATAACACCATGCCTATGAAAGAAAGATTTTACTTTATGGCTTCGGCCTTGACCATACTTGCCTCCACCGCCAGTGCAGTCCCTGTACAAACGCCACAGGACACCGCTTACAGGCCCCTGCTTGAGGAGGGCAAGGAATGGCATTACACCAGCGTCTGCTGGTTTACGGACTATCCGGATGGCGGTTATGGCCCCGGCGAGCATTTTGAAATGCTTAAACTCGAAGGTACGACTACAATTGACGGCGAAGAGTTCAGGATCTTGAACCTATATTATGGACCGGATCCCGATCATCTTACCCTTCTGTGGCCTGCGGCTTATTTGAAAGAGGACACCGAAACCGGAAAAGTGAGAGTTAAATTTCACTATCTTGATGAATACACCTGCCCCTTGGACCCTTTGAATGAAATTGTCGAAGAGTTTTACAACGACCTTGTGTATGACTTCTCATGCACCGAGAGCACTTATATTGTAGATCCTGATTTTGGCTATGATTACGGAGAGGAAACGACTCTTGTCTGCAATGACGGTGTCCATAATGGTGTCACAATTCTTAAAAACGGTGTCACTTCTCCATACTCCATCATCGAGGGCATAGGCCTTGTCGGCAAGGGGCGGAAAGGCTCAAGCTACCTTCTCTACTATGGAGAATTGTTCGTCTCATCATATTACTCCTATCAGTGGCCTTTCCTTTATAAAGTGGTGTCGGGCAATGGCGACCTTATCTATTACGACGAGAGTCATGCGCCGGGCTTTGCAAGCATGACCCCGGCAAATGCCGACTCAGACACACCGGTAAGGGTGTTCAACCTCCAGGGTATGCCCGTGAAGGAGTGTGACGGCGCCTCCTCCCCCACCGACGGACTTACCCCCGGCTTATACATCATCCGGAAAGGCGACAGCGCCACCAAGGCTGTGATCCGTTGACACGTGGCGCTCCCTGAGAGCGCTCCTACAGGGGATACAGGGATATTTAATAGAAGACACACGTGTCATTGAGGCTGCGCCGTAAAACCCGATTACGACGCAGCCTATTTTTCTGTTGACCGGGAGGCAGGACGGGGCGTCCTGCCTCCCGGTCAACAAATGCACATGTACCTTTTGCTTTACCAAACAAATTCTTTATCGGCGCTTTTGGGGATGGGACTTTTGGAGGAAGGCAGCGTCATAATGGTGAACAGGATTGGCATGAAATAATAAAATATAGATTTACAATGAAAATTAAAAATGGGTCGTTGCTGATTATGTTATTGATCAGCACAAGCAGCATGAGTGGGCAGAACCGATGGAACATCTCGGTAGGCGCTAACGTATCCCACATGTGTGAGAAATTATATTATGAAGAACAGTACGGCTGGGGAGCAGGAGCGTTCGTGGCCGGCGGCTATGAAATCAATTTCAGCAAGCATTGGAGCCTTATGCCACAGTTGGAGTTGTCGTATGTCGACAATGGCGCCAAGTTAGATGTCGCTTTTCTGGACAAGAAACAGAACAATCTTTCCTGGCGCGGATCACTGAGTGCGGTAATTCCCGTGACGGCTGCTTTCAGATTCAAGTTCTCGGAGACGACGGGAATGAGGATATCCGCAGGTCCCTATATTCAGGAGGCACTCCTGGTGAGGAAATATGACGATGAAGGCATCAGAAAGGTAAATGACGGTGTCAGATTCATCGACCGCATGAATTTTGGTGTTCTCGGTGAGGTTGCCGTGGAGACAGGCAACCATTTTGCCTACACGCTCAGTGCGAGGTATCCATTCCTGAAAGAGACATGGAGCAGGAAGACCCTTACCATGTCGGTTGGTGTGAGGTACAGTTTCTGACCTTCGCCATAATTCGGGGGTGATTGATATTGCAGGGAATTTTTCACCTTTGACGGCAACGGTAGGCTTGCGCTTACGGATCATAAGATTTTTACAAAAAGTGTTACTGACTTCTCATAGGCGAGGATGCAGTTGAGGCAGGAATTCACATTTTTGCCTGTCACAATTGATAAAAAAAGGTATAAATTTCTGATTATAAGCGGTGTGTCCTAATGGGCATACCGCCTGTTTCATAATTGCAACCGTAACATTTCGTGTAACAAATTCCAAAAGTCACAATACTGTAACAATTTGTCACATTTTTATTTTGTTTATAATCAAACAAATAGATATTGATTGTAACGATTCTGTAAAATGTTTCATATTTTAACATTTGTAATTTTGATATGGCTTCCGGGCTCCCTAACTTTGCAACGTAAACGATATCAAAATCCTTTTTAAAACGACAAAAAAATCTCAAAATATGAACACCTCGACATTCCAGAACGACCTCATCAAAATCCAAAGCAACATGTTCAATTTCGCAATGATGCTGACCTCCAACCGCGACAATGCCAACGACCTGGTGCAGGACACGACACTCAAGGCGATCGACAATCAGGACAAGTATGCCGAGGGTACGAATTTCAAGGGATGGGTGTTCACCATCATGCGCAACATATTCATCAACAATTACCGCCGCGCCTCCAAGGCAGCCACAATTGTTGATACAAGCGAGAACCTCTATCAGATCAACTGCGCCGCAGATTCCGGCCTTGAGTCGCCCGAAAGCTCATTCACCGTAAATGAAGTGACCGACGCAATCAACAGTTTCAACGATGACCTGCGCATACCGTTCTCGATGCACGTGGCCGGCTACAAATACCACGAGATCGCCGAAAAGCTCGACATGCCCCTCGGCACAGTGAAGAGCCGCATATTCTTCGCCCGCAAAAAACTTCAGGAGCGTTTCGCCGACTACTACAAAGGATAAGTTCAATGAAAAATGAAAAATGAATAATGAATAATGAATAATGAATAATGAATAATGCCATCCGGATGGAAATTTTTAATTTTTCATTTTTAATTTTTCATTAATTAAGATATTGATTGGTTTAGGATAATATGGTACATTTCGACAGGGGTTTTGTCGATTGTTTTCATTACGAATTTCAAGATTCATTTTTCAGCGCATGCATCTAATGAAGGTGCGTGCGCGTTTTTTTTAGCTGCTTTTTTGCATTTACGAAAATATAGCGTAACTTTGTAGTTTAAAATGTTACGCAACATTGATTTATGAAAAAACATATAATAATGGTGGCAGCAGCTGCCATGGCCGCAGCCGGAGCCTTTGGCCAGGCTAACGCTCCGTTTGCCGAAGGAGATCTGTTCAGGGCAGTACAGATGTATGCCGACGGCAACTACAACGGCTGCATAGACCAGCTTACCAATATCGATACCGACATGCTCTCCGCCCGGCAGAGAGAAGAGTGCATGCTGTATCGTGCCATAGCTTATGTCCATATCGACAAAGACATTGCTGCGCAGCTACTTGAGAAATACATCACCGACTATCCCGAATCCACCGGCCGGTGGATCGCGATGCTCAATCTCGCCGACTGCCATTACGGCACTGACTACCCCCACGCACTATCGATCTACCGCAACATATATCCCGACGGGTTGTCCGCGCAGCAGAAGGACGACCTCTACTACCGTATGGCCTACTGCTATCTGCAGACTGACCAGTACGAGAAAGCCCTTCCCCTCTTCGAGAACCTCACCTCCTCCACCACCTACCGCAATGCGGCAATCTTCTATCAGGGATTCATAGCCTACGATACCAAGGACTATGCCCGCGCACGCGCCCTCTTCGACAGGACCGACACCAGCGAGGCTCCCGGCAACATGGCGGACTACTATCTCAGCCAGATATATTATGTCGACGGCGACTATGAAAATGCCCTCGCCACGGCACGCAAGGTGATGGCACGGAAAGACTCCAATCCGGAATTCGTCGGAGAAGCATTGCGCATAGCCGGCGAGTCGGCTTACAACCTCGGCAACACAACAGCCGCCGTAGACTATCTCAAGAGATACATCGACTCCACAACGTCGCCCATGCCATCGGCTCTCTATATCCTCGGTGTGAACGCCTACAACAACGCCCGCTACTCCGATGCCATACGCTATTTCGGACCGGTCACCGCCTACGACGACGCCATGGGGCAATGCGCCTACCTCTATCTCGGCCAGGCCTATCTCAACGAAGACGACTACGATGCAGCCGCGATGGCATTCAACCGCGCCCTCAACATGGACTACGACAGCAAGGCGCGCGAGACAGCCTACTACAATTATGCCGTGGCGTCGATGCGCGGCGGCAAGGCTCCTTTCGCCAGCACGGTGTCGATATTCAGCGAGTTCCTGCGCCTGTATCCCCGCAGCCGCTATGCCGGCGACGTGCAGGCCCATATCATCAACTCCTACCTCACCGACAACAACTATGCCGAGGCCCTGGCCTCGATCAACAGGATGGCCGAGCCCACTAAATCCACCCTCGGCGCAAAGCAGAAGGTGCTGTACGCTTTAGGAGTGCAGAGTCTGTCGAAATCCGACTACCCGGCGGCAATCGACTATCTCACGCAGGCAAGAAGCCTGCGGGCACAGAGTCAGGAGGTCGACAATGAAGTGTCGCTCGCTTTGGGCGAGGCCTATTATCTCGATAAGAACTACTCCAAGGCAGCTTCCGAGCTTGAGCGATACATCAAGAACGCACCGGAAAAGGCCGTCAACCGGCCTCTTGCCTGCTACGACTTAGGCTACGCGCTATATGCACAGAAAAAATATGCCCAGGCTGCCACTTATTTCGATAAAGCGGTGTCGGCATCATCGAATCTGCCCGTGTACGTGCTCGCCGACGCTTACAGCCGTCTCGGCGACTGCCAATATTATCAGAAGCATTTCGACAAGGCACTGGATGCATACGACATGGCCTACGACAAGAATCCCGAGTCGGGCGACTATGCCCTGTTCCAGAAGGCATTGATGTACGGATTCATGCGCAGGCACGACCAGAAGATACAGACGCTCGACCAGCTCCTCGAAGTGTTTCCATCGTCGGCGTTGGTTCCCGATGCGATGCTTGAGACCACCGAGGCCCTACTGCAGACCGACCGCACACAGCAAGCCATCGCCGTGTACCGCGAGCTCGTGGACGAATACCCCAACACCGCGCAGGGACGGCAGGGCTATCTGCAGATGGCACTGGTGATGCTCAACTCCGGCAACCACTCCGGTGCGGTGGCGGCATATAAAGATGTGATACGGCGATACCCCACATCCGACGAAGCCCGCCAGGCTGTGGAGCAGATGAAGCGCATCGCCGCCAACGACGGTTCGCTCAAGGAATTCATGGATTTCCTGCATGCCACCGCCGGCGCTCCGCAGCTCGACCAGACCGAGGCCGAGCTATTGGCGTTCGAGGAAGCGGAACGCGAATACCTGCAGAACGGCAAGACCGGCAAACTCGCCGCATATCTCTACGACTATCCGTCGAGCGACTACAGGGCTCATGCCATCCTGTATCTGATGGAGGACGATATACGCACCGGCAACGACAGCAGGGCATACGAATACGCCACAATGCTGGCTGAGCAATATCCATCGAACACATACGCACAGGAGGCCCTGGCCACAAAAGCCTCCATAGAGGAAAGCCGGGGCGACACCAGACATGCCTTCCGCACATGGAAAGAGCTCATGTCCACCGCTTCCTCACCTTCGATGCTCCTGAAGGCGCGGATGGGAGTGATACGCAACGGCCGCGACAACGGAATGCACGATGATGTGATACAGGCGGCTGATGCCGTGACAGCATCGTCGGGCATAGGCAATGACGACCTCACCGAGGCAATTTTCTCCCGTGCTGTGGCCCTCGATGCCAAAGGCGAGAGCCGCCGGGCACTCGCCGACTGGGAAAGCATAGCCTCCAACACCTCATCGCTCTTCGGAATACGCAGCGCATGCCTCGCCGGCGAATACTATCTGAAAGCCAACGACCTCAAGAAAGCCGAACGCATGGCCAAAGAGGCCGCCAACGCCGACTCGCCACACACCTACTGGATTGCCCGCGGATTCATCCTGTTGAGTGATGTCTACAGCGCCCAGGGCGATAAGTACAAGGCCCGCCAATATCTCGAGGCCCTACGCGACAACTATCAGGGAAGCGAGCCCGACATCACACAAATGATCGAATCCCGATTGAAATAACCGCCAATCATCGTACGTCCTGACACACTCTATTGATATTATGCATAAAAAGAGTTTTTTTACCCTGCTTCTGTCAGTCACAGCCCTGTGGGTCCAGGCGCAGGACCTTCACAAAGAAATCACTGTAGAGCGCACTGTGCAGCCGGATTTGCGTGATGCTTTCCGGCTGGGCGGCATAGCTCCGGAGATAACCATGCCTCCCATCACCGCACCCGCCCTGCGTCCGGCTGAATACACCGAGGCGGGACACCTCACTGCCGAGGCGGCAGTGCTGCCCCCGGCTCCGTGGTCCGACTCCATACCCTACTCTCCTTACAAGGGATACATATCCGTCGGTTATCTCCCGATATATAATGCCGCGGGCAGCGCCGGATTCAACATCATCAACCGTCCGGGCTCACGCCTGAATATATGGGTACAGGGCAACGCCTATAGCTACAAAGGAGATATCCCACACGCCACGGATGTAAGGCTGGGATCCGTCGTGGCAACGGGGGGGCTTGACGGAGCGTTCCGCCTGCGCGACAAGTCGATGCTGTCGGTGGCCCTCAAGGGAATGGCCGCCACCATACACACCCCATACTCCTACCTGAGCAATGAGCTGCAGCGCACGTCGACCTACAACCAACGTGCCCTCTCTGTCGGCGCATCCTTGGGATGGAGTAAGACCTACGGCAATCTGTTGGCGTCTGTCGGCGGAGAATGGGAGAATTTCAGGATGCTCCACAACGTCCCGGCAGTAGTGGCAGGGAGCTACACGGCCCTTAACGAGAAGGAGGGCCATATCAACGCTTCGCTGGGGCTGTCCGACGAATTCACCGGCGCGAGATGGCTTGGAGTGAATATCGAATGGGACATTCTACATTCCAATGTGTTTCCCGACGGATGGAGCATATCGGCGCTTACGGTGTCGGAAGGAAATATCCGTCCGTACCTTAATTTTGACAGCGATGCCGTCAGGGGAAGCATAGGCGTGAATCTCAGTGTCGCCACCGGCAATTCAGCCGGATTGAAGATTGCGCCTGAGGCGCATATCGCGTGCGATGTCACCGATGCCTTCGTGCTATGGGCGCGCGCCACCGGTGGCGAATTCCTCAACCCGATGAGCGAGGTGTTCCGCATCAGCCAGTATGTGATCCCCTACCGCTCCTACGAACGTTCCAATGTGCCCTTCGACATACGCGGCGGATTCAATTACGGACCTGCATCGGGATTCACCCTGGAGGTGAACGCCGGCTATGCCAAGGCGCGTGGCATCCTCACTCCGATGATGACGATAATGTCGAACGGCTATTTCTTCTCACGGTTCAGTGGATCAGATTTCAGCTGCTGGTATGTGGGCGGCAAGATAGCCTACGCCTACGGACAGCTGTTCACCCTCGCCTTGGCTGCACAGACAGGCAACTCGGACAACGACGTGAACTCCTGGTACGAATGGCACGACGGGGCCAGGACTCAGCTCGACGTGTCGCTGAAGGTGCATCCCATCGAGAATCTCGATGTCGAGCTCAAATACCTGATGCGCACCGACCGCAGGGCGATCACCGATGTGTATGCCTACAATTCATCATCGTCGATGGTGTCCCGCTACCTTTCCGACTTGGGAAATATCGGCAACCTGAATCTCAACGCCACCTACAAGATCACCCACAGCCTCACGGCTTTCGCGGCGCTCGACAACATCCTGGGCAAGCGTTACCTGCTTGTGAGCGGCATGCCCGCACAGCGATTCGGCGGCCTGATAGGCATAGCCTACAAATTCTGATACCCCGATGCGGCCGGAATTGACGTAATGATGTCGATTCCGGCCGCAATAAGCAAAAAAACAGCCTAATGTTAAAAATTTTCCGTCAAACGTGGGCTATTTGACGGAAAATCCGTATATTTGCAAGCTGAAAATTATGCAACAAATAATTAACCAACTTTAATACATTTACTAACCACATGCAAAGCAAAGGAAAATTAGGAAGCATCGTTGCCGGTGTGATTGCCATTTTCTTGGTTCTGGTGTGTCTGTTCTATCTATCTTTCTCGTTCACGTCGTCATCGTACGAGACAAAGGCAGAGCAATATGCGCGCACTATCTCGGGCAATAACGATGACTCCGCTTACAACCAAGCCTATAAGCATTATATGGACTCGGTTGGCAGTGAGAAGGTGTACATGGGTCTATACACCCTCAACGATGTACGCAAATGGGGCGTGGGCCTCGGTCTTGACCTCAAGGGAGGTATGAACGTGATCCTCGAGGTGGACATCCCCGACATGCTCCGCTCGATTTCCAACAAAACCAACGACCCCAATTTCGAGGCTGCCGTCGACACCACGGCCGCGATGGCAAGCAACAACGCGTCGCTCGACTTCCTCTCGACATTCGTCCAGCAGTACCGTCAGCGCGAGCCCGACATCGACCTGTCGGTGGTGTTCAAGGACAACCTCATCCCCGGCGGATCATCGGATGCCGCCGTTGTGGGTATTCTTAAAGATAAAGTGAAATCCATCACAGAGACTGCCGCCAACAGCGTGCTCCGCAAGCGTATCGACCAGTTCGGCGTGGTTTCGCCCAACATCCAGGTGCTCCAGGGCAAGGACGGACAGGTACTCCTCGAGCTCCCCGGCGTGAAGGACCATCAGCGTGTACGCGAGCTTCTGCAGCGATCGGCTACTCTTGAATTCTACGACACTTACCGCACATCCGAAGTGGGTTCGGCCATCAGCACTCTGCTTCAGCGCTCTATGGCCGACAGCACTTTGCGCAAAGGTGCACAGGCTCTTGAGCAGCTGCTCCAGAACGGCCAGGCCTACGGCGCTGCAAGCACCGTGATCGGCTACGCCAGCACTCCCATGGACATGGCTGCCATCGATGCTCTCCTTGCTTCTCCGCTTGCCAAGTCAATCCTCCCCGGCGACCTCACCCTCCTCTGGGGCGTGAAGGAAGACACACGCCAGGCACGTGACGGCGGCGATGAAGTCAAGATCGGCTATCCCCTTTACACCCTGCGTACGTCCGGCAACGGCGAACCCGCACTCAAAGGCGGTGTGGTCACCAATGCATGGACCAACTACGACCCCATGCGCGGTATAGAGGTGCTCATGCACATGAACTCTGAAGGCGCACGCCAGTGGGCCCGCATCACAGCGGCCAACGCAGCCGACAACCAGCGTCCGGTGGCCATCGTGCTCGACGACCAGGTATATTCCGCTCCTAACGTGAACAGTGCAATCGAGGGCGGTCAGTCATCCATCACCGGTAACTTCACCCAGGAGGAAGGCCAGGACCTTGCCAACGTACTTAAGTCAGGCGAGATGAGCGCCAAGATCAACATCATATCCGATATGGTGATCGGTCCGTCGCTCGGACAGAAGGCCATCAACGACGGTATCACATCGTTCATCGTAGCCCTGGTGCTCCTGATGATCTTCATGTGCTCGTTCTACGGCCTCATCCCCGGCCTCATCGCCGACT
>CAYZPI010000084.1:0-14915 GCA_964480085.1 uncultured Bacteroides sp. | reverse complement strand
GGTAACCACGGTCGTTGACGCTTTTCGGCTGCAGCATCAGCACGTCGGTAGGACACGCCTCCACGCACAGGTCGCACCCCTTGCAGCGGTCTTCATCGATAGTCACAGCTCCTCTGAATTTTGCCATATCTTAAAATTGCAAAAGATTGAAAATATTAAATTGAGCAAATGTACGAAATATAAAATGAAATACCAATTTTATAAACTCCTTTAACCTTTTGCACATTTGCATGCAAATGTGCAAAAGGTTAGGTCATAAGGTATAGTGAATAAGTAAGGTTGCTTTTCAATGCTGTTTACTTAAGACAAACAGTTGAAAGCTATCTAATTGATTAACTGAGCCCCGGAGGGGTGGTGGTTGTGGGTAACCCAGGGTGGAGTGCGAAGCAGAGCGAAGCACGAAACCCTGGGTCTGGAATCTCTTTCATCACTGAGCGCCGGAGGTGCGATATTGTGGAATCTTCATTGTTGCAAACAACATCTAATGGAGCTAATCGACTGTCTGCCATCACAATATCGCCCCTCCGGGGCTCAATGTGTTTGTTTTATTCTTTCCCCAGGTTCCGAGCTGCGCTCTCCACCTGGGGTTACCCACAACCCTCGCCCCTCCGGGGCTCCGTTAGCGGTAGATCCTGATATTCAGCAAGAAGATAAGGTGATTTTCTTAAGTAAACAGCATTGGGTTGCTTTTCCACTAAGATTATCAGGACTGTATATGGGGGGAGCCCCGGGGGCGCGTGGATTGTAAGAACACTCGCTCCTCCGGGGCACGGTAGATGTATTTTAGTACCCGTCAAAAATTACGGGAAAAAAGGTGAGATAGTTTGTGTATGGTAAACTGAACTTTCTAATTATTAAGTCCTTCTATCCTGATTGTGGGCTTGAATGTAGTTTATGAGATCATTAGCATCTTTGGGATGCAATTTGTAATCCCCTCCTGATTTTGTAAAGATTGTCACGGTATTATAGAATCTACATACATAATCAGTTTGAGTTATGTCTGCCAACCTGACCTTGGATCTTTTAAACCTATTGCTCTCTACAAAGTTGATCATTCCATCTTTGATAACGATTTTTCTCGGAAAGAAGAAAATAAAATACATAATAACACTTGCAAACAGACTTGATGCCACGAAATCTATTGGAGATTTTAAATCTGTAAAACTAAGGATGATTAAAACTCCAAACATATAGCATACTATCACCAAAAGGGATCGTATGGCTATGTATCTTTTGTCAATTTTGAATATCATGGTTAGTTGGTACTACAATTAAAGAGAACTGTTAAGAACTGAATCATACACAACATCAATTGTCGGAAGACAAGCAGGTACTCTTTCACGTCCATTCATAATAGACTCGTGGTTCCAAAGAAGAACCTCGGCTCGGGTTTGATCAGCTTTTGCTGACATTGTAAATAGGAACATCGTTATTCCGATGATGAGCATTAATTTCTTCATATTATTGTTTTTTTTGTTTCGCAAAATTACCTCTTGAAAAGTTTTCAAACAAGAGAAAAAGTTTGACGGTAAGAATTTTTAATGTGTTGCTGATAAGTAATTTACGAATAAGAGCGAAACATATTGATATTTTGAGAAAACTGAAAGTTTGACAACCTCATTTTTATAGTTTCTTCATCAGATTCCGGATGTGCAGACCTAAATTGGTGTCATCTTCCTTGAGCCCAAGTTTTTTCCGAATATCTGAGCTTGTATGATAATGTCGCTTTATCTGTATGTATTCACCAATTTCCTTACCTCTTAATCCGATGGCATATAAACATACATAGTTCAATTCCGACTCAGTCAGACCATGGTCATCCAGATATTTCATGAAGGACGGATATGATGCTCTAAAAGCGAGACGCGTAGAGTCCATGAAACTTTTTCTGTCTTCTGTAATCTGGTTAATCCATTTATCGTACGGCTTTGAGTATGCTTCATTACCTGAAATTTTGGCAGCCAGCAATCCATTCAATATTCCGATACGTTCTTGAATAGAATCCAAAATCGGTTTTGATAGTTCCCTTTCAGTGAGCAATTCCTTAAGATGCTCGCCTTCTGATTCAAGTTGAGAGATTTTTAATCTCATATTCTCAGCTACGAGAGTCTGCTTTTCGTTTTCCAGCTGGGCATTATGTTTTTCAAGTTCAAGAACAGAGTTTTGTCTAAGTAAATTTTCATTTTCAAGTTGCAATCTGGATTGTTCTTGTTCTGCAATAATCCTATTCTTTTTTCCTAACCTGAGTTGATAGCATATAATACCAATAATTATCATAAGTACTAAAACCACACATAATCCTAACCACAACTGTCTGTCTTTGCTTTTCAATGAGTAAAGATGGTTGAATTTTAATTCGTGCAGTTCTTCTGCAACAGTCGTTTTCTGTGAATAAATTTTAGCGTTCTCAGATTCAACGGTAGAGTGGTAAATTTTATACGCTTCAAGGGCTTTCTTATATTCCCCATTTGCTTCTAAAACTTCTGGCCTGATAGCGATGTATCTAAAAGAGTTAGCTTTGATGAAATTAGAATCTATGGATTCAAAAACCAATTTAGCTTTGCGAGATTCGTTCAATTTCAGATAACCTAAAGTGATATCAAGTTTTGTTTCATTATTATAGTTATTGAAATCAGATATGGAATCTAAGATATTGTTAATTACGTTTTCAGAATTAAACCGAAAACCATAAGTCATTTTTACTCTGTCCAAAGCCTGGCTTAATTCAGGAAGATTTCGTACAAGAGAGTCAGTCCGTGCCATGATGCTGTCCGATTTGTCTTTGTCTCCCAGACATATAGAACCATCTAAGGCACGGATAAGACTTGAAAGTTCTCTGCGTCGTTCACCAACTTTGCTGTATAGTTCTGATGCATGGAGATTATTCATTACATAATCATATAGTTGATAAGATTTGGCATATAAACTACCTTGAGCTACGAGTAAATTGGCATACGTGATAGTATCCTTACATTCGTCTTTTAAATCCGCAGCTTTAAGATAGCATTCCATTGCCATATCAAAGTCTGATTTATTAAGAAAAATGCAGCCTTGATAGTAAAGAGTTCGCAGTCTCTCATCGGCAGAACCTTTATACAGATAATAGTCAATCGCTGGTTGAAGCACATCAAAAGAGGTCGTGTCAATATAGTTCTTATCCAATGCCATTGACATGATTAAGGCATATCGTGCCTTTTCTTCATTGTCTCCGAGTTTATCCTTATTTATTGATGACAATAAGGACAAGGCAGAATCTGGATGAGTGTTCAAGATAGCCTCTGCCCGGTCTATAGTATCCCATGCCTCAGTCTTATTTACGCAACTTATGAATATCACCAAAAATGGTAATGCCAGTGTCATAAATATTAGGACTATCCGTTTTCTCATTATATTGTGACCTGCTCGCAAATAGGTGCGATTGTTATATGAAATAAATCTTTTCACTTGTGCGGCCCCTACATCCACTGGCCGGTATCCGCAGCCACTTATCCACTATTCACTATCACTTATACCTTAGAATGGGTAGCCGATGGCGAGATGGAAGGCGAGGGATTTCTTGAACGATGTCATGTTGTAGTAGCCGCTGCGGCCGGTGTCGTAGGGGGCGTGGATGCCGATGCCGAGGTCGCCGCGGAGCACGAGCATGCCGATGTCGAAGCGTATGCCTGCTCCCGTGCCGGTGGCGAGCTCCTTGAAGAATGTGCGTCCCTGCAGCAGTCCGCCGGGGCGCAGGGGATCCTCCCTGAGCAGCCACACATTGCCGGCATCGAGGAATACCGCGCCATTCACCGGCCCGTAGATCGGGAAACGGTACTCCATGTTCGCCTCAAACTTGAATGTACCTGTCTGGTCGAAATAGCCGTTGATATTCGTTCCATCGTGATAGCTGCCCGGACCGATGCTCCGCACGGCGAAAGCCCTGACGGAGTTCGCGCCGCCGCAGTAGAACTGCTCGGAGTAGGGCACGTGGGTCGAATTGCCGTAGGCGTGCACCGCGCCGGTGGCCACACGGCTCACCAGCCATGAATTCCCCACTATGCGGCGGCTCCACACCACCTGGCCCACACCCTTGATGAACTGAGAGAAGGGCGTGCCGAACATCTTCTTCTCACCGTGCTGCCCGCACAGCTCGTAGATGCCCCAGAACACGTTGCCGGCCTCGGAGAGCTGCACCTGCAGGTTCAGCCGGTCGCTGTGGGAATATTCGCGGTCGAAATTGAACTGGTAGGCCATCTGGGGTATGAACTGGCTCTCGAAGCTCAGGGCTATCGCCGGATTCACCGTCATCAGCGAGTCGAATTCAGGGGTGGTACGCATCAGCTTGTTGTAGGTGAGCTTGAACGGTGTGAGCGTGTTGCTCACATATCGGTTCGACTGCCAGTCGTAGCTCAAGGCCGCGTTTAGCTGCCCGGTCTTGAAATAGTGTGGACGGTTGAGAAGGTTGGCACCGAGGGATATACGGGTCCAGTTGAGCTGGCGCCGGCGCCGGGGTATGAATGCCGGCGCGAGCATTCTCGGGAAGGCCAGCGAGGTCTGGAATCCGGCCTCGTAGGAATTGAACACCGATCGGTTGGATCCGCGTCCCGTCTGCCATTCGTACGAGCCGGTGAGCTTGAAATTGAGCTGCTCGCCTCCGCCGAAGATGTTATGGTTGGTAAGGCCAAGATTTAGTCCCGGACCAATGTAGCTGTTGGATTTGGATGTGGCGTTCACTTCGAGCGAGGCCTCCCAAGGAGCGTCGAATGTAGCGCCGATGTTCACGTTGAGAGTCGGCACAGAGGCAGTGGTGTCGCGCTCCACCTCGATGTTCACGGCCTGGAATATGCCCAGGCGCGAGAGGTAGGACTGGGTGTTGTTCATCTGCCGCACCGAGAACGTACGACCCTTGCGGAATGTCACATTGTCGTTGAAAATGGAATGGCGCAGCCTCGAAGGCATCATCTGTATGAGGGTCACCTTCTTGAGGTCGAATGTATCGGCAGTGCCGCCGCCACGGTATCTGAATGCACGCACCGTCACATCGCCGGTGATATATTTCCGGGTGGTGAAGCTCGGGATATTTGAAGCAAGGTCGAGCTTCATCACCACCTTTCCGGGCATCATTATCGTGTCGGCGAGATATTCTATGAATTCAGGGTTGAAATAATAGTAGCCTCTGTTGCGCAGACTGTTGGTGATTCGGGTGCGGGCGGTGTTGAGCGAGTCGAGGCTGAACGTCACTCCCGGCACCTCGCTCAGATAGCGGTCGTGGCGTACGAGCGAGTCGATGGTGTGGTTCAGGGCAGTGGTGTCGGGCAGCAGTATCAGGCTGTCGATCGGGTAGGGGTTGCCCGGATGTATGGTGTAGAGGATTGAGGCTTTCTTGGGGTTAGACGGATGCACGAGTTCGTATGAGGCCGAGCCGGAGAAATAGCCGTTGTTGTCGAGAATCTCGTCGAGCATCTTTGTGCGCAGCTGCGGACGCACCGACGACACCAGCACGGGTTCCTTGACATATTTGTCGTAGAATTTCTTTTTCAGGCCGGTCACCGAGTCCGACATATTGTTGTAGATCCACAATCCCAAAGGCAACACATAGAAGAACCGCGGGGTAGGAGGCACGTCGACCGCCTCGGTGAGCACCTCATGGAGGGCGGATGGAAACCGTTCGGGATATCCTTTCGCGGTGTCAGGCGCAATCTCCACACCCTTGAGCCCGGTGTAGAGGAATTCGCCCTCAGGGATTTTCCTTGTTGTGGAGCAGCCGACAGCCAGGGCTGTCAGCAGGGGCAGTATGTAGAGGATGATTCGTTTCACGGTGGTAATGTGTTCTTAAGCCGGTTCAGTCCTTGTATTTGGGTCGCATGAATTTGGGCAGGATTCTGCCGAGACGGTCGAGCTTGCGTCGGTAGACGAAGCCCACACCCGTCTGGGTCACCTCACCTTCGAGGATACTCTCGTAGCCCATGTGTCGGAATAGCTTCACGAGCATGGTCTGCTGCTGGTTGAGGAAATATTCGAACGATATGTCGTTGATGAGGTTCTCAGCGATGTTTTCGTCGGCGTTGGTGTCGGTCGAGTAGTTGCCGCCCACGATGATCTTGAAGCGGTCGTTGAAGAGGGTCTTCGACACCTGGTAGCTGTAGGTCATGGCCGATGATGTGTAGCCGTTGGTGGTCTTGTCGTACTGGTCGATGCCGAATGACAGGTCGACACCCTTGATGTTGTTGGCAGCCCAGTTGTTGAGCTGGTTCTCAAGGAAGGAGAACAGCGGGTTGCCCGAGAGGTTGGCGGAGGCCGAGGTGCCCGGACCGGTGTACATATTGTAGAGCAGCATGTTCATGGCCTGGTTGGCTCGCTGTTCGGGAGTCATCGACTGCAGCTCGTTGGCCACGGTGAGGTCATCGTCGGTGGAGAGGTCGAATGCCACGTCCATCTTGTCGAGTGTTCCGGTCACGTTCAGGCTGATGTCGAAATTCACCAGACGGGAGTTGCTTCCCTCCTGCGTCACATTGGCCTTGAGCCTGTCGGATGCATGGATGTTGAGCACAGGGTTGAGCATGTCGCCGTTGAAGGCGATGTAAGATCCGCGGTCGAAGGAGAAACGCTTTTCCTGTCCGATCACGGGAATGGTGTATTTGGCATAGCCGCCGTTGATGTTTAGGCGTCCGAGCAATCTTCCGTCCTGATCCAGGGGCGACTGCGAGTAGGTGAACGAGCCCTCCGGCTGGATCTGCGCCTTGCCCGATCCGGTGCCCGGACCGCCCGACGGCAGCTCCACGTTCAATGTAGTGCCGTTCTGTATGGTCAGTTTTGCGTCGAGGGCCATCATCATCTCCTGGTTGACGAGCGAGTCGGCCACGGCCACGGCCGACGAGTCGTTGAGGTTGACGAATTTCACCATGTCCTGCGCCGATGATGTGAGCTCTTCCGGGCTGTCGAGCATCACGTAGGTGACATTCGTGCCGGAGAGGATCGAGATGTCGGCATTCAGCTGCATGAAATTGAGGTTGCCCTTGGCTTTCACATCTATATCCATATATCCTTTGCCGAAAAGCACGGCGTTGCGGGCGGCCTTCTGGGTGTTGACCACCATCATGTTCCTGGCCTTCATGGTGAGGTCGTAGCTGGGGTCAGACATGGATTTGATATTCACCGTGCCGTTGATCTGCAGCGGGTTGTCGTTGGCTCCGCGTATCTCGAAATTGTTGAAGGACACCATATTGTCCACCACCGGTATCTTCACTTCGGAGAACGAGTAGGATGTGTTGACCATCCCGACCTTCACGGCGGTATTCTCGAAATCAATCTCTCCGTTGATTATCGGGTTTGCAGCATCGCCCGACACGATCATCTGTCCGTTGAGCACACCGGCGAGCTGCGCCATATCCTCAGGCAGGAATGGATTCACCGTAGAGAGGGGGAACCGGATTAGCGACAGGTCGAGGTTGAACGGTGATTCGGAATTAGAATCGTTCAAGTTGCCGGCTATCGACATAGTCTTCTCTCCGTCCACCATCAGGTCGGCTTTGGCGCGCACGGTGCCCGAGATATTGGTGGCCACGTCGAGGTCGAGCTGCATCGATGCCACTTTCCTGTTGTCGTAGAAGAAATTGCTGAGTGCTATGTTGCCTTTTCCGTTAATGTCGTTGCCTCCGTCCCAGAGGAGATTGATGTCGGCGGAGAGGTCTCCTGAGATTGGCGGGGCGAATGGGTTGAACGATATCCAGTCCTGCAGATGTATGTCGGATATCCTCAGGGTCACGTCGTTGATGCTGTCGTTGTGCTCCTCGTGGCCGGGGCCATGCTGGTGGGCGGTGAAGAGCTGCAGTGACGAGTCGTCGCCTTTCATCTTCAGGTTGGCGTCGATATGCTTGTCGGCGAGGTCGTATTTCAGGAAGTTGTCGATGTTGACAGTCCATTTCTTGTAGCCGATCACAGGGTTGAGCGGGAACAGGCGGCCCGTCACGGTCGAGTCGGCGAGCAGGGCGATGGCACCTAAGTCGTAGCCGGTCTCGCCGGATGCATTCTGCTGGGTGATGCGCATCGATATGTTGTTGAGGTTGAGCATGCCGTCGAGACGCACGTGGGCGAACTCATCGAGATTGCCTTTTTTGTTGTCGAGCGTGGCTATCATGTGCATTTTCTGGTCCACCTGGCTTGCGTCCACCCTCACTGTGTCGAGCATCATCGATCCGGTCGACAGCGAGTTGATGGTTGAGTTGAGCCTTATGGTGGAGTCGTTGAGGGCAGCCACTGAAAGATGGCGGATGCTCATCTGGCTGGTCTTGAGGATGTCGTTTATCAGGTTGTCGTCTCCTGCCACGATATCGAGATTGAAGCGGGGCATGGCTTTCTGGAGCGAGTCGACGTTGATCTGTTTCTGTGCCATCTGGTGGTCGAGCACGGCCATGAGGGAGTCGGTCTGTGCCATGATTGCGGTGAGCCCGGAGGGCGAGGAGGCATGGGCCACGAGGTCGCGGTTGTTGAGCGCCAGGCTTGTCGTGGAGTCATTGGCGAAGAGGTGAGCGGTGATGTCGGAGAGGGTGAACTCCATATTCTGGTCGCCCTTGTAATAGAATTCCGGTATCCTCATCTTGGCGTCGATCTCGTTGGTCTTAGGGGTGTACGATGCGTCGGCGTCCATTTGCAGGCTCATCTGCATCGGGGTCTCCGACAGGTGGAGGGCCATCATGTCGATGTGTTCTCCGTCGAGGCTGGCGGTCCAGCTGTAGGTGTCGCCGTCGAGATTGCCTTCGGCTGACAGGCGCAGCTTCGCATCCGGTTCGTTCACCGAGGCGTTGATGTTGGCTTTTCCGTTGTGGAGGGCTGCGTCGAGCGTAATGTCTTCATAGGTGTAGCCTGAATAGACGATGCTCTTCACTGTGGCATTGGCGTCGATGGCGGCATTGCGGGCGAGCAAGTCGAAACTCCTGCCTTTTGCCGAGAGCGAGAGGGTGGCTTTTCCTACACCGAGATCGGGCATGAAGGCGTTCACAGGGAAATCGTGGGTGTCGATGCCGAGGTCGTAGCCTTCGGTGTTGCTGTTGTAGCGGGCGTCAAGGGCTATCTTGCCGCCTAATGTCGTGGCTTTGATGTTGGCGGCCATGTCGCCGCCGCGGATGTGAGCCTTGCCTCCGAGTGTCATGGGAGGCACCTTCAATCCCATCGACGGATCGACGAAGGCATTGAGGATGTCCTTCACGTCCATTATGTTGCCGGTGAATTCGATGTCGCCGCCCATGCGGTCGGTGGAGAATATGTTCTGCAGGGAACCGGAGGCGTTGAGGCGAACGCATCCGTTGACGGCGAGGCGCAGCCGGTCGATGTCGAGCTCTCCGGCGGTGCCGTGCAGGTCGAGCCCTACTGAGGCATTGCCGCCTTTGGGCAGCAGCGAGATATATGGTGCATAGCCCGGGAACATCTTCATAAGGTCGGAGAACGCGCATTCGCCTCCGGCGCTCAGGCGCAGGGGCAAGGATGTGTCGGTGAGCATGTCGCCCATCCCCATCATGCCGTCTGCTTTCAGGGTGGTGACTGGGGTGGTGATGTCGAATTCCCGGAAATACATTGCTGTGGAGTCGAGGCTGAATGTGCCGGTGGCGTTGAGTTCCACTCCGCAGCGTTCCACGGCATGCAGGGTGAGTGGCAGGCTCAGGGTGGTGGCCTGGTTGTAGAAATTGCTGATGCCTAAGTCGATGCTGTCGGCCTGGATGTAGGCGAAGTCAAGTCCGGGTAGTGGAGTCACCCCGCGTGTGGTGTAGAGCGCCTTCGAGTCGGCGAAATGTATTGTGTCGATTTCGATGGTCCAGGGCGGGGAGGTGCTTTCCGAAGGTGGAGCCACGGGGGTGGCGGCTATCGTGGCGGAATCGGGGGCGATGTAGGCGGCGGCCATGTGGTCGCCAATCATGGATTTCAGGGTCACCCGCTGCGACTGCATGTCGATGACGCCGGCGGTGAGCACGCCGCTACCGATAGTGGTGCCTAATGAGTCGATGGTGGGGAGCATGCTCATCTTGTAGGTGAAGCGTTCGAGTGTGAGCTTGTCGAGGCTTATCTTCATTGCTGTGGCGGCAGTGGTGTCGGCCGGTGTGGCTGCCGCAGTGTCCTGCCGGAGCACCATGTCTACGGTGCCGTCGGCTATCGTTCCGTCGCTAAGACGTATGTCCATCGACTGCAGCTCCACGGAAGCGGGACGGAGGCTCACATCTCCGGCCCAAAGGCGCAGCCACATCAGCGAGTCGGCGTTGCCGAGCTGGTAGTAGGCGTTTCTGAGGCTGGCTTGTTCGATCTCCACTTTGCCCTTGAAGAGCGGCATCAGTCCCACGGAAGCGGAGAGGGTGTCGGCGGTGACCATGGTGTCGCCTTTCTGCACCAGCATCACTCCGGCGATGTCCACATCGAGCGGAAATTTCAGACTCAGGGCGTCGAGCTTCACCTCTATCCCCTCCTGCTTGTTGATGTAGCCCACCAATGCCGTGCGTACTCTCTCCTGTCCCCACGGAGAGTAGAGCGTCAGGACAATGCCTGATGCCAACAGCACTATTGCCATCACCGTCCAGAAGATGGCGCGTATTATGCCGGATGCGATTCTTGTAGCTTTCAATTTTCGGTTATCTCATAAATGAATAGATAACAGAGTAACAAGGCTGGATGTCTAAATGTTTTCACCCGACAGCACTTGGATTGCTTTTTCTATCATCGAGTCGATTCCCAGCAGTGCGAGCTCAGGGTCGAGGTCAACTTCGCAGCCCTCCGAAGGCTCCACCCCGAATTCGGTGGTGCGCCCTTTTGCGTCGAGCACCGACACCGCCGACATCCTCACCATCCATCCGTTGGGCACCTCCATATTGATGGGTATTCCTGAGCCGCCGCCGGTGCATGCGCCCACGATATATACGTTCGGCAGATACTGCATGATCGACACAAAATTGTTGGCGGCGCTGAAGGTGCTGCGGTTGGTGAGTACAACCACGGGCTTGTTCCACCGCAGGTGGGGGGCTTCGATTGGGTCGAAATAGTAGGGCTCGGGTTCGGAGAAATCGTTGTGTCCGGGTCCGGTCTTGTTCACCATGTATCCCGCCAGGGTGCGTTCGGATATGAAACGTCGCACCAGTGTCTCCGTGTTGGAGAGGTTGCCGCCGCCGTTGTCGCGGATGTCGATGATCAGGCCGGTGCACAGTGCGAAATCGCTGAGGATGGCGTCAAGGTTGCCTTCGCCGATGCCGGAGGAGAATGTCGAATAGTTCATGTATCCGATATTCTGCTCAAGAATGGTGTATTTTATGGCTCCGAGGGCCTTGTTGTCATATTTCAGATAGTAGCGTTCCACAAGCCTTTCGTTGTAGTTCTGTGGATAGTCGCTCCACCAGTTGCGGTAGTAGGATGTGTTGAACGCCGAGGAGAGATTCACGTGTCCGTCGCGCAGTTCGTCGAGCATGTCGGCACACACGCTGAAGAGCATGTTCTGCGGCATGTTGTTGTACACGCGCTTGCGGTATTTCCGGTACACCTCGTCCCAGTCGATGCCTTTTTCCTCGAAGAAGCAGTAATGTTCGTCGACGGCGGTCCACAGGGCATCGAAATTGCCTGTGGCGTTGTTATCCCACTCTTCGATGTGGTGGCATGCCGTCAGACAAATCAGGATGGTGAATATCAATGCTTTGCGTATCATGATGCGAATCAGTAAGATGAGATTATCTTAGCGTCGATTTTGTCGGAGGTGGGGCTTAGCGACAGCCATTCGGTGGTGATGCCTATCACCACGGCGTGAGTCACGTCGAGCGATACGATGTTGTTCACTTTCGACGAGAAGGTATTGTTGTGGTATCCGATTCTCAGCGATGTGGCCCCGAAATGCAGGTCGACGGTGAGGAGGTTGTCCATGGCGAAATAGTTGCCGGGCCATGCGGCGTGCAGCAGCCCTCGGCGCTCGCCTAATGCTATCTGGTAGTAGAGCTGGCCGTAGTCGGGCGAGAAGAATGCGCCGGCAAGGGGCAGCGAGGGCTGGTACCTCACGGTCAGGGGCAGACGCACGAGCCGGCCGCTCCATGAGGCATATCCGGTGGCGTCGATCGTCCATCCCACCTTTGCCGAGGCGGGATTGTTGCCGTTGCGGGTGAGGTACAGGACGCCGGCGTTGAGCGAGGTGCCCCCTCCGAGTCCCAGGGTCACGCCTCCGCCCGGTGTCCAGCGGTGCATCATGGCCCATGAGGCATGCAGGTCGCCGTTCACCATGGTGGCGTTCTTTGCCGGATTCTCAGTGTGGTCGTATGTCAGTCCGATTTTCAGCTGCATTGTCCATCGCTGCGGGTTGAAACGCATGGCCTGGTCGCGCTCGTAGGTGAAGGCGGTGTGCTGCCCTCTGTAGTGGAGGGGGGTGAGGTAGGTGTCTGCAATATGCGATGTTCCGTATTCCAGCATGTACGATGACGTCACCGGCCGCATTACGGGGATTGAGTCCTGAGCCATGGTCACCATAGACGTGATGGTGCTCACACAGATCATCAGTATTCTGTAAATCTTCCTCATGTCTTGTAACCTCATAACCTTATTAGCTCATAACCACAATCTTAATCAAACAATTTCTGCTGACCGTTGATTTCATCCCGCAGGTCTTCGTCGGAAATCGTATGGCTCTCGTTCTCGGGATTGTCCTCTGTCTCGGTTGAGTCGGTGTCTTCGATTTCCACGATGTCGGTCTGCTGTGGCTCTTCGCTGATGTTCATTTCTCTCGGCTCGATCTCTTCCACCGAGTCTATGGCGTAGGTGGTGAGTCGCTTGCCGCGTGCCTTCACCGACTTTTCGCCTATGAATTCCCATGCGTCCACTATCAGGGGTTCGCGGAAATCGTCGGGAGCGGCGAACTTCACTTCGAAGCGTGCGCCCTGGGTGTCGGTGAGCAGTATGAGGGTGGATTTCTCGTTCTCGCCGAGATAACGCTGGTGCTTGGCCGACGGCTCGAAGGTGAAGCGTTTTATGTAGGGATATTTCTGGTCGGCGTCGTTGAGGATGGCGGTCCACACCGTTTCGGGCCGGTATTTCTCGATGCGCAGTATGTTGTCTTCGTAGTGGTTGGCGGCGTCGAATGAAGAGGTGTAGTATTCGCCGTTGTCGAGCACCACCAGCACCTTGTCGTCGCCCTGGAATTCACCGAGATATTCGCCGCGGCCGTCGTAGTTGAGGCGCAGCACGTCGGGGTCGAACCACACCTGTCGTCCGCCCAGCGTGGATGAGCCTTTCTCCTTGAGCGAGAAGCGGTGTACTTCGTTTTTGGTCACCAGGTTGCCCATCGCCTGCTTGCCTTTTATGGCGAGCTTGGCGAAATCCACGTCGATCTGCAGGCTCTTCAACCTCTGCTTGGGCTTCAGGGTCACTTTCACCACCTCGGCCTCGCCGTTGGGGTTGGCGGAGAACCAGCAGATTTTGCTGCCCGGCTCGCCCTGTGTGATGTCGTACTCCTTGTCGCGGGTGATTCCCGTCACGGCGAAACGCTTCATGTAATATATGCCGCCCTTGCCATTCTGGTAGATGACGTTGTAGATGGTGCGGTCATCGTTGCGCTTGAACACGTTGACGTACAGTATGTTCTTGCCCACGAAGAGTTTGTCCTGCACCTTCACCACCTTGTATTTGCCGTCCTTGTAGAAGATTATCACATCATCGATCGACGAGCAGTTGCAGATGAATTCGTCTTTCTTCAATCCGGTGCCGATGAATCCCTCTTCGCGGTTGATGTAGAGTTTCTCGTTAGCCTCGGCCACCGTGGCGGCCTCGATGTTGTCGAAACCGCGCACCATTGTGTGGCGTGGATAGTTGTCACCGTATTTCTTCTTCAGGGAGGTGTACCAGTCCACGGTGTATTCCACCAGGCGGTCGAGGTGTCCGCGGGTCTCCTCGATGTCGGCTTTGATTTTGAGTATCAGGTTGTCGCACTCGTCGGCGTTGAAGCGCAGGATGCGTTTCATCTTTATTTCGAGCAGACGCAGGATGTCGTCGCGTGTCACCGCGCGGTAGAGCTGTGCCGTGAATGGCTCCAGACGCATCTCTATGTGTTCTACGGCAGCGTCGGTGGTCTTTGCCTGTTCGTAGCCTTCGTCCTTGTATATGCGTTCCTCGATGAATATCTTTTCGAGCGATGCGAAATGCAGCTGTTCGGAGAGCTCGCCCAGGCGTATCTCGAGTTCCGATTTCAGGATGTTTTTGGTGGTGTCAACGCTGTGGCGCAGCACGTCGCTCACGCCTAAGAATAGGGGTTTCTTGTCGGAAATGACGCAGCAGTTGGGCGATATGCTCACCTCGCAGGCGGTGAATGCGTAGAGGGCGTCGATGGTCTTGTCCGAAGAGGTGCCCGGCAGCAGATGCACCACGATGCGGGCGGTCTCGGCCGTGAGGTCGTCGATCTTGCGTATCTTTATCTTGCCTTTTTCCAAGGCTTTGAGGATGGAGTCGATTAGTGAGCCGGTGGTCTGTCCGAAGGGGATTTCTGTGATGGCGAGCGTCTTGTTGTCGACCTTCTCGATCTTGGCCCTCACTTTCACTGCTCCGCCGCGGGCTCCGTCGTTGTAGCGTGCCACGTCGATGAATCCGCCGGTCACGAAATCGGGATATAGCTCGAAATCCTCGCCGTGGAGGTAGTGGATGGCGGCGTCGATGATCTCATTGAAATTGTGGGGAAGGATTTTCGACGACAGTCCCACCGCTATTCCCTCTGCCCCTTGGGCCAATAGCAGCGGATATTTGGCGGGGAGGGTGACGGGCTCTTTCTTGCGTCCGTCGTAGCTCGGGGTCCATTCCGTCACCTTTGGGTTGAAAAGCACGTCGAGGGCGAAATGCGACAGCTTGGCCTCGATGTATCGTCCGGCGGCGGCTGACGCTCCGGTGAGTATGTTGCCCCAGTTGCCCTGGGTGCGCACCAGCAGGTCCTTCTGTCCCAG
>CAYZPI010000083.1:0-15136 GCA_964480085.1 uncultured Bacteroides sp. | reverse complement strand
TTCTTCTCGATGATGACATTGCGACCTTTCGGGCCGAGTGTCACTTTCACTGCGTTGGCCAATTCGTCAACGCCTTTCTTGAGCTCTTCGCGAGCCTTGATATTGAATTTAATTTCTTTAGCCATTGTCTTTCTGATTTTTAGAGGCTTTGTCTTGCCTTGTTCTACAATTCCTAATTAGTTAACCAAGAATAGCGAGTACTTCGTTTTGGCGCATGATAAGCACTTTCTCGCCTTCGATTTCTACTTCGGTGCCGGCGTACTTTCCGTACAGCACCTTGTCGCCTTCCTTCAGGACCATCTCTTCGTCCTTCGTACCTTTGCCTACGGCGATAACTTCGCCTTTCAGCGGTTTCTCCTTAGCGGAATCAGGAATGATGATACCTGAAGCGGTTACTTCTTCGGCTGCGGTGGGCTTGATAAGCACTCTGTCGGCCAGTGGTGTTACTTTCATGATGTTATATGTTTTAATAAGTTGTTTGTTATTTTTTTCTGCCCTTTATGTTGCGAATATCGTGCCAAACACGTCCGACTGACATTTTGTCAGTCCCTGTCTTCCGACATTCATCCTAATAACGCATGGCCAAGGACAAATGTTCTGCATCGTAGATATTGATTTAAGGGAATTTAGCAAAAAATGAAACTATGAAACAATACTTGCTGACCGCAAAAAAAATCAGCCGGAAGACGACATTGCTGTCGGTTCCGGCTGACCTGCAAGCTGAAAGTCAGGAAATATTCTTTTAGGTTTCAGGCTTCATGTATTGGGCTTCCCCCGCATGTGGCCTGATTCCTCACTTGTCGAGATGCTCATAACGCAGTGTCATGGTAGGCTGGTCGCACACCTCGGCAGGACCGAAATACTGGATCGGGCCGGGATAGATGAAGCATGTGCCTACAGCCCATTGGTCGCGCTGTGCGGCGAAGCGCTGGAACGGTGCGCCATTGAGGTCGACGAGCGCCTTCTGTATCACAGGCTTGAGCTCACCGTTGCGGCGTTCCATATTCATCATGCTGGTGATGGGCACACCTCCGGTAGTCCACTGGATGGCGGGCTTCACGAGGTTGCGTACCGACGACATATATCCTGTCACGCCGGCGTTGATGAGCCACGCTGCATTGTAGCCTAACGCATAGCAATAGTCGGCGTCGAAATTCGACGGATCGGCGCAACGTCCCTCGTAGCCGAAGAAATGGTGCATGGCAGTGAATTTGCCGGTGTATTTGCCTTCTGCTTTCCACTCGGCCAGTCTCTTGCCTACCATTTCGCTCAAAAGTTTCTCAGTCTCGATGAGCGATACCTGCACATTGCCGTGGGGGTCGCGGTCGAGAGTGAGCTGGGTGGCGACATTCTCGGGAAGGGATGCGTATATGGCGGCGTTATCTTCGGAGAGGTTCTTCAGGATGAACTCACGCTGAGCCTGCTTGTCGAGGGCTGCGAACTGTGTGGCATTGTTGGCCAACAGGTCGTTGAGCTGGGCGATGAGTTTTTTCATGGCAGGGATGAATTCGATCAGTCCCTCCGGCACGAGCACTGTGCCGAAATTGTTGCCGTCCTGTGCACGGCGTGCCACCACACCGGCTATGTAGTCCACCACGTCCTGAAGTGTCTGGTTTTTAGCCTCAACCTCTTCAGAGATTATGCAGATGTTGGGCTGGGTCTCCAGCGCGCATTCCAGTGCGATGTGAGAAGCGGAACGACCCATCAGTTTGATGAAATGCCAGTATTTTTTCGAAGAGTTGCAGTCGCGCTGTATGTTTCCGATCACCTCGGAGTACACCTTGGTGGCGGTGTCGAAACCGAAAGAGGTCTCGATGATTTTGTTCTTGAGGTCGCCGTCGATGGTCTTGGGCACACCAAGCACCTGCACTCCGGCATCGATGCCCTTATAGTATTCGGCGAGGACAGCGGCATTAGTGTTGGAGTCGTCGCCTCCGATAATCACCAGTGCTGTTATTCCTAACTCTTTGAGGATGATCAGGCCTTTGTCGAACTGTTCTTTCTTCTCAAGCTTTGTACGTCCCGAACCTATGATGTCGAAACCGCCGGTGTTGCGGTACTCATCGATGATGGGGGATGTCAGCTCGATATAATTGTGGTCAACCAGTCCGCCGGGACCCATGAGGAAACCGAACAGACGGCTGTCGCGATGAATCTTCTTTATGCCGTCGAAAATTCCGCAGATCACATTGTGACCGCCGGGAGCCTGGCCGCCTGACAGGATCACGCCAACATTCACCGGCTTGCCCACGGTGGGGTTGGGGTTCTTCTCGAAGGAGAGTTCCGGCATTCCGTAGGTGTTGGGGAACAGATGACGGATTTCTTCCTGGTCGGCTACTGACTGTGTGGGCTTGCCCTCCACAACCTTAACGGCTCCGCTTGTAAGCGCTATTGGAAGCTTCGGCAGATATGCCGCGCGAGCCTTCTGTAATGCACTTTTTTTCATTATTCTATATAATATTTACAGATATTCCTTGACTGAAAGGATTGGAAAATTTGGGAACAAAGTTATGTAAATTTTTTTATTATCCCAAATAGTTGCCGTCAAATAATTGGTGTACGAAAGCCACAATCATAATTTTAAATCTTTTTCACATTTGGGGAATTTTTATTTGCATACTCTGGAAAAAAACAGTAATTTTGTTCTAATTTATTCATAACTATAAAGATTTATGCTTCAGTTCATAGCTAAAGAGAACGACAGATATTCCGTGCCCGAGCAAGTGAAGATGGCCATCGAGGGTGGATGCCGCTGGATAATAATGAGTATGCCCGGAGCCTCCGATGCCGAGATTCGCGAGGTGGCTCAGCAAATCATACCATTGTGCATGGAGGAATGCACGCTGCTGACAATTGAGAATCATGTGGAACTGGCTCGCGAACTTGGTATCCACGGTGTGGTGCTCACCGATCCTGAGATAAGTTTCGCGCAGACACGTGAGTTCTGCGGACCGGAAGCCATCATCGGCGTCACTGCCTACACCACTGAAGAGGCGTTTGCCCTGAAAGACGCCGATGTGGATTATATCGCCTTTCCATACGGTCTTGGGGTAGGGGAGGTCCAGGCATCTGTCGACCTGTTGCGTGAAAAGGAATTCATGATCCCGCTGGTGGCCACCGGCGACTATTCCATGCCCACGATTGATAAGCTCATGATGGCAGGCATCAGTGGCATTGCCCTCAACGTCACATCAGCCGACAATAACGACCCTGTGGCGACTACGGCGGAGATAATCAACTTATTGTCGAAATATCAGAAAAAAGTCCTCTGAAGCCTTGACTCAGGAAGTACAACAAATAAAAAATCTCAGGCTCAAGATTCTGCTCCCTGTGCTGATTGGCATAGCAGTGGTGGCCTGGCTGTTCTATGGCGAATTTTCTGTGTCGTCGTGGGATAACATACATTTCGGCGCACATACATTCGTGGGCATAGCCATTGCCTTCCTTTTCGTGATGGGAAGGGATTTTGGTCTAACATGGAGGTTCCACACTATTGCAGCTCCCGACCTGTCGTGGCGTAGGGCGTTGAGGGTCGACCTGATGTGCGCATTCACGTCGGCCATTACCCCTTCGGTGGTGGGTGGCAGCGCGTTTGCCATATTCTACCTCAACCGCGAAGGCGTAGATGTGGGCCGGGGCACGACCCTCACTCTCACCACGCTTTTCCTTGACGAGCTGTTCTTCGTGGTATTCTGTCCGATAATAGTGATGTTCATGCCGCTGGATGCTCTATTCGGGGGCGCTGACAGTGCGGTGCTCGATGGCATAGAGATGGTGTTCTGGCTCGTGTACGCAGGCATAGTGGTGTGGACCACAATCCTTTTCCTCGGTATTATCGTGATGCCCGGTGCGGTGCAGCGCATCCTTGTGAAGCTATTCAGCATCAGGCTTCTCCGTCGCTGGCTCCCTGCCATTGAGAACACAGCCTCCAACATGGTCGAAACCTCCAGGTGGGTGAAGACCTGCACGGCGGGGTGGTGGATTAAGGTGTTCCTGGCCACGGTGGTGTCATGGTTCTCGCGTTATCTCATAGTCAATGCCCTGTTCTGGGCATTTGTGCCGGGCTTCTCCCAGGTGCTGGTGCTGTGCCGGCAGTTTGTGGTATGGGTAGTGCTGATGGTAAGTCCCACTCCGGGTGGCTCCGGGCTCAGCGAATGGATCTTCACGGAATATTATGGCGACATAATCGGAAGCGGCGACCTTGCCGTGGTGATGGCCCTTATCTGGCGCCTTATCACATATTATATATATCTTGTGGTGGGAATGTTCCTTATTCCGGGATATTTCTATAAGAAGAAAAAATGACCGGCGCGGGTATTTCGAGAAAAAGCATTGTGCAGATTGAAAATCTTTTCGTAACTTTGGCAAATTATTAAAAAATAATCACCGAATCATCATGCTCGACCGCACTACACCTCCACCTATACATACGATCGGGGAGATTTCCCTGCCTTTGCCCGACAGCCAGACCCTATCCAATGGCGTCAGGTTCAATTACGTCAAAGGAGGCTCTCAAGAGGTGGTGCAATTATCCATCGTGTGGCAGGGGGGCTGCCTTGAGGCGCCTCATCCCATGGTTGCCACGCTTTTGGCTTCCTTGATGTCGCAGGGGTCAGCCCACCATACAGGCGCGGAGATTTCCGAGATACTCGATTTTCATGGAGCCATGCTCAAGATCACGGCATCCCGTCATGTAACCATTCTTCAGCTTACCGCGCTCAATTCCATGCTCGCCGATGTGATGCCAATAGTGCGCGAGGTGATATGCGAACCATCCTTGGAACAGCAGGCATTCGAAACATTTCATGAGATTGAGGTAAATAATTTCCTGCTTGCCCACAGTAAGGTTTCGGTGCTTTGCAACGAGGCCCTTGCCCCGCTTGTCAAGGGACCGTCGCACCCCGAATCAGAGGTGCCGACCATCGAACAGGTACGGTCCATAACCCTTGGTCAGGTAAGGGATTTCTATCACAGTCTCATTACTGCCGACGGCTGCCAGGCATATTTAGGAGGAAATTTCTCCGATGAGATATTCAATTGTGTACGCCGGATGCTGGAGTCGCTTCCTTCGCCTTGCCCTGCGATAGAGAAGATCATTGTACCTTATTCTCCCGAGCCGCCTTCGACAGTGGTGGTAGTGAAGCCCGGGGCCGTGCAGGCGGCCATAGAGATAGGACTGCCTTCGATCCCGCGTTTCCACCCCGACTATATTCCGTTGCGTCTCAGCGTTATGGCCCTCGGTGGATATTTCGGCAGCCGGCTGATGAAAAACATACGTGAGGATAAAGGCTACACCTATGGGATATGTGCTTATCTTCTGGGAAATCAGGAGGGAAGCTATATATCAGTGATGGCGCAGGCTGATGAGGCCTATGTAGAGGCGGTGATCGATGAGGTGGGCAAGGAGATGGAGCAGTTGGCTGTGGCTCCCCTGCCTCCGGATGAAATGATGCGTCTCAGGCAGTTCGCGTCGTCATCCCTCCTGGAGACCCTCGACTCGCCGTTCACAATAATCGACTATTACAAGACGATTGAGTCGGTGGGATTGCCCGAGGGATATTTTGGAAAGCAGGTGCGCTGGGTCCGTGACATCACCCCTGATATTATAATGGATATGGCAAGGAAATACATTATTCCGGCCCAGATGCGGGTTGCCGTATGCAGGTAGCATAATTTCATTTCTTCTGACATGGCACTCAAGACAAGGGAAAAACTCATCGAGGTGGCTCGACAGCTTTTCATTCGGAAGGGGGTGGAGAACACCACCATCAGCGACATTGCCAACGCCTCTGAAAAGGGTAGGCGCACAATCTACACTTATTTTAAAAATAAGAAGGAGATATACAGCGCCGTGATCGAGGGTGAAAGCGACAAGCTGGTGAGCGAGCTTCGGGGTATATGCCTGTCGGATATGGCTCCCGCCGACAAACTCGGGGCTTTCCTGACCACAAAACTGACCAATACAAGATCTGCGGGCACAACGTCATATTCGCTAAAGTCGCTTATGAAGCTCGATTTCCGCAAATCCGGTCAGATTCCGAAGAAAGTGCTCGAAAAGGAAGAGAAGCTGCTCTTCGGAATTCTCGACGAGGGAGTGGAGTGCGGGGCCTTCGATCAGGAGAAATGTTCGCTTTTGCGCAATTTTGCGTACCACATGATACAGGGTCTCGATCTGCTGACGCTCCATGAGTCCAATCAGCAGATAAATCAGGCGGTGATCAAGGCCTACGTAGAGTTCATCACCTCATCGCTGTCGGTGCGTTGATGCGTGCAAACTTTGCTACCTTTTGATTTGTTGATTAATGGACTGATCGTTGTATCGGTCGGGTTTACAAAAATTAAGAAACGACTATATATATGATAGAAAGACAGACACACACCGAAAACGAAAGGGCGGTGCTCGTGGGACTTATCACGCCGCGTCAGCCCGAACAGAAGGCTGCGGAATATATCGCCGAATTATCGTTCCTGGCGGAGACAGCCGGTGCGGAGACGGTGAAGGTATTTTTTCAGCGTGCCGACGGAGCAAATATGCGCACTTTTGTAGGCAAAGGCAAGCTGGAGGAAATCAGGGAGTTTATCGAGGCGAACGATATCAATCTCGCGATATTCGACGATGACCTCACATCAAAACAAGTGGCGAATATCGAACAGGTCCTTCAGGTGAAGATTCTCGACCGCACCAGCCTCATTCTCGATATCTTCGCGCGGCGCGCCCAGACCGCAACGGCAAAGACTCAGGTAGAACTGGCCCAGTATCAGTATCTGTTGCCACGACTGACACGTATGTGGACCCATCTTGAGCGCCAGCGAGGCGGTATCGGTATGCGTGGCCCTGGCGAGACTCAGATTGAGACCGACCGCCGTATAATCCTTGACCGCATCTCGCTCCTGAAAAAGGAACTTGTGGCTATCGACAAACAGAAGGCCACTCAGCGCAAGAACCGCGGTAAGCTTACCCGCGTAGCTCTCGTGGGCTACACGAACGCCGGGAAATCGACACTTATGAATGTGCTGAGCAAAAGCGATGTATTTGCAGAGAACAAGCTTTTTGCCACCCTTGACACTACGGTGCGAAAGGTGGTGATCGATAATCTGCCCATCTTGCTCACCGACACTGTGGGCTTCATACGCAAGCTGCCGACTCATCTGGTCGACTCCTTCAAGTCGACTCTCGACGAGGTGCGCGACGCCGACCTGCTGCTGCACGTGGTGGATATTTCCCATCCCAATTTCGAGGAGCAGATCGAGGTGGTCAACCGTACGCTCGATGAGGTTTGCGAGGGTAATGACAAACCGATGATCATGGTGTTCAACAAAATCGATGCCTTTTCATACGTCGAGAAGGATGAAGATGATCTCACCGAACGCTCACGCGAGAATATACCTCTCGACGAGCTGGAGAAAACATGGATGTCGAAGCTTGGCGATAACTGTGTGTTCATCTCTGCCAAGAAAGGCACCAATATAGATAAACTGAAAGAGATCATCTATGAACGTGCCAAAGAAATTCACATGGCGCGTTTCCCCTACAACGATTTCCTTTTTGAGAAATATGACGAGTCTCTCGACGATGACACCACCGAATAACACACGTAAATGAAGGAAATAACCATTACTACACGAATCCGGGAGCTTTCGTTGGCCGAACTGAGTCCGGAATATGCGAGGTTGGTCGATGCTGCCCGCCGTGCTACAGAGAGAGCCTACGCACCATATAGCCATTTCAGGGTTGGGGCAGCGATATTGCTCGATAATGGCGAGGTGGTGACGGGTTGCAACCAGGAGAATGCTGCCTACCCCTCGGGTACATGTGCCGAGCGTACGGCTTGCTTTTATGCTCATGCCCGCTATCCCGAAAGCCGCATGGAAGCAATCGCCATTGCAGCAAGAGGCGTAGACGGCAATTTTTTAGAAAATCCGATATCGCCTTGTGGCGGTTGCCGTCAGGCTCTGATCGAATATGAGAACCTTGCAGGAAAGGACATGAAAGTTCTATTGGTTGGAGCCGATAAAGTGTTCGAGGTGCCGTCGGTAAAGGCTCTCCTCCCGTTGGCCTTCACCGAGATAGAATAATCATTCACCATTAGATATTCACTATTCACTATCATTTATTACCTAAATTATGCGTTTAGATGGAAGAAGAACAAGCTCGAACGTCGATGACCGTCGGCGTATTTCGGGCAAAGCTGCCGGTGTGGGCGGCGGTATCATAGGATTGATCGTTATAGCGGCTGTCACACTGTTCTCCGGTGGAGATATTGGCGACGTTATCGGAAATGTAATGAGTCAGGGAGGACTCGGACAGGCACAACAGACTGAATATGTGCCTGACGCGGAGGATGAACGCCTTGCCGACCTGGCTTCCAAGGTGCTTGCCGGCACAGAGGACGTCTGGGCCCAGCAATTTCGGCAGAACGGTTGGGGCGAGTACGAAGAGCCTAAGCTTGTGCTCTTTCATGGCCAGGTTCAGTCGGGGTGTGGAGGTGCCACGGCACAGACAGGTCCCTTCTATTGTTCGGCTGACCAGACCGTGTACATCGACCTCGATTTTTTCAAGACAATGCAGCAGAGCATCGGCGGTGGCGGCGATTTCGCCTATGCCTATGTGATAGCCCATGAGGTGGGACATCATGTGCAGTATCTCTTGGGAACTCTCCAGAATGCCCACCAGCAGATGTCGCGCCTGTCGGAATCTGAGGCAAACAAAATAAGTGTACGCCTTGAGCTTCAGGCTGATTTTTATGCCGGGGTATGGGCTAACCAGGACAACAAGATGTTCGGCTCCATCGAGCCGGGCGATGTGGAGAACGCCATCAACGTGGCTGCCAAGATAGGAGATGACTACCTGCAGAAAAAAGCTTACGGACGCGAACAGCCCGAGACATTTAACCACGGCCGCTCCGAATGGCGTGTACGTTGGCTGAAAAAAGGTATTGATACGGGTGATGTGCGCCAGGGCGATACTTTCAGCGTTCCGTATGGTTCGTTCTGATATCCCTGAGTCTTCTGCAATATGAAAGAATTCAGCGATATAGAGATTGATCCCAAACATCCCCGGCTGGAATATCTGACGCGTATGGCCGTCAGGTCGCTCTCCATCGTGGCGATCCTTGGTGTGGCGGTGGCTGTATGGTTCTTAGGCTACAGCGACTACGGACCGCGTTGGGCGGTAAAGCCGCAGGTCTACGCACCGAAGGCTTATTCCCACCCTACGGTTGAGCTTTCTCTCAGCGATGTGGGTCTGGTGATTGAACGCGATGGCAAGGCTCATCTGAAGGCTTATGTTAAGCGCAGTCCGGGGTCTGCCGAAGTGGACCTGTCGACCGTGCGTGTCCGCTGGACCAGCGAATGTCCGCCTGTCGTGTCGGTGGATTCTGCCGGCAACATCTACGCCCACAATCCCGGAAGCGCCTTTGTCAAGGCTGTAGTGGAGAATCGGGATATTCATGCCAATGCAGCCACATGTCTGGTGACAGTGAGGGATAAGGCCTCGGTGGAGAGTGTGAACACCGAGGAAGGAATTGAGGTGTTCGATGGAGCAGGCATATATGATGAGAAGCGCCGCCTTATAGTGTTCCGCGACATTAAGAGGTTCGTGGTCAAGGGTAACCGCAATCATTCCATCACGATGCGCCCCGGCGATCGCATCTATGACGTCAGGATAAGGGGAGGAAAACTTGTATCAGGCAAATTCGTGAAAGGTACCAATTCAAGCACCATAAAGGGGCTTGATGAACCATTGTAAGGTTAAAATAGGTTAAAATATTTGCGCAATCGGGAAAAAGTCCATACCTTTGCAGTGTCAAAATTACTGCGGGGTAGAGCAGTGGTAGCTCGTCGGGCTCATAACCCGGAGGTCGGAGGTTCGATCCCTTCCCCCGCCACAAGTCAGGAAGCAGCTTTTCAACAAGTTGCTTCCTTTTTTTGTATTATTCTCGCCCAATTTTTCTGAAATCTGCCGAATTGTCACATATTTTCACTATCTTTGCTGAAAATTTTACAAATTGGTGTGATTATTGCACCTAAACGTTAAAGACTATAATTATGAGCGACAGGCTTTTTATTTTTGATACTACCCTTCGCGATGGCGAGCAGGTTCCCGGATGCCAACTCAACACGGTGGAGAAGATCGAGGTTGCCAAAGCATTGGAGGAATTGGGCGTTGATATCATCGAGGCTGGATTCCCTGTCTCCAGTCCCGGCGATTTCAATTCGGTGGTGGAGATATCCAAGGCTGTGACATGGCCCACGATATGTGCCCTCACACGTGCCGTGGAGAACGATATACGTGTGGCTGCAGAGGCATTGCAATATGCCAAACGCAAGCGTATCCACACCGGTATCGGCACCAGCGATGCCCACATCCGCTATAAGTTCAATTCCACACGGGAGGAAATTCTTGAGCGGGCGGTGGCGTGTGTTAAGTATGCCAAGAAATTTGTGGAAGATGTGCAATTCTATGCCGAGGATGCAGGTCGCACCGACAATGAATATCTCGCACGTGTGATCGAGGCGGTGATCAAGGCTGGTGCCACAGTAGTGAACATTCCCGACACCACAGGCTATTGTCTTCCGGCACAGTTCGGCGAGAAGATAAGGTATCTTATGGAAAACGTCGATGGGATACATAACGTCACAATTGCTACTCACTGCCACAATGATCTGGGAATGGCGACCGCCAACACAATCTCGGGTGTGATCAACGGTGCACGTCAGGCTGAGGTGACGATCAATGGAATAGGCGAGCGTGCCGGCAACACATCGCTCGAAGAAGTGGTGATGATATGCCGATCCCACAAGGAACTGGGCATCGACACGAACATCAACACCCACCATATCACCGGTGTAAGCCGAATGGTGTCGAGTCTTATGAACATGCCGGTACAGCCCAACAAAGCCATCGTCGGCCGAAATGCTTTCGCTCATTCGAGCGGTATACATCAGGACGGAGTACTGAAGAACCGGGAGAGCTACGAGATCATCGACCCGACGGATGTGGGACTCGATGAAAATTCTATCGTTCTCACTGCCCGGAGTGGACGCGCGGCCCTCAAGCACCGGCTTCAGGTGTTGGGTGTCGATCTTGGAAAGGAGGCCCTCGACAAAGCTTACGAATCTTTCCTCAAGCTCGCCGACCGCAAGAAGGAAATCAATGATGACGACGTGCTGATGCTGGCCGGAAAGCACAACTCGCACCATCGCATAAAGCTCGATTTCCTGCAGGTGACATCGGGTGTGGGCATCCATTCAGTGGCAAGTGTCGGACTCGACATCGCCGGGGAGAAATTCGAGGCCTGTGCCTCAGGCAATGGTCCGGTCGATGCCGCCATCTCGGCCATCAAGCTCATCATACGCCGACAGATGCTCTTGAAGGAATTCCTCATACAGGCTATCAACAAGGGCAGCAACGATGTGGGCAAGGTGCACATGACTGTCGAGCACGACGGACGCGAATATCATGGCTTCTCAGCTAATACAGATATCGTTGCGGCGAGTTGTGAGGCTTATCTTGATGCTATCAATAAATTTGTTCACTGATGGGAAAGACACTTTTCGACAAGATATGGGACGCGCATGCCGTGGAGGTGATCCCCGGCGGTCCGACTCAACTTTATATCGACCGGCATTATTGCCACGAGGTGACTTCGCCTCAGGCTTTCGACGGTCTCCGGCGTAGAGGAATAGGCGTGATGCGTCCGGAGCGCACCGTATGCGCGCCCGATCATAATATCCCTACCGTGGGTCAGGACCTTCCGATTTCCGACCCTGTGTCTCGCCGACAGGTGGACACCCTTCTTGCCAATGCGGAGGAATTCGGTTTGAGAATATTTGGGCTCATGCATCCTCGCAATGGAATAATTCACGTGATCGGACCTGAGAACGGTCTCTCTCTGCCTGGCTCAACGATAGTGTGCGGCGACAGCCACACATCCACCCATGGGGCATTGGGTGCCGTGGCTTTCGGCATAGGTACATCGGAGGTGGAGATGGTTCTTGCCTCACAGTGTATCATCCAGCCTAAGCCGAAGACCATGAGGATCACCGTCAATGGCAAGCTGGATACGGACGTTACGGCCAAGGATGTGGCGCTTTATATCATAGCCCGGCTCACCACAGGCGGAGCCACGGGTTATTTTGTGGAGTATGCCGGTGAGGCTATCCGTTCGCTTTCGATGGAGGGGAGGATGACCCTCTGCAATATGTCCATCGAGATGGGTGCGCGAGGCGGTATGGTGGCGCCCGATGAGACAACCTTCGAATATCTGCGAGGCAGGGATTTCGCTCCTGAGGGTGAGGAGTGGGACAAGGCTGTTGCCTACTGGCGCACTCTGCCTTCGGATGCTGATGCGGTGTTCGACCGTGAGGTGGTGTTCGATGCGGCCGACATACGGCCACGCATCACTTTCGGAACGAATCCCGGCATGGGCATCGCCATTGATGAACCCGTGCCTTCCTGCGCTTCTGACGATCCGGCGGAGAAAGCCTCTTATCAGAAAGCTCTCGATTACATGGGATTCAGGGAGGGGCAGGTGCTTGAGGGTACACCGGTCGATTACGTGTTTCTCGGAAGTTGCACCAACGGACGAATCGAGGATTTCCGCACTTTTGCTGCCGTGGTCAAGGGTCACAGGAAGGCTCCGCACGTCATTGCATGGCTTGTGCCGGGTTCCTGGGCCGTCGACCGTCAGATCCGCGAGGAGGGAATTGACAAGATCCTCGAGGCTGCTGGCTTCGAACTTCGTCAGCCGGGTTGCTCAGCCTGTCTGGCAATGAATGATGACAAGATTCCTGCCGGCAAATTGGCTGTGTCCACCTCCAACCGTAATTTCGAAGGTAGGCAGGGCCCCGGAGCCCGCACAATTCTTGCCGGTCCGGCCGTGGCGGCCGCCACGGCTGTCAACGGGTATCTCTCCGCACAAGTAAAATGATAGATTGCTGAAGGCATGAAAGAAAAATTCAATATCATAGTATCGCGTTGCGTGCCGCTTCCGATTGAGAATGTCGACACTGACCAGATAATTCCCGCGCGTTTTCTTAAAGCCACCACAAGAGACGGGTTTGGTGAAAACCTGTTTCGCGACTGGCGGTTCGATAGCGATGGTAATCCTATAAAGGATTTTGTACTCAACGATCCGGCTTACAGTGGATGTGTGTTGGTGGCCGGCAAGAATTTCGGTTGTGGATCGAGTCGGGAGCATGCGGCATGGGCTATCCACGACTATGGGTTCCGTGTTGTGGTGTCAAGCTTTTTCGCAGACATCCACAAGAACAACGAACTCAATAGCTTTGTGCTTCCGGTAGTTGTCTCTCCCGTGTTTCTCGATGAGCTGTTCGCCTCCATCTCGGCAGATGCCTCCACTGAGGTGAGGGTGGATCTTCCACAGCAGACCATAACGAATCTCTCCACCGGCAAGAGCGAGCATTTCGAAATAAATCCTTATAAGAAGCAGTGTCTTATGGAAGGACTCGACGATGTGGAATATCTTCTTACACGTCGCTCGGCGATCGAGCGTTGGGAAGCCAATCGTGAGTCGATCCTGCAAAGTTGATACATCAATTTTTCATTTGCAATAATTATGAAATTTAAGATAGCAGTGCTTCCGGGCGATGGCATAGGCCCGGAGATTTCAAAACAAGGTGTGGACGTGATGTCGGCTGTGTGCCGGCGCTTCCACCACGATGTAGAATTCACGTATGCCCTCTGTGGTGCGTCGGCCATCGATGCCGTAGGAGATCCATTTCCTGAAGAGACATTCCGTGTATGCGAGGAAGCCGACGCTGTACTTTTCTCTGCGGTAGGTGATCCGAAATATGACAACAATCCTTCGGCTCCCGTGCGTCCGGAGCAGGGATTGCTGGCTATGCGCAAGAAGCTCGGCCTTTTCGCCAATGTCCGTCCGGTCGAGACTTTCGCCTGTCTGCTCCACAAATCCCCCCTGAAGGCTGAACTTGTGGACGGTGCTGATTTCATCTGCATCCGCGAACTCACGGGTGGCATGTATTTCGGCGAGAAACATGAGGATCCCGACATGGCGTATGATACCAATAAATACACCCGTGCCGAGGTAGAGCGTATTCTTCATGTGGCTTTCGGCTATGCCATGCGCCGTCGCCGCCATCTTACAGTGGTGGACAAAGCCAATGTGCTTGCTTCGAGTCGACTTTGGCGCAGGGTGGCGCAGGAAATCGCCCCGCAGTATCCCGAAGTGACCACCGACTATATGTATGTCGACAACGCTGCCATGCGCATGATTCAGGAACCGCGGTTCTTCGATGTCATGGTCACTGAGAACACTTTCGGTGACATTCTCACCGATGAGGGTAGCGTGATAAGCGGTTCGATGGGGCTGCTTCCATCTGCATCCACCGGTGAAAGCACACCTGTGTTCGAACCCATACATGGTTCATGGCCCCAGGCTGCCGGTAAGAATATCGCCAATCCTCTCGCGCAGATTCTTTCTGTGGCGATGCTTTTTGAGTATTTCGGACTCAAGGATGAAGGGGCGCTTATCCGACAGGCCGTAAATGCCTCCCTGGATGCCAACGTGCGTACACCCGATATCCAGACAGAGGGTTGCCCGTCCTACGGCACCAAGGAAGTAGGAGAATGGATTGTGGATTACATAGATAAAAATTGACTAAAATTTTGCAGATATAAAAAAAATGCTTAACTTTGCATCGCTTTAGCCCGAAAGGGTTGGGCAACATGATAGTCTTATGGTGTAATGGTAGCACAACAGGTTTTGGTTCTGTTTGTCTTGGTTCGAATCCAGGTAAGACTACCAATGAAAAATCCGCAAATTCCGTCAATCGGACTTTGCGGATTTTTCATTTGCGACCAAGCAATATGAAAACAGGGGGCAAACTCGGTGTTTGCCCCCTGTTTTCATAAGTCGGTATCTTCCGGATTATTAGTAGCAGAAAATGTCATCGGTGGTGAGGAGTACGACTCTACCGCGCTTTTCGAGGGCATCCAGATCGAGATCATCAGGATTGCCGAGGATACCGATATAATAATGGCGCCCTTTTACACGGTCTTGCTGATATTTCAGTACATCGTCGAGCGTGAGCGAAGGAAGAGCCTCGAACATCGACTGGCGAGAGTCGCCTTCTATACCCATGTCGCGGTTGT
>CAYZPI010000082.1:0-15171 GCA_964480085.1 uncultured Bacteroides sp. | reverse complement strand
TGGATGGTGATAGGGATGGGAGCAATCGAGCTGCTCATCGGTATGAGTGAGGCCTCGGGAGCAACGGACGGCATAGCCCATTTCGCCCATCTCGGCGGCATGATATTCGGCTTCTTCATCATACTCTACTGGAAGAAGCGGGGCACGTTCGGCTCGGGAGGGGCAGGATATGGCGGCTATTGACGAGCTGCGCGACGGCTTCAGGCGCTCGTCGCTGCTGATGAAGGTCATCTGGATCAACGTCGGCATCTTCGTCCTGCTCAGGCTCATAGCCATACTGGGCGTTTTCTCCTCCTCGCCCGCTTTTATAGACGGTGTGCTCCACTGGGTGGAGATGCCCTCCGACCTGAGGCTGCTTGCCACCCGACCGTGGACACCCTTGAGCTACATGTTCGCTCAGTATGACCTCATGCACCTCATCTTCAACATGCTGTGGCTCTACTGGTTCGGGACACTGTTCAGAATGACCTGCTCCTCGCGGCAGATGATGGCTCTCTACATCTACGGTGGTCTCGCAGGCGCCATCTTCTTCATCGCTGCCTACAATCTTCTCCCCCTCTTCGCCTGGTCCAAGGGGTGGCTCATCGGCTCATCGGCCTCGGTGATGGCCATCGTCACTGCCACAGCCATCCTCATGCCCGACTTCAGGATGAATCTCCTGTTCTTCGGCAGCGTGGCCCTCAAGTGGATAGCCATCGCCACCATAGTGCTCGTGCTCGTGGGCATCTCGGGCACAAATGCCGGGGGTGAGGTGGCCCACATCGGCGGCATGCTCACGGGGGTGCTCTTCGCGCTCAGGCTCAAGAAAGGGCGTGACATCACCGGCCCGCTCAACTCGCTGCTCGACAGTTGCGCCAATATCCGCATAGGCCGCCGCACCACTCAACCCCACCGTCAGCCCCACAGCCGCTCCCATGCCGGCACTCCCCCGGAGATGCCACGCGACACGAGGGATGAACTTGACATGCTCCTCGACAAGATCAAGAAGTCGGGCTATGCCTCCCTTACCCCCCACGAGCGCCGCCGTCTCTTCGAGCTGAGCCGCAACATCAAGTGATTTCCCCTCCATCCCCACCTCATGGCCACATAATGGACTTAAAGCAATATCTCAGAAAATTCGTCATCCGTCCCACCCGCGCCACGATATTCGCCATTATCGCAGGCGTCAACACCGCGCTGGCCATGGCGACGGTATTCTCGGCCTATGGCGGAGTGTTCGATCCCGGCGAGGTGGTAGTGGCAGCCCTCATGGCCATGATGTTTCCGGCCTTCCTGATCGCCTCCATCATCATGCTGGTGGCCGATCTGATTTTCTGGCGCAAGGCTACGGTAGTGATTCTGCTGGGCCTGCTTGTCTCGCTCCCTCCCATCCTCCACTTCTCGCCTGTCAATCTGCCTCACCGCCGGCTCTCTGAGGGGGAGAAGGACCGCTCGTTCACTTTCCTCACCTACAATGTGCTTCATTTCTGGGATTTCCGCGGCAATGTCCCCGGTCTGACTACCAATGCCACCATTGACTACATTCTTGACACGGATGCCGACATCGTGAGCCTGCAGGAAGCGGAATCGCTCAAGAGCTGGCCTCTGTGGAACATCACCCCCGAGCAGATCGACTCCCTCTCGGCCCGCTATCCCTACCGGCTGGTCAACGTGACGGATCAGTATACGCTCCTGTCGCGCTATCCTTTCGAGTATGTCGATCTTCATCTCGAGGAGCACATAGCACGCCGTTTCACCTGCTACCGTCTCCACATCAAGGGGCGGACGGTCCACCTCTTCAACTGCCATCTCGAAAGCATAGGGCTCACTCCCCGCGACAAGGAACTCTATCAGGGACTCTTTGACAAGGCCCCCGGCTCGGAGGCCGCACTGAAAAAGGAGCTTTCCGAGGTCAAGACCCAGCTCATCTCCAAGCTCGCCAAGGCCTTCACCGAGCGCTCGGAACAGGCCCGCGCCATACGCCACGCCGTAGACTCCATCGGGGGTGACATCATCGTGGCGGGAGACTTCAACGATATCCCCGACTGCTATGCTATCCGCACCATCATGGACGGCGACATGAAGGATGCCTATGCAGGGACTGCCCTCGGACCCACCATCACCTATCACGGCAACCGATTCTATTTCCGCATAGACCACGTGCTCTACAAGGGTGACCTCGAGTGTATCCGTCTGCGGCGCGGCGACAACCCGTCAAGCGACCACTATCCACTGCTCGCCACATTCTTGTTTGACCTGAACGAAAGCAATAGAACCAAAACAGAATATAAATGAAATCTATCATCACGGGAGCAGCCATCGCAGCAGTGCTCCTCACAAATCCACCGGCCATGAACGCCCAGAACAACAGGGTCAACCCCTTCCTCGCCCCCTACGGGACCGTCTATGACATCCCCCCGTTTGACAAGATACAGTATGCCGACTATCTTCCCGCAGTAGAGGAGGGAATAGCCCGCCAGCGCGCCGAGATCAAGGCTATTGCCGAGAACCCCGAGGCCCCGACTTTTGAGAACACCATCCTCGCCATGGAGAAATCGGGCGAGCTGCTCGAGCGTGTCATCCTCGTCTTCTCCTCGCTCGACGAGACCGACAATACCCCCGAGATGCAGGAGCTCTCTGAGAAGATCTATCCCATGGTATCCGATGCCTCAGATGAGATCTCGATGAATCCGGCCCTCTTCGCCCGCGTCAAGACTCTCTATGACAACCGCGACAAGCTGGGTCTCACCGGTCCTGAAAAGAAAGCCGTAGAGGACTCCTACAAGAGCTTCACCCGCAACGGCGCCCTGCTCTCCGACTCGCAGAAAGAGCAGCTTAAGGAGGTCAACAAGCGTCTCACCGACCTCTATCTCGCCTTCAACAAGAATCTTCTCGCCTCGACCAATGCCTTTGAGATCATCGTCGACAACGAGGCCGATCTCGCAGGCATCCCGGCCGGAATAGTCGCCACCGCCGCCTCCGAGGCCAAGGCCAAGGGCCATGACGGCAAGTGGCTCTTCACGCTTCACGCTCCCAGCCGTCTCCCCGTGCTCAAATATGCCGACAACCGTGATCTCCGCGAGAAGATGTATAACGGCTACATGCAGCTTGCCTCCACAGCACCCTACGACAACCGTCCAGTCATTGCCGACATCGTCAAGACCCGCGCCAAGAAAGCCGCCATACTCGGATTCAAGGATTATGCCTCATATATGACCGACAACGTGATGGCCAAGACTCCCGAAGCTGCCACCGACCTGCTCATGCAGATCTGGGAACCGGCCAAGAACAAGGTGAGCGAGGAGGTGGCCGAGATGCAGGCTATAGCCGACTCGGAGGGGAAAGGTGTCAGGATATCCCCCTGGGACTACTATTACTATGCCGAGAAGGTCCGCGCCAAGAAATATGATCTCGATGAGAATGAGGTGAGCGCCTATTTCCCCATCGACAATGTGCGCAAGGGTATCTTCACCCTCGCCGAGAAGCTCTATGGAGTGCGCTTCACCGAGCTCCCCGACGCTCCGAAGTACAATCCCGAGGTCACCGTCTATGATGTGACCGATATCAACACCGGCGAGCATATCGCAGTGTTCATGACCGACTATTTCCCCCGTGCCTCCAAGCGTCAGGGCGCATGGATGAGCGAGTTCAAGGGTTCCTGGCAGGATGAGGATGGAGCATGGTCGCGTCCCGTGATCTACAACATAGGCAATTTCACCAAGCCTTCCGGCGACACTCCCTCGCTGCTCACCCTCGACGAGGTTGAGACGATGTTCCATGAGTTCGGCCACGGTCTCCACGGCATGCTCTCGAAGGTGCGTTACAAGGATCTTGCCGGCACCAACGTGGACCGCGATTTCGTGGAGCTCCCCTCGCAGATCAACGAGCACTGGGCTATGACCCCCGAGCTGCTGAGCGTATATGCAAAGCACTACAAGACAGGCGAGACAATCTCTGCCGAGCTTGTTGAGAAACTCAATGCAGCCGCCAACCACAACCAGGGCTTCACCACAGCCGAGCTTGTGGGTGCCGCTCTTCTCGACCTTGAGTACTCTAAGCTGAATCCTGAAGGCGACATCGACATAGTGGCTTTCGAGAAACAGGTTTCCGACAAGTTGGGTATGCCCGCCGAGCTTACCTACCGCTATCGCTCGCCTTATTTCAAGCACATTTTCGGCAGCGACGGTTATGCCGCCGGTTATTACACCTATCTCTGGGCCGAGGTGCTCGATGCCGACGGTTTCGAACTCTTCCAGGAGAAGGGTGTCTTCGACCCAGCCACAGCCAAGAGCTTCAAGGAGAACGTACTTGAGAAGGGCGACTCCGAGGATCCGATGGTGCTCTACAAGCGGTTCCGTGGGCAGGAGCCGAGCGTTGACGCCCTTCTTCGCGGTCGTGGCCTGAAATAAGGCGGCGGGATATACCCCGGAAAAAGATTCATCCCGATAAATCCCGATAAATCACGATATATCCCGATTTATCCCCAAAAAAGAAGCATCGCGTTTTATCGCGATGCTTCCTGTAAAATCTAATGAAAAGGTGGCGCTCAGGCGTCGCCTTTCTCTTTTTCTGTCGAGATAGAGAGATGGTCGGCAGAGAGGATTTCGAGACCGAAGGCGGGAGCCTGCACCAGAGCGTGCTCCACCACGGTGCTGAGGATCGCTTCGTATTGCTCCCACTGCGTGGTGGCGGCGAAGCAATAGATCTGCAAGGGCACTCCTTCGTGGCTGGGACTCTTCACGCACACCATCAGGTCCGATTCGTGGTTGATCATCTCGTTGTCGAGCAGGTATGCCGTCATGTAGGCGCGGAAAAGTCCGAGGTTGGATTCCACCGAGCCGTTCAGCGGTTCCAGTCCCTTCTCACACACCGCCGTCTTTCCGGATTTCTGCAATCCTTCGATGAAAGTCTTCATCGCCGGGAACTGCGAGCCTATGGTGTTGAGCATGTCGGCTGATGGAGCGGCTATGCTGTCGGGGTTGATATAGATATTCTCACAGATACGTCGCATGCCGGATTCCGACATTCCACGCCAGTTCTGTACGCCGGTGGATACCAATGTGTAAGGAGGCACCGTCACTATGGTGTTGTCGAAATTCTGCACTTTCACGGTCGAGAGCGACACATCCATCACCACACCGTTGGCGGGGGTTGAGGGCACCACGATCCAGTCGCCCACACGCACCATATCGTTCTGCGACATCTGTATTCCTGCCACAAATCCTAAGATCGTGTCCTTGAACACCAACATCAGCACGGCTGCGAAAGCTGTCAAGCCGCCGAGAAGCGCCATGGGCGATTTCTCCACAAGGATAGATATGCACACGATCACCACCAGTCCCCAGGCAATGCCGTTGCAAAGGTAGAATATGCCGTCGAGAGGCAGTCCCTTGGTGTTCTCCTTCCTGTTGAAATGTACGAAAATAAGCCTCATTATCGCCGTCACGGCCACGCCGACCATCACCACCGTATAAAGCAGCGCGGCCTTCATGATTATCGTATGGATTTCTGCCGAGCTCTCGAAAGCGAACGGGACAAGCCCCAGGAATACCAAAGGAGTGATTACATGCGAGCACTGTGACACGGTGTGCAGCTCGATCATCTCTTTGGCAAACTTGGTGGTGCGCAGCTGCAGCGTTTTGTTCACAGCCCACAGAACGAGTTTTCTCACAAGCCAGCCGATGCCGAAAGATGCGAAAAGTATCACCACGAAATAAATGATTTCTTCAACAGTCTGATACCTGCTAAGACCTATGGCATCGAGTGCATTTTCAATTGCATTCTCAAGCCATACGCCTATGGAATGGGACGGGATAATGGTTTTTAGTAACATTGGATATATAAATAAATAATTGAACATTCGCCTTTCACGTTTTATAACAAATCGGGAGGCCACTTTGTTAAGTAGCCTCCCGTAAAAAAACAAGTTAGAATCTTTATGTGCGATGAGTCAATTTCAGAGTGCGGTCTTGATCATGTCCTCGAGTTGCGAAAGCTTTTTCTTGCCGCTCTCTCGCATCAGCTCGTCGCCCTCCTTGAAGAGGATGTATGTGGGGTATTCCTGAAGTTTATAGCGCAGTTTGTACTGGCCGTTGTAGGAGGCGTCGACGCGCACGATGTTCACCTTGTCGCCGAACTCAGCGTCAAGCTCCTTTAGGAGATATTTCACTTCCACGGCATCCTGATTGCCGGCATGCTGGAACACTACCACTGTAGGGATTGATTCCCTGATCTTTTCTTCAAAACGTTTCATATTCTTAATTTCTTGATTTATCCTATTTGAAGATATAACAATAAAACCAACCATTTGGTTTGATGCTGTCTCTCTTCATTCAACAATGATCCCGGTTAGCAGTTTTATAGTTCACACACAAAGTACCCGTGCATTTCCTGAATTTGCGTTCAGCCACAGATATAGCGAAATCATTTCGGTATGTCAGGCTGGCGATAATGATGGTATTGTGAAATTGTCGATTATCAGATTTGCGAATATTAATAATTATCGCTAACTTTGCATTGTTTATTTCACCAAAAGTTATGATAGTGACATTTGAATATGAGTATCTCAAAGTATTATATGAAGATGGAAGGTGCAGTGATAAAAAACACCGATATCAACCGGATATTATCCGACGTTATCAGAAAGCTATAAATTTTCTTAAAGGCGCTTCTTCTATTGAGGCGCTTTGGCCAATCCGTTCGTTGAATTATGAAGTGCTTTCCGGTGATAAGGCCGGATATTCATCAGTAAGAGTCAATGATCAATATAGGGTGGAGTTTACAGTCCGACTTAACGATAAAGAACCTGTTTTGACAATTTGTAATGTCACGGATTTATCTAATCATTATAAATGATAAATATTATGGAAATAAAAGTGGATGGCGTATCTTCTGATATGATTGCCAACAATATGAATCCAAACAATCCCATACATCCGGGAGAGATGATTAAAGATGAGATTGAATATCGCGGGATCTCCCAAAAGGCACTTGCTGCGGAAATAGGGCTGCCTGCTTCCGTATTGAACGAAGTGCTCAATGGGAAAAGAGCGGTGACTACCGAATATGCGCTTCTTTTGGAAGCAGCCCTCGGTATAGAGGCTGATTTATGGTTGAAGCTCCAGGCTGATTATAATAAGCAGGTGTCAAAATCAAATCCACAGTTTATGGCAAGACTTGAAAAGATTCGGCGTGTTGCGGCATTCTTGTAGTATTATCGTAAATAAAAAGTGGATGAAGAGAAATTGGATTGCAATATTGGCGGCTGCTGCGTCGCTGCACGCCTTCGCTGAGGGAGAGATAAAGTGGATTTCCACGACGCATGATTTCGGTGCGTTCGATGAGGATACGAAAAAGAAGACCGCGTATTTCAGGTTTGTCAACACAGGCGACGAACCGGTGTCTGTTGTCGGTGCTACTGCCACATGCGGCTGCACCGTGCCGAAATATTCCGACACACCCACCGAGCCGGGCGATACGGCGGTGATTGAGGTATCCTACGACCCGTCAGGTCGTCCCGGTCGTTTCACCAAACAGGTGTACGTGCGCACGTCGGCCTCACCCGAACGTGTTAAGCTCACCCTCCAGGGCACGGTGATCGGTTCGCCCCAGACCATCAACGGACGCTATCCCGTGAGCATCGGCCCGCTGAAACTCAGTGCCGGTGCAGCCATGATGGGAAGGGTATATCCCGGACATACGAAGATGCACTATGTTGATGGCTACAATATGTCATCCGACTCAATCTTCCCGGTGATCGTGTCCAAGCCAGCGTATATCGACGTGCGCACCGTGCCTGAGAGGGTGGGACCCGGCGAGATGGTCACGCTCAATTTTGAATTCCTCAAGGACGCTCCCGAAATGTGGGGAATCCTCACCGACTCGGTGATGATAGCCACGGCTCCCGGCCAGACTCCTGTGGCATATCCGGTGGTGACGGTGGTGGAGGAGGATTTCAGCACCCTCACTCCCGCCCAGAAGGCCGATGCCCCGGTGGTGCGCCTCGACAAGGATAAACTGATTCTTGACCCTATACCCACGGGGAGCAAGACCCCTGTCGTTGCCGTAATAAATGTGACCAATGCAGGAAAACGTCCGCTGATAATCCGGCGCGCGTACTCTGAGGACAAGGGTGTATCCGTAGAGGCGAAGCAGACAGAGGTGAAGAGCGGCAAGAGTGCCGAGGTGAAGGTGACGTTCGACCCCTCGGTTCAGCCTGAAGGTATCATCAATGCCCGCCTCACCCTCATCACCAACGACCCCGTCACTCCCACGCGGCCCATCCGCATCGTAGCCGAAAGGAATTGAAAACGGGCCATGCTCTTGTGAGCATGGCCCGGGGGGATATGCCCTTTCTTGCGAAAGGGCGGTGGAGGGTGCTATTTCTTTATGTAGGCGTCGTTCTGGTCGCAGAGAGGATTCTTCAGGAGCTCATCCTCGGGAATCGGCATGAACATCTTGTTGATATCGAAATCGAAATCGCGTGCCGTACGCCATTCTGTGATGGTGGAGGCGCCATTTGTCGGGCGGCTGCTCTTGGGATAGGTTGCTGCCACGTGATCCTCCAGGAAGCCTGACTTGTGCATGTCGCTGCGCAGGTAAGGTTCTGCGGAGAACTCCTTGCGGCGCTCCTGGTTCACGGCCACCTTCCATGCCTCGGATGTGAAGGGCACACCATAGTAACCTGTGGCTTTCAGGTTGTTGTAGTAAGTCTGGGCATCGGGTACAACCACAGTCTCCGTGTTGAAGGGAATCGGGTAGCCCTGGATGTCGACTGCATCGCCATGACCCTGGTCATCGTAGTGGTCGGCCACCTTTTGGAAATATGCCTCATATTTCGAGAGATCCTTGCCGACTTCGAGGTTACCGAACGCGCGCTGGCGGATCTGGTTGACATAATTCCATCCTTCGTCATGCTTGCCCAGGTTGAAGCAGCATTCAGCCATATCAAGAATCACATTGGCATAACGCTTGAAATAGATGTGGTCGGGAATCCACATGGTGGTCCAGTCTGTTCCGCGGCCATTGCGCCAGTGCTTGGAGGTCCATACAGTAGGAGCCGGGTCGGAAGAAGCCCAGTGGAATCCGCACCATCCTACGAATTCCTGATTGAAGGGATTGTAGCCGATGGGGTGCTGGAGGTCGAAGATACCGTTGTCGCCTTCGCCGGTCATCTCATAGCTATCGTATTCAGCCTGGCTGAATGAGCCGTCCTTATATCCGCGGATATGGCTCTTGTTGGCGTCAATCCAGTTCTGAGAGGGTGTGAAGCTCTGCAGCCATTTTTCCTTGCCAAGTTCCTTGATTTTCTCGTAGGGAATTGTGGCGGTCACCATCGATGCGTCGCGGCGCTTGTCACCGGGCTCGAAGCTGTCGTAGAGCTCCCACGACATCTGGTAGCTACCCCATGCGCCGTTGGATGTCGGGCCGAAATAGAAGCCTGTCCAGCCGCGGGCCTGTCCGTTGAGCGAGCTGTCCCATGTGGAGCCCTGGTCGCCTGAATTGAGCACCACCTGCCATATAGCCTCCTTGGGCCATGCTTCGGCAGCGTCATAAAGAGTGGAGAACGAAGGATTAAGTTCGTATTCACCGCTATTGATCACCTCGGCGAACGCATCGTAGGCTTTCTGGTAGCATTCGGCTTTCTTCTCAGGCACGAGATAGGCTTTCCACATATAGGCATCGCCAAGGAATGTAAGTGCCATACCTTTGGTGCAGCGTCCGTACTGGTTCTGGTACGGTTTCCAGTCGAGATCCTTGGCGGCGTCTTCGAAATCCTTGATCACGAAATCCCACATTTCCTCGTAGGATTCGGCGCGGGCCTTGGCGGGGGTGTTCACATAGTTCTCACCTGTGAGAAGCAGGGGTACGCGGCCGAATGTGTTGGCCAGACCGAAGAACTCGAATCCGCGCAGGGCAGTGGCCTCGCCGCGCAGATGTCTCTTAACGTCATCTGATATGTTCTCGGCTGCTTCGAGGCCGGCAAGAAAATCGTTGCAGCGCGATGCGCAGGCGTATGACTGACGCCAGAAATTGAGGAGCTCGCCATTGTCGGCTTTCCAGTTCTGGGTCATGAAATCCTTGTCCCAGCCCGAAGCCTGAGAGTCCATAGTGGGATGGTTGCCGTTGAATATCCAGTACTTGTAGGGGTCGCCGTTATAATCATCTCGCGGGAGCATGAGGTCATAGCATCCGGTCATACCCTTGATCGCGTTGGCGTCGCTCTCGAACATCGCGCCACTCTCAAGCATCGAGTAGTGAGTCACATCGAGAAAGTCTTCGTTGTTGCAGGATGTGAAGCCGGCTATGGCTGCAGCTCCGAACAACAGACCTAATATATGTTTGTTTCTCATTTTAAGAATAGTGTTTTTAAGGTGTTTTAGAATGTTACGTTAAGTCCGAATGCGTAAGTGCGGGGCATCGGGTAGCGGCCGGTGTCAAGACCGGTGTAGAGCACAGAACCCTGACCACATTCGGGGTCGCCGTACTTGTTGTACTTTGAGATGCAGCATACGTTCTGTACGGCTACATAGAGACGCACGTTCTGCACGAGAGCCTGGTTCACGATATGGCGCGGAAGGGTGTAGCCGATCTGGATGTTGGAGATCTTGAAGAAATCGCCGTCCTTCACCCAGCGGTCGCTGGCGCGCATGTTGTTGTTCTTGTCGAGGAACGACAGACGGGCCTCTGTGCCGTTCGGGTTGGAGGGCGACCAGGCTGCAGCTGCCGATTCAACGAGGATGTTGGGGGCACAGCCGTCGTCCGACGAGAACATGTTGGTCAGACGCATTGCCGAGTAGGAATAGATCTTCTGGCCGGCCACACCGTGTGTCTGGATTGAGAAATCGAAATTCTTGTAGTTGGCGCCGATTGTCAGTCCGTAGTTGAATTTCGGGAAACCGTTGCCGAGGATAGTGCGGTCTTCTTCGTTCAGCACACCGTCGCCGGTGATGTCTTTGAAAAGATAGTCACCCATTACGGCTTCCTGTCCCTGTGCGAGGGCCTTGTTGAGCATTTCCTGTGAGTTGATCACGCCTTCCACCATGTAGCCGTAGAACGAACCCACGGCTTCGCCTTCGCGGCAGATGGAGTGGTTGCCCCAGTGGTAACCGCCGTCAGCGCCTACGGCACCGGTGTTGGAGCCGTCGCCCGTGGGGTTGGCGTTGCTGCTTGCGTCGGAGTTGGTGTTGAAGAGGTCATCGCCCATCTTCTTCACTTTGTTCTTAAGTGTCGAGCCGGTGATTGTGGCATTGATGCTGAAGTCCTTGCTTATGCGCTTGTTATATGCGAGGCTGAACTCCAGACCTTTGTTCTCGATCTCGCCATAGTTGGTGTAGATCTGCTTGTAGCCTGATGTCGAGCGGATCTGGCGGTAGAGGAGAAGATCCTTTGATGTGCGGATAAAGTAGTCGAGTCCGAGGATGAATTCGTTGTTGAGGAATGCGGCGTCAATACCGATGTTGGTCTGCTCGTTGGTCTCCCATTTGAGGTTGGTGTCGGCGAGGATCGGATAATATCCGGTGGTGATGCCGGGTGTTCCTGTGCCAAGACCGAGACCCTGGCCGCTGAGGAAATAATTGTAGCGTCCGTCCACTTTCATGCCTACTACCGACAGGTCGGTGGCACCGCCCGAGTTACCGGTCTGTCCCCAGCCGGCGCGGATCTTCAGGTTGTTGAGCCAGTCCACTTCCTTGAGGAATGATTCTTCGGAGATACGCCATCCTGCGGCTACCGACGGGAATGTACCCCAGCGGTTTCCGGCACCGAAGTTCGACGAACCGTCGCGACGTATTGTGGCTGTGAGCAGGTAGCGGTCGAAGAGGTTGTAGGTGGCACGTGCGAAATATGAGATGCCTCTGGTCTCAAGGTTGAGCGCGCCGGTGGCATTTCTCTTGGAGGGCTGGGTGGTGAGGCTGAGGTCGCGGTTGTCGCCTGTCTCGAATCCGATGGCGCTGCCGCTCACCCATTGTCCATAGTAGCGCGATACCTCGTTACCGAGCATCACGGTAAGATCGTTCCAGTCGTTGCCCCAGTGGTAGGTGAGGGTGTTCTGGATATACAGGGTCTGGGCGTCGCTGTTCTTGAGGTCAAAGCGGTAATCGTTGTTTTCGCTCGGGTTGTAGTATGCGTCGCCGTTGCCTTGTGTTACGTCAATGAGGTTGTTGCCCACATAGTTGTAGCGCTTGATGCCGCCGTAGGCGTTGTTGCTTGATTCTCCTGTGTAGTCGTAGGAGATAAGGGTTTTCCATGTGAGGCCGTCGATGGGGGTGATGGCCAGATATGCGCTTGCGAGGGCACGGTTGGTGCGGTTGCGGGCATTCTGCTCCATCTGCTTGGCGTACATGTTGCCGAGGGTCGTGCCCCACATACCGTCATTGAAATTCTTGCCGCCGGCCACTTCGCCGTACGTTCCGTCGGGGTTGACGATATTGGGAGAGATGAGGGTTCCGGCGGGAACGCCATCGTATGTCACTACATTGGAGGTGACAAAGTCCATCGACGGGCATGCGAACGCGAAGTCGCGGAGCGACGAAAGGTTACCGAAGTTACCTATGGATATGTTCGAACCATGGGAGTCGCTGTGCACGAAGCTTACGTCCGAACCGAATTCGAGGTATTTGTTGACCTGTGTATGAGCGTTGGCACGTACGGTCACACGCTGGTACTGGGTGTTGACTACCACACCTTCGTTGCGCAGGAAGCCGACCGATGCGTGGTACTGGCTTTTCTCGTTGCCGCCGGAGGTGGAGATGTTGTAGTTCTGACGCCATGCGTTGTGTGTCATCACATCCTGCCAGTCGGTGGCCTTGCGCTTGCCGTCGTATGCCTCTGTCCAGATGGGGTTCCACATCAAGGGCTGGCCGTTCTCTACCTGGCCGTCATTGATACGTGCCTGGCGGAGGTTGCGTGCGTACTGATCCACGCCGCACACATTAAGTTTGTCTGATACTGTCTGGATACCGAAATCGGCTGTCACGTTGACGGTGGCTGAGCCTTTCGAGCCGTGCTTTGTGGTGATCATGATCACACCGTTGGCACCGGCTGCACCGTAGATGGCTGTTGCTGAGGCATCCTTCAGCACGTCGATGCTGGCGATGTCGTTCGGAGCCACGAAATCGGCGTTGTTGCCCACCTGGATTCCGTCCACTACATAGAGAGGAGCGGCGCTACCGTTGATGGTGGCGACACCACGGATACGCACCTGTGCGCGGGAATCGGGAGCACCGTCCTGCATCGTCACGATCACACCGGGAGCCACACCCTGCAATCCCTGCGACACGTTAGTGGGGACGCGCTTCATCATGTCTTCGGCATTGACGGAGACAACCGAACCGGTGATGTCGGATTTCTTCATGGCGCCGTAACCTACTACCACCACTTCGTCGAGAAGCTGGTTGTCATCGGCAAGCTGTACGTTGATTGTAGTCTGTCCGTTGATTTTTACACTCTTCGTGTTGTAGCCTACGTATGAGTAAGAGAGTGTGCCGTTGGACTGGGCACCGATGATATACTTGCCGTCTAAGTCGGTGACCACACCCTTAGAGGCTCCTTGTTCGATAACGTTGACACCCGGCAACGGTTCGCCCGACAAGTCGGTGACCGTGCCCATTACGGTGATGTTTTGGGCCAGCGCCCAGACCGGCAGCATCAGCAGCATAGCCAGCAGCCATAGTCCTTTTGAATTAGATTTTTTCATACATTGATTTTAATTGGTATTTAGGTAATTTTGCAATTACGGATTTAAGGATTTAGTGAATCGGTTTTGATAGTGTACTGGCCATGTACGATAGCGTACATTGTATAATGTTGCACAATTATCAAATAATTATTTATACCCCTTTTAGTTTTTGTAACATATATCCATTCTCAGGTTACATTTTTTTGATAAAATTATTAAAAACCCTCTGTTTACATGAAAAAATCAATAAAAAAAGATGTAGGCCTGTGATTCGTCGATAAAAAAGAGGCAGGACCGCAGTCCTGCCTCGTGTACGTTTCGTTGTACGTTTTATATCGTTTTACCGTACGTTTTTTTCTACAGATTTCTGGTGCGGTAGCCGAAGGCGGCTATCACGAAGAAGCAGATGAGCGGGAGGATGAACGATACATTCACTGCGGGCATGCCCCAGATGGTGCCCTGGTCGATGATGGCTGCTTGAACAGGAGGAAGCACCGATCCGCCGAGAATGGCCATGATGAGACCTGCCGCACCGAACTTGGCATCCTCGCCCAAGCCTTCGAGTGCAATGCCGTAGATGGTTGGAAACATCAGCGACATGCATGCCGACACGCCCACCAGGCAATACATTCCGGCCCTTCCGTCGCAGAATATCACTCCGCACACCAATATAGCACCTGCCACGGCAAGCACGGCGAGCAGCTTCTCGGCTTTGACGTAGCGCAGCAGGAAGGTGCAGATGAAACGGCTCGTGCAGAATATTATCATAGCCACGATATTGTATTTCTGCGAGAGCACCTCGGCGTCCATCTCGGGCATGCCTTCGTTCATGAACACGCGGGTGCCGTACTGGATGATGAATGTCCAGCACATGATCTGAACGCCTACGTAGAAGAACTGTGCTATTACGCCCTCTCGGTAGCGCTTGAGCGACACCAGGCGGCGGAGTGTGGGCATGATGTTGAGTGAGCGGTTGCTGTCGGCGCACTTGGGCATCTTCACCAAGGCGATGACCACGAACATGGCCAGAATTACCAAGCCGATCAGCAGATAGGGCTTGATGAGCACCATCAGGTCGGCGTCGCGCACGGCGGTGAATTCGGCGTCCGAGAGTTGTGCCCGTTGTGCTGTGTCGAGCGGATTGAGTTTTGCCTGGATGAAGGTCATGGCCACCCACATGCCTAAGAGCGACCCCATGGGGTTGAACGACTGGGCGAGGTTGAGCCTGCGTGTGGCGGTCTCCTCCGGTCCCATGGCCAGGATGTAAGGGTTGCAGCTCGTCTCAAGGAACGACAGTCCGCACGTGAGGATGAAATAGGCGGCAAGAAAGGGGAAGAACGTCCCCGACAGCATGGCGGGATAGAAGAGGAAAGCTCCTCCGGCGTAAACACCGAGGCCGAGAAGCACACCGGCTTTGTAGGAGAACCGTCGGATGAACATGGCGGCAGGGAAAGCCATTGCGAAATAGCCTCCGTAGAAAGCCACCTGGACAAGCGCGCCATCGGTGACGCTCA
>CAYZPI010000081.1:0-15363 GCA_964480085.1 uncultured Bacteroides sp. | reverse complement strand
GGGCCTTCCGGCTGCGGCAAATCCACGCTTCTCAATATCCTCGGTCTGCTCGACAACGCAACATCCGGCACATACATGCTCGGCGGAACGGATGTGACCAATCTGCGTGAGAAGAACCGCACCGCCCTGCGAAAAGGAAAGATCGGGTTCGTGTTCCAGAACTTCAACCTCATCGACGAGCTCAACATCGAGGAGAACGTGGAGCTGCCGCTGAAATACCTGAGCATCCCGGCTTCCGAAAGGCGTGTCAGGGTGGATGAGGCTCTCCGGCGCATGAACATCTCCCATCGTGCCCGCCATTTCCCGCAACAGCTTTCCGGCGGCCAGCAGCAACGCGCCGCCATAGCTCGTGCCGTGGTGTCGCGTCCTGACCTCATCCTCGCCGACGAGCCCACGGGCAACCTCGACTCCACCAACGGCAAGGAGGTGATGGAGCTCCTGACGGAGCTCAACCGCGAAGGCTCCACAATCGTGATGGTGACCCATTCCAGCCACGATGCCGCCTACGCCCACCGCATCATCAACCTTTTCGACGGAAAGATCGTGGAGTAATTCATCTTAACATTCATAATCCGGATTCCGGGGCTGGGCGGAGGTAACGTTCCCATGGGTGATGCGTAAGGTGGGGATTTTGTAAAAAGCCGGTTCGTGGTTTCGGATTATGAATTTTTTTTGCTATTTTTGCACTGAATTCTCATTATAAAAAAACGATGACTTATGAAAAAGTGCTTTTTGTTTTCTCTGGTACTCGCGATAATGGCCACGGCTTGTTCTTCCAACAAGCAGGAATCTGCTGATGTTGATACAGTACAGCAGAAAGAGGCGGCGGTGGACATACGCGGACAGTGGTATCTTGAGAACATTGTGTTCAGCGATTCGGTGAATGTGCGGCCTTCGGAGGAGGTGCCGGGTGTGCGCCAGTATATCACGTTCAACGATGACAGCACATTCTATATCCAGACCAACTGCAATTCCATATCCGGCGGCTATGAGCAGAATGGCGATTCAATCATACTTGGAGCCGGCATCATGACGGAAATGGCTTGTGACAACATGGCCACAGAGGATGCCCTGCGTAAAATACTGCCCGATATTGTCACGCTGGATGTGGAGAATGATTCGGTGATGCGACTTAACACTACCGTCCCATCAGAATATGTAATCCTTGTAAAGGCAACCGAGAAAAAATAGGCGATCAATGTTGAGTGATAGGGTGAAACGAAATATCTGGCTGACTTTTGCCATCCTTTCCATCGGGATAATAATTGACAGGGCCATCGGTGTGGCCGATGGCTCCGTGGAATGGTGGGGTCTCGTTTGCGCCGTCATAATTACCTTCTTCTGTGCCAAATCATATTTCTGCTATCGGAAAAAGGTGAAGGACACCGCTGCCATCAGGCAAAAGAGACAAGAGGACATACGACATTCATGATTATATGAAGACGCTGCTTGTGGTGGATGACAATAAGGATGTGCTGTCGGCTGTGAGGATACTGATGCGCTCCAAGGTTGACGAGGTGGTCACAACCGTCTCGCCGGAGACCATCCCTCATCTGCTGCGCAAGCACAATCCTCAGGTAGTGCTCCTCGACATGAATTTCCACTCAGCGGTGCAGAACGGCAACGAAGGACTTTTCTGGCTCCGCGAGATAAAGCGTATGGCTCCGTCTGTGGTAGTGGTGCTTTTCTCGGCTTACGCCGATGTGCCTTTGGCAGTGGAAGGAATAAAGATCGGAGCTACCGATTTCGTGGTGAAGCCATTCGACAATGACCACCTCGTCGATACCGTGCTCAAGGCTTTCTCTGAGAAAAAGAAGAAACCTGCAGCCTCCTCCAAGCCTACGATGCTGTGGGGCGACTCTCCCCAAATGCAGCAAGTGCGCGCACTGGTGGAGCGGGTGGCCCCAACTGATGCCAATATCCTCATAACAGGCGAGAACGGAACCGGCAAGGATCTGCTTGCCCGGGAGATACACAGGCTTTCCCTTAGGGCTGACGGCCCGATGGAGATTGTGGATATGGGTGCGGTGATAGAGACCCTCTTCGAGAGCGAGCTCTACGGCCACGCCAAAGGAGCGTTCACTGACGCAAAGACCGACCGTGCCGGCAAATTCGAGACTGCCCACGGAGGCACGCTTTTCCTTGACGAGATAGGCAACCTGCCGTATCATCTGCAGGCCAAGCTGCTTACGGCTATCCAGCAGCGCAAAATAGTGAGGGTGGGAACCAATACCCCCCGCGACATAGACATACGCCTTGTATGCGCCACCAATCGTGATCTGCCTCAGATGGTAGCCTCCGGAGAATTCCGCCAGGATCTCTACTACCGCATAAATACCGTCACTATAGAGTTGCCGCCCCTCCGGCGACGTCCGGCCGACATCCCCCGCCTGGTGGAGATGTTCGTGCGCAAATATGCTGAAATATATTCCCGTCCGGTGACAGGCGTATCGGGCGAAGCTATGCACAGGCTGTGCGCGTTGCAATGGCCCGGCAATATCCGCCAGCTTGAACACACGGTGGAGAAAGCATTGATCATCACTGATTCGACTACGCTTGACATACGAGATTTCGACCTCCATGAGTCCATCGCAGTCGCCCGGGAGGAAGCCACCACGCTTGAGGCGATGGAGCGAAATGCGATAGCCGAAGCCGTGAATCTCCATAACGGCAATATGACCGAGGTGGCGCGACAGCTCGGAATCACCAGGCAGACCCTCTACAACAAATTGCGCAAATATGGCATCTGACCGACCGAACCTTCGTTATCCGGTGCCTGTGGGATGGCTTGTGGGAGCATTGCTTCTGGCAGGGTGTGCGGGATGGTGCCTTGCTGTCGGATTGACAATGTGGGCTGTAATGGCCGGTACCGCTTCCATCTGTTGCGGATACATGCTCACCCAAGGTGTACAACGCCTGAACCGCAGGGTGCGATACATCATCGAGGCCACCTTGAGTGAGGATTTTTCTTATAAGTTTCCTACCGAAGGCGTAGGGCGAGATGAAGTCGACACCAACCGTATGCTCAACCGCATAGTAGCGCACCTCGAACGCCTCAACTCGCAGGCCTCGCAGAACGAGGCTTTTCTGGCCTGGGCCATCAACCTCATGGATATCGGAATCGTCGTGGCGGACACCGCGGGTGATGTGCGTCATCATAATGATGCCGCTCTGCGGCTGCTCGAACGTCCAGCCCTTACAAATGTGTGCCAGATGATACGTCAGGACTATTCCGGACTGTTGATTAATAAAACCGAGATGAACCTTAATGGCAGCTCATTCACCGTATACACCATAAGCGACCTACGCCGGCCCGTGCAGACTGCCGAAGTGGAATCTTGGGAGAAGCTCACCCGCGTGCTCACCCACGAGATAATGAATTCGCTCACCCCCATACAGTCGATAGCGGAGACAATGAGCGGCAAGGCCACCGATGATGAAGAGGCCGAGGCGTTCGCCACCATTTCGTCAAGCAGCCGGTCGCTGATGCTTTTCGTGAAGAATTTCCGCAAGTTCAGTGTGTTGCCGCAGCCGCAGATGAGGGTGATGTATGTCAAGCCCTTTCTGGAAAAATGTGTGAGGATGGCGGAGGAATATGTCAGGTCTTCCGGTATATGCATCCGTCTTTCCGTGTTCCCTCCCGACATGATGGTCTATACCGACGAGGCGTTGCTGAGTCAGGTGATACTCAATATCGTTAAGAATGCCGCCGAGGCTGCCCCTTCCTTCATATCCATCGAGGCGAGTGTAAAGGCTGATGAAACGGTGGAGATACGGATTTCCAACGATGGTGAACTCATTCCCGATGAAATTGCCCGACAGATATTCACTCCATTCTTCACCACACGCCCGGAGGGCAGCGGCATCGGTCTGAGCCTGTCGCTACGCATCGTCACCCATCTCGGCGGTACGCTCACCTTATCCTCGCGCCCCCGCACCTGCTTTGCGGTAAGGCTTTAGTTCGTTACGGGGTTAGCCTATGGTATCGAACAATCATTTTTTGATGATGTCGCGCCAGTAAGCGGGGCGCACCGGGCATGCGTCTATGCCGTCTGACTGCGGGTGCTTAAGGGATATGGCGGGGTCGGGCGCATCGGGCATGAACTCTGCCTCCATGCCCGATGCGCCGGTGAAGGTGTAGTGTTGCAGCCCGGCGGAGCCTTCTGTCTCTACCCTGCCTAACAGCAACATTGCAGGGATTTCACTGATGTTGTCCACTCTGTCGAAGCCCATCAAGCGGAATGTCTCTGCTTTCGAGTCGATTCTGAACACCCTGTCGCCGTCAATCTCAACAAGGGTCATCACCGGGGTCCAGCCATCCCTGAACTGCGGAGCCAGCGACATAAGCTCCTCTCGTGCTAAAATCCTCTGCAATCCAGCCTCGGCTGGCGACAGATATTCGATCGTCTGTACCCCCTCATCGAACCACAAAGGATTCGAGCCGGCAATGCTCCAGCCTCTCCAGCCATAGCTCTCCCAATCATCGGGACGCGAATCCCTGAACATCGAGCGTAGCGGCTCATCCACAAGAATCGGGAAATAATCCACCATCGCCACCGAATCCTCGATATCCTTCAAAGGGTAGGGGCGTATGATGGGGTAGACGCATAGGGATGCAAATCCGGGGGCATCGCCTTCGGCAAGGGCTTGGGCGAGCTTGGTCAATGCCTCGTCCGGACGTGCTCCGGCGATGCCGGCAGTGGTGTCATCATTATGCTCATTGGCCTTGCAGGACTGCAGGGAGATGGATGTGGCCAGCAGCAGGCCGAGTGTGGCAATCTTAGAAATCGATACTTTGCTGAATATTTTTTTCATCTTATTCATGAATTTTCAAGTGGGTGTTTTTCATTTATGTGTTCAGTGTGCGAGAGAGTCGGTGTTTTCTGTCAGGGTTTTGTGCTCGTCGGCAAGGGTGCGGTTGATCTTGTCGATATTTTCTTCCACTACTTCAATTTCCGTCACGACCGCCGTGTCTTTTTTGGTAGTTACCGGATTCTTTACGAAAAGGGTGGCAAGCTCCTCTTGCCGGCGGCGTTTGAGCTGGGAAAGCTGTTTGCCCCTGTATTTGCTATGGGCAATGTAAGCAGTCTCGATGTTCCTGTCGCCGGCCTTAAGTTTCGACAGTACGCTTGATTTTGCCACCACGCCCGGACCGCAGTTGTAGGCAAGGGCGGCAAGAAGCAGGCTGTCGGCACCGAACGACCGGTATTTGGCACAAAGTTTCGCATAATCGGCCCTCACGAGAGCATCGGCTTCAGCGGCAGTCAGGGCCTTTCCCTTTGTGAATTTCTCGCCCGGCATCACTTTATGCCCGTACCCCACGAAGGGCCAATGGCTTGCCCCGGACAGACTTTCGTATTTCTTTATGATGGCTATGGCATCGTCGAAAGTGGGAGCCTTCTGCTGGGCGGCATCGCTTTGCGCTACGACAATTCCAGCGGCAATTCCCAGGATGAGGAGTATGAGTGACGGTAATTTTTTCATCGTGTATGGTTTAAAACCGGCAAATATGATTTTTTCCTTTTCCGTAAGCCCTTTTTGCTTGAGCGTTGCAAAAGTAGTCAAAATGCGGGATATTCGCAAATATCCCGCAAAACATCGCAGCATGGCACCGGGTCGGAATACCGCAGGAAGAAGCGAAAGCTGCAGGGGCAAATTTTAAATGGAAAAGGTGAATTTTCTGACATTGGGTGGCTTTTTACATTTTTTGATATTGAAAAATGATTGCTTATTAGTAAATTTGTGCAACAAAATCAACCAAATCAACTAATATCTAACCGAAACATGAGAAAACTAACCAAGGCGATGGTGGCGGTTGCGATGGCTGCATACCCTCTGGGAGGCATGCTTGCCAAGCCGACGCTTTATATATGCGGCGACAGCACAATGGCCAATTACGCCACCGACGGCTCCACCCCTACCAGAGGCTGGGGGCAGTATTTCGGCACATTCTTCACTTCCGACATTGATGTGGTCAATTACGGGAAAGGTGGCATGGATGTGCAGAATTTCTACTACAGCGCAGGCTACTGGCCCGCAATCAAGGCAAAGCTACAGCCGGGCGACTATGTGCTGATGCAGTTCGGCCACAATGATGAGAAAAACGGCGGCATGGATGGGCGTGAGCTCAAGGCTTACTATGAATCGATAGGCGACAAACAGGCGGCCGCCGCAGTGGATTTGCGTGGCTCTGTGCCCACCGGGTCGTTTGTGAACACATTCTCACAGCTTGCCGATGAAGTGCGTGAGCTGGGAGCCACTCCGATCTTTGCCACTCCGATCTGCCGTATGTATTTTGCCAATGGCGACATACGCCGTAACGGACGCCATGACCTTGGCGACAGTTTCAGCATATTGACTCCTGACGGACCCACATCCGGACATAGCGTGCCGGCCGACGACCACACAATGGACTATTCATATCAGATGATCAAGCTTGCCGGCGAGAAAGATGTGGATTATATAGACATGACACAGGACACTCGCGAGCTTTTCCTGATGTACGGCGATGCGCGTTGCCACGATATCCTCTCGGACGGAGCGGGTTCGACTCACCTTAGCACTGCCGGTGCGGCTCTGATCGCCCGCCGTGCCGCTGCCCTTATGCAGCAGAAGGATATCCTGTCAGAATACATATCCCTGGGGGATGCCGCCATCAATTTCACAAGCGATGGCGATTTCGGATCGGCATACGTGGGCAATATACTTACAAAGGAATTCACCGTGACCGGATTCGGTCTTGCCCCGGAAAATGGCAGTGTGACGGTGACGGTGACCGACGGATTCGAGCTCTCGCTCAACAAGTCGGACTGGACATCCTCGGTATCACTGTCGTACGAAGGCGGAACACTTATCGACACCTTCTATGCGCGCGCTTCGATAGATGAGGTGGGTGAAGTGGGCGGCACATTGACTGTCACGGCTACGGATGCCGCCACATCTTTGGATCTCACAGCCGAAGGACTGCCGATTCCCGGCACAGGTGCCGTCTCCCTCCTGTGGTCTCTCGCCGAAAATGCCGGTTGCAATGTGTCCGGCGATGTGTCGCCCGTGGAGATGAATCTCATGGGTCTGGAGGTTAAGGGCTACGACAATGGCTTGAGGCTCGCTCCGGCAGCAGGATGGCCGGCCGGCGACATCGACGAGTCGCCCACGCGCTATGCGGAGTTCGGGGTAAAGGTGCCCGAAGGAAAGATACTGACCGTCAATAACCTCGCCCTGAATGTCGGCGGAATGGATACCGGCGGAATGCAGTGCCATGTGAGCTGGTCGGTCGAGGATGGCTTTGGCAATCCTGTCACGTTCTATTCGCCCCTTGAAATGAAGTCCGGCGAGATGAACCATGTGTCCACCGACCTGATGCTCAACCTCACCGAAGGCCAGACATTGCTGATGCGCGTCTATCCCTGGACCACAGAGGCACAGCAAAACGCCACAATCTGCCTTTCGGATATCACGATTGAAGGATATGTGGCCAACCTGTCGACAGCCGTTTCCCTGGCATGGCCTCTTGACAAGGGCGTGAACAATCCCGCGACGGCCGAGACATCAAGCACGGCTTTCTCGTTCACTTCCTATTCTGTAGGTAAGGACCTGGTGGTGACAGGAACAGGCAAGCCTGTAAATGTCACCGGCACAATGTATCAGCCTGTCAACAACAACCAAAGCGAATATACCGACGATGCTTCCATCGCATTCTCCTTGCGTCCGAAAGCCGGCCTCACTTTCCAGCCTAAGAACATCAGTTTCTATGTGACCCGTAACGGTACGGACGGCGGTAAGGTGCAGACTTCGCTGCAGGTGGGCGACCATACCGATATTCTCGCCACGGACATACAGCCTGTAAGGAACAATACCGAACCCAAGCAGACATTATGCGAATACGACATCAATGGAGTGGTGGTGTACAACAACACCATGACCTTCCGCATCGCCATCAAGGGACTGGGCAATACGAAGACCCTGACAATCCACAGTGTGAAGATCGAGGGTGAGATTTCCGGTCAGGAAATGGAGGTACCGACATATACGATCACAGCCTCGCCTTCGCTACCCGAGGCCGGAACGGTGACACGCACTCCAAATTCCTCCAAGATTGAGCAGGGACAGGAGGTGACTCTCCTTGCTACGGAGAATTTCGGATACCGCTTCATCGACTGGAGTGTTGACGGCAACGTGATCTCCACCGACAATCCTTATTCTTTCATCGCTTCGGAGGATCTTGATATTGTGGCGGAATATGATACGCTGACCACTTATCCTCTTGAACTGACAATAGATGGAGGAGCCAACGGCTACATGATAGCTGTCGAACCCGAAGGAGAGATGGTAGACGGCGTACGCCGCTATGAAGCCGGCACTGAAGTGAGGCTGACCGCTGCAAGCAACCGTATCCTTACATTCACCAACTGGGAGGACAATTCCACTGCCGTGACCAGGAATCTGGTGATGGACGGGGCAAAGACGGTGAAGGCACACTATGCCGCCGAGGACTATATCGTAGGTTGGGATTTCCATTACGATGACCCGTCAAGCGACCGTCACGCCGATTTCAAGGCTGAGAGCGACAATGCCGGCATGATGAGTCTTCACAATGAAAATGGACAGAGCACATCCTGGTTGAGCCGTGGAGAGAGCCGTGGCGCTGAGAACGACCGCTATGCGGCACGTATATGGAAGCTGCGCAGCGACAAATATTTCTTCGAGGCATCATTCAGCGCAGCCGGTTACAGCAATCTGAAGATAGCATCTTCACTGAGCTGCACCTACAACACATACGCCCGCTTCTTCGTACAATATAGTCTCGACGGTGAAAATTATGAGACCATCGGCGAGATGATGCCCGGCAACCGCACATGGACAGATGCGGAGTTTGACCTTCCGGCGGCCGCCGATGGTGCAAGCCGCGTCTATGTGAGATGGTATCCGGACTTTGACGCACCACTGCATGGCAATGAGACCGATTATGACGGATTGGCTATTACAGACGTATATGTTCTGGCTGCTGCCGACGCTTCTGATGACACGACAGCTCCCGTGCTTGTGACTTCGATCCCTGAAGAGGGCAGTGAAGGGGCGTCGGTCAATGGCTCGGTGGTGCTCACTTTCGACGAGAAGATTCAGCTCGGAGAGTCCAAGGCTACCCTCAATGGCAAGGAGCTGGAGGCAAGTGTGGCCGGCAAGGTGGTGATATTCAAGTATAGTGGTCTGGACTATGCTACAAAGTACACCTTCAACATGCCGGAGGGTGCTGTTGTCGACCGCAGCGGCAATAAGGCCGCGGCACTCGACCTGACATTCACCACGATGACACGCAATGTGCCTGAGCCGCGTCTTTATGACGCTGTGGTGGATATCGACGGCACCGGTGATTACGTGTCGCTTCAGGCTGCCATCGACGCCGCCCCCGCAGGCAGGATCTCGCCATGGCTTATTTTTGTGGAGAACGGACGCTACAAGGAGCATATCGACATTCCCGCCAACAAGCCTTTCATCCACATCATCGGTCAGGACCGCGACAAGACTGTGGTATGCGACGACCGTCTGTCGGGCGGCGACAATGCTGTCCATGTGAGCGTGGGGGCCACCTTGGTCGTTCATTCAGCCAACTGCTTCTTTGAGAACATCACATTCGAGAACTCCTACGGCCATCAGATGAAGAATGGTCCGCAGGCTCTGGCGGTAAATACCGATTGTGACCGCGCCGTGTTCAACAATGTGGCGATGCTATCATACCAGGATACATGGATCACCCCTAGCAAATCTGCCAACAGAGTGTATGTGAACAATTCATTCATCGAGGGTGCGGTGGATTTCATATACAACAGCGGCGACATCTACATTGAGAACACCATCCTCTACATCACCCGCGAATCCGGCGGGTATATCGTGGCTCCCTCACATGCCGACGACGTGAAATGGGGATATGTGTTCCGCGACTGCAAGATCACCGCCCCAGGCGATCCTTCCAAGACATCCGTATGGCTCGGCCGTCCGTGGCACAACAGCCCGAAGACCGTATTCCTCAATACATGTGCCGAGGTCACCATCCCTGCCGCCGGCTGGTATGACCACATGGGAGGGCTTCCCGCCATATGGGCCGACTGGAACACCTATGATGCCAATGGCAATCTGCTCGACCTGAGCCAGCGCCGCGATACATATTGGATAGAGGTGAATGGCGAGAAGGTATATGGCAAGGCCAAGAATTTCCTGACCGACGAAGAGGCCGCCCAGTATACCCTCAGCAATGTGCTTGGTGGCAACGACGAGTGGAATCCTGCCATAATGACCGAGGCTTGCGAGGCTCCGGATGTACATGTAAATGGAAATGACCTCACATGGGAGGCTGTGCCTTATGCAATTTGCTACGTCATCACCGATGGCGACGAGGTGGTGGGCTTCACTACCGATACAAATTTCACCGCTTCGTCAGATCCTAAGGATTACGTAGTCCGCGCAGTGAATGAGTTCGGTGGCCTTAGTCCCGTAGGACTGAACGGCACTGAAGGCGTGACTGACATTGACGCCGCTGACGATTACGAAATCGTGGCGATATATGACATCAACGGAATCCGCCTCACGGCACCTGTATCCGGTCTCAACATCATAGTAAGCGAGAATCCAGCCGGCCTACGCAAAGTAGAGAAGCTGATTGTAAAGTGAAACGGTAAATCATCCGAAACATAAGAAAGGCTCCATAGGGAAATTTCCTTATGGAGCCTTTCTTATCCACCCGACACGGACATAATCAGACGTGTACAAGTGTTTATTGTAAGATAACCGGCGTATCAAGATGGCGGGTGTTGGATGAGAAGTTCAGACCGATAAGAAAGATGTGTCGAGGGTCGTTGCTGTATGGCAGGGCGTATCCTTTCTCCTTGATCTGTTCGATAGCTTCCTGTGATGTCCTGTCAAACTTAAGTTCGATTATATAGATATATCTCGAGGTCTTCACAACAAGATCAATTCTTCCATCTGATATGCGGGCCTCTGTCTCTGCCTTAATACCGATCAATGTCAAAAGGATGTAGATGGCAGTGTGGATGTTGTTCTCGCTGTCCATCTTCATGTCATAGGGTATGCCGGCGAAGAATATGTCCAGGTTTTTCACCAGTTTCTCCGGTTGACCGAGAAGAATACTGTTAACGATGTTCCTGACTATGGTTTCTGAGTCGCCTCCTCTCTTTACCTTGACATAGAATGGGAGCAACTCCTTGAACAGGCTGTCGGTCACCTCACGGTTCGGTACTCCGAGCGTATAAAGCTGCGTCACCCTGTCATAGTCCTTTATGGTCAGGTATCCGGTCTGGAAGAGCATCGCAAGAGGGGAGGAACTTCTAAGATCGAATCCCTGCAGGATGGCCTCATCACACTTCGTGTTGAGAAGACTCTCTATGTCCTCGTCAAAACGGTGCATAGCCTCTGCTATCAAAGATGGTCTGCCGGTCTGTCCCCAGTAATTTGAGATCTCTCTTTTTGAAAGACAATTTAATACTGACCAGGGATTGTATATGTCGCTTCCCTTCTTGGCAAACCTATATCCGTCATAGTTGTCCTTCAGTTCACCACAGGCTTCTTGGTATGTAATACCGTTATCCTCGGCAAATGTTTCGATACCTGAACGGAAATTTTCCATCAATTCCTTTTCCGTGATTCCACAGATGTCGGCAAAGTCGCTGTCGAAAGTGATGTCATTGAGATTATTGAGGTCGGAGAAGATGCTCAACTTACTGAAGCGTCCCACTCCCGTCAGGAAGACAAGCTGTATGTGTTCCGCCGAACTTTTGAAATTTGAGTATATGGAGGCAAGTTTCGCACGATAGTGCTCGTAGTTGTTGTCATGGTTGAGGTTGCTTACAAGCGGCTTGTCATACTCATCTACAAGGATCACTACCTTCCGCCCTGTCTTCTCATGTGCACCCTTTATGATGGTGCTGAATCTTTGGGAAAAATCTCGATCCTTGACATTTATCTCATATTCCTCCTCCCAATCCCTGAAATTTCTATCAAGAACTCCGTCCAGCATCCCATGTTCCATATATTTCTCTACATTGAGATCCAAATGCAGCACAGGATGTGGCTCCCAGTCATAGTCGATGGTGTCGATGAACAGACTCTTGAAGAGCTCGCGCTCTCCTTTGTAGAAATACTCAAGCGTGGAGAGGAAGAGGCTCTTCCCGAAGCGACGTGGACGCGACAGAAACCAATAGCGCTGCTTTGACTCCACTATCTTCGCAATATAATGGGTCTTGTCGACATACACGCATTTATCCTCCCGGAGTTCCCGGAAGTTTTGCTGGCCCACTGGGTAAAATATTCCTGCCTCCATGCTTATATTCTTTACTGCAAAAGTAATACTTTATCACGACATTCGCAAATATAGGATGGCAATACGCTGATCGCAGAGTCCAAGAGCTAATGCAATGTATAGCGAAAATGTTTGAGAGGCTCAATAGATAGGTGTAGAAAAACTAAGAAGTTTTTCAAACTCATTTTTTTGATAAGATTTTGTCAGGTTTCGAGTGGATTTTTCGGTACATCTACAAATCCCTGAGTGGTAACTTACATTATTCATTTTTCCCTGTCACCTTGTGGCCTGGAAGGATATGTTCTTGAAGAGGAAGATGGGGAGAGTGCCTCCCACCACCATCCCGAGGAGGATGAAGAGGCATGTGAGGCCGTTGCTTGCGAAAAGGAAGAAGTAGTGCTCGAATTCCACCTCGCCTCCATGAATGAGGCATAACATGAGGCCGCCGAAGGCCTTGTAGGCGTATATGCCCGGAATCATGGGCAACAGGGATGGAAAGAGGCAGGTCTCCGCAGGCATCTTTCCGCCGGGCGACAACAGCACGGCAAGGATGCCGACGATGAAAGCCGCCACCGTACTTGCCGCCACTATGTGCAGCCCGAGGAACGAGGAATTCATCAAAAGATAACGTGACGCGTGTCCTGTGGCAGCGATTATGGCGCACAAAAGGTAGGCTTTCTTTGGAGGATTGCTTATCGCTGCAAAACCGATGGCCGCAATGGCTGCAAACAGTGCGTCTTGTAGAACCTGGAGTATCATCGTTAAAACATGCTTAAATCCATCAACAACATACCGCCGCACAGGCCCAGCGACAGACAGCACGTAAGCACCACGGCATGAACCAATCTCCCGAACGCGCATATATAGTGGCCGTTGAGCATGTCGCTGAACGAATTGAGGAAAGGAATGCCGGGCACGAGATAGAGCACACTTGTACCGACGGCTATGTCGGGTGTGTGACCGAAACTGAAGAGGGTAGCCGTGCTCGCCAGGACAGAGGATATGAACGCGCAGATTATGAACACGAGCCTGACATCCATCTTATGTGCTGTAAGGATTTGCCGCAGGAAGAATCCGACGAGGGTGGAAATGAACACCACGCCTACAGCGGCCCAGTCGCCGGTGAAGAGCCGGCAGAATGCGGCGTTGGCGAACGCGGCGAGGAGGAGTACGAGATATTTGTTGGCAGGAGGGGTCTTTATGATCTGCCTGAACCGCGTCTTTGCTTCCTGAAAACTGATATGGTCATCAGCCATGCTCCAGCTCAGGCGGCTGAGCAAAGTGTTGATCTCGAAACTGATCGGCATAGGATGTGTTGCTATGATGTAGGTATAGCTGTCGGATTGGTCGGGAAGGAATACGGTCATGTGGATATGTCGGGGCAATATCGTCATTTCCGCCCTGCATCCCAACGATTCCGCCATGCGTCTGACATTTCTTTCGAGGCGTATCGACGTGGCACCGCTTCCGAGTAACCATGCCGAATATTCCGAGAGAAACATACATATCTCTTTCAGGCATAGATCTTCCCCTATCTCGCTTACGGGGAATGCCATCGACATTGTGGACTGGTAATCAGGAATTGACATCTCTGGAGAATTTTTGGCTGAAAATCAGAAGGAGAACTGTGCCATCACGGCAAGGCGGTCGGAACGTCGTTGCTCTCCGTCCCAGTTGCGCCTTACGCCTGTGTCGAACTCCAGCCCTGCCTGGATGCGTGGTGTGAGGTTCCAGAATACATTGGTCGTCAAGATATTTCCGAAACGGTATTCCGAAGCCTGACGTGGAGATTTGGGGAAATATCTGCTGTCGGAGTAAGATACCGATGCGAATATGTTAGGCCGGAAATTGTACTGCAGGCCCAGGCACCAACCCATTCCGAATGGCGCGTACATGCCATCGCCATTCAAGTCGGGGATGAGGTCGTAGTTCCCATTCATGAGGTCGTTCACAGTGTTCTCGTATCCCTTGCCGCAGTTGAACGTGGCGTATACGGTGAGAGGATACAGCGGATGCATCACGCTCGACAGCTGCATTCCCCAGCCGGCTTTGTGGTGGCGTGTGTTTGTGGGGATATCCTTGTAGGTCAGCGACCTCAACAATCCGGCGAGACGTACATGCTCGCTCCTGCCCCAGGAATATTGCAGGAATGTGGCCACATCAGGTATATTTTGGCTTGCGGTTCCGATTTTGCCTTCGATGGTGGACACCGCCGTGCGGACAGGATTTTCCACGGAAGCTGCCACTGTCCATCTGTGCCTGTAGGTGTTCATCCATCTCACGAGCAGGTTGACGGGCTCAATCTTTGTGGACGGACCGCAAGCATCCACCATAGGAGGCACGGCGGCAGGGTCGGAGAAGGTGGAGACAGTATAACCCATGGTGACTTTCTCAATCTGTGCGTATGCCCTTTTCAGGAGGAAATCATTGTGGTCGTTGCCCTGGAAATTGGCTTCGATGTACAGCTGATATTCACCGAGCGACTTGTTGCGTCCTATCACGCGGAAGAACAGTGTCGAAAACGCCGGAGTACCTCCTATCTTGGAGTTGTCGGCAGGATCCTTCACCATCGGTATCTGATAGGGTGCAAAATAGTTGCCCGGAATGGGCGCGTTCATGTCGTACCATCCTCTCACGTTCACGCATCCGCCTATTCCCATCGACAGATTGGCATCGCGGCTCATGAACAGGAAATAAGGAGCGGCCGGATCGGAAAAGCTGGTGAACTGGTCATAGAAGAAGGTTTCTATCAGGCTGCGTATCGAGTCCTTGTATGCCTCTGATATGGTTTCGGGTTTCCCGTCAATAAAGATTATCTTATGATCATTGAGCAGAGAATCTTTCTGTTGATCAACCATAGAGTGGGAACGGAGTTCTTGTGCGGTAATCGGTAGGGCGATGCATAGGAGCAGCAGGCTCAGGATGTGGATTCGTTTCATGGTGAAAGCTTTTATGAATGGCATACAATTGTTATCATGATGAATAAACATTAAAATATACCCGTTGGTTGAATTAAATTTCTAAAATATTTATAATGAAAAAGTTGTACATAT
>CAYZPI010000080.1:0-15459 GCA_964480085.1 uncultured Bacteroides sp. | reverse complement strand
CCGAGGCCGTGAAATTCACAGCCCGTCCCACCGATTACGCCTACGACCGCCTGGCCTATTCACTCGTCGACAACGATGTGGACTCAGCAGTGGTGGCTCTCGACGGACTGAAGCAATTCTACGACATTCCTGCGTTCACCTACGGAAACCAGCCTATCAAGGCGCTCCACACGCAGTACATGTACTCGCCCGTGGATTCCGCACAGGTGTACGAAGCCTTCAAGCTCAATCCCAATTCCACCGACTCCATCACCAAGATACCTTACATCAACGATATCTTGATGGATGGTCTCTCCGGCGGAGGGGTGACACTCAGCAAGTTGCTGAGCTTCGACATCGTGGCCAACTCCATCGCCGACGGATTCAAGCGACCGGTATATTTCGCCACCACAGTGCCCGAATCGTTCTACCTCAACCTGCGTCCGTATTTCGGACTTACGGGTATGGCCTATCAGGTGACTCCGTTCGAGAACGCACCGGCATCGCCCCTCGCCGACAAGGCTTACGAGAACATGGTGTCGAAATTCCGCTGGGGCGGACTCGACGACACCCGCTACAACAAGAATCTCTATCTCGACGAGACTGTGCGCCGCATGGTGGCATCCACCCGCAATTCGATGATACAGACTGCCGAGGACCTTATGATGCACGGCGATCTCCCCGCCACCGACTTTGCTGTGAAATGGGCTAAGGACAACTCCCTGCCCGTGCCCTCGACACGCAACGACATGGCACGCTATCTGCTCAACCTCATGGAAGAGAAGCTGCCCGACTATGTGGCTCCCTACGATGGCTCGACAGAGGTGCTCACCGTGATCGACTATCTGGAGTTGTTCAACAACACAGGTAATCCCGACGACCTGGCCCACGCCGAGCGTCTGATCGACAAAGCCATCGACCGCAACGCCCAGCTTGCGCGCTACGCCCTGACGCTAAGCCCCACAGCTCTGAGCAATTTGGGCTACACCGGTACCATGGCACGCTATTATCTGCCGATGTTCATCGGATTCAAGAACTATGTGGCTCTCGCCCGCGAGTTGGGCAAGAATCCGGAGGCCAACGCAGAGGTCATCGAGGACATGAAAGAGATGGTTTCGCCGGAGATGCGTATTGTGACATACCCTATGCTCTATCTCATGGGGGAAGGCACGGACAAGATCTTCGAGATGGAGGACGTGTTCGGTCCGGACATCGCCCAGGGTGCCGAACTGGCCAATATCCACAAGGCCGTCGGCATCGACCAGATGAAGATCACCAACGAGGTGATGCAGAAATATGGTCTTGACCCCAACGCTGTGCTGATGCTCAACCCGTATGCCACTTATCTAAGATAATATGTGGATTGAACAACCACCATTGCTCTACCGCCTCCTCTTCCCGGAGGCGGTTTGGCGTATTAAAAGGCGTGGAAGGAAAGTGGTCTACCTCACTTTCGACGACGGTCCCATCCCCGAGGTCACGCCATGGGTGCTCGATGTGCTCGACAGTTTTGGCATCAAGGCCACCTTCTTCATGGTGGGCGACAATGTGCGCCGCCATCCCGAGCTTCTTGAGGAGGTTCGCCGCCGTGGACACAGCTACGGCAACCACACGATGCATCATCTGCAGGGCATGAAGGTGAGGGGCGTGACGTATCTCCGCGACATACGCGAGGCCGATGAGCTTATCGACAGTTGCCTATTCCGTCCGCCCCACGGCATCATGCGCTGGGGACAGGCCCGCGCCATCAAGCGGCATTTCAACATCGTGATGTACGACCTGGTGACACGCGACTACAACAACCGTCTCACCCCGGAACAGGTGTTGACGAATGTGAAGCGTTACGCCCGCACGGGCTCGATCATCGTGTTCCACGACTCCCTGAAGGCATGGAAAAACATGCATCAGGTGCTCCCCGACGCCATCCGCTGGCTCCTGGACCAAGGCTACGAGTTCCTTCCACTCGATATGTGAGCAATGAAAAATTAAAAATGAAAAATGAAAAATCTCCATCCGGATGGCAATTTTTAATTTTTCATTTTTAATTTTTAATTTATAATTGATAGATTCCGTTTCAGCTGTGGTAGTGGGACGCGGCGCATGGCACTGTGGGCCACCAGACGTTTGTAATGCGAAGGCGTCATGCCGGCTATCTCTTGTGGGGAAAGTGACAGTATTGCCGGATCCGGCTCATACTCCGGCAAGAGCGACACGGGATGAGCGGCATTGTGCGGACACACCGACTGACACACATCGCATCCATATATGTTTCCATGCAGGTCAGTATTTTCGGGTAGATCGCCACGGTGTTCGATAGTGAGATAAGATACACACCTGGAAGCATCGCAACCACCCTTGCCATCGAGGGCATTGCCGGGACAAGCCCTTACGCAGGCCATACAGCCACGGCACGCTTCAGTAGAAGGATCATCAGGTTCGATATCCCCCGTCCACAACAATTCACCCAAAAAGAAATACGATCCGGCCCCGCGCACTATCAACTGGTTATTGATACCCACGAATCCAATACCCGCCTTCTGCGCCCAATATCTCTCGCGCATGGGAGCAGTGTCGACCAATGCACGGCACTCCCCTCCGAATGTAGAGGTCACGAATTCACCGAGCTTTGCGAGTCGAAGCTTCACGGCATAATGGTAATCCTTCCCCCAGGCATACCTTGCAATCATCCCCGCCATTGGCAAATCGGGAGCCGGATGATAATAATTGAAGGCACAACATATCACAGTCCTTGCCCCGGGGAGCAACATCTCAGGATTGAGACGTTGCTCCCGGTATTTCTCACAATATTGCATCCCGCCATGTTTTCCCGCCGCTATCCAGGCATCATACCTCTCACGTGCTGAAGCATCCACCTCCTCCACGGCAGCGAAACCACAGGCAAACGCCCCAAGCTCCAGAGCCCGCGCCCGTATCACCTCCCTATCCATTCACTATCACTTATTCACTATTCACTATCACCTATCGCTCACATTACGCTACCTGCACGGGAATGCCTGTGGCGGCAGTGATACGTCGGGCGATGTCGTCGAGCTCGGCGCGGGGCACCTTCTCTAAGGATTGCTCAGGAGTGAGGCGGTCGATGGAATAAATCATCACCTCGGCCGGACGGATCTTGCGGTAGGCCTCGATCAACGCCTCAACTTCGGCATCCGTGGTATTGTCAACCCTCTCGCCGTCGTGCTCTCCGCGTGTGAACATCGTCTGTATGATCCCCGTTCCGGCAAACTGCTTCAGCTCCTCCGTCACGCTCTCCACCGTAAAGGCGGGATTGGCAGGACGGTCAAGCATCCGCATCGTGGTTTCCACCGCACTGTCGAGTTTCAGGATATTATTGTCGGCATATTTCTTCAGCGCCTCCGCCACTGCCCGACGATGCACCATCGTGGAATTGGTGAGCACACTTATCTTCACATCCGGAAAATACTCATCACGCAACTTAGCCACCTCAGCGATGATCTCCGGAAACTGCGGATTCACCGTAGGTTCTCCATTTCCAGAGAAGGTGATCACATCGAGACGTTCACCCTGAGCTTTCATCTCGGACAACTTTCTCCGCAGATCGGAGCTCACCTTATCCAACGTAGCCATTCCGGTGGAGCCGGTGCCTTGTGCATTATAACCGGCCTCGCAATAGAGGCAGTCGAAAGAACATATCTTGCCATCGTCGGGCATAAGATTCACCCCTAACGATGTGCCGAGCCGGCGTGAATGGATAGGACCAAAAATTGTGTCGTGAAAAAGTACAGTCTGCATTTTTTATGTAATAAGTAATAGTGAATAGTGAATAAGTGGAGATTGGATAAGTGATAGTGAAGAGTGAATGGTGAGAAGTCGGAACCCGGATGGTACTTATTCACTATTCACTATTACCTATAACTTATTCTTGTGACTTGTGAGGTGAGTAGGCCCACCACCATCACCACGATGAATATCATAAGCAAGTCTGAGGCCTCGACATGTACGGGATAAGAGTCCACGGTGAGGTTGGAGGGGTCACCCGAGAGCTTTATGAATCCGAAATGCTGCTGGGCAAGCGACATCAAAGTGCCAGCCACGATGCCAAGGACACCACCACATACACTTATCAGCCAGCCCTGTATCATGAATATCCGGCGCACCAAGGAACGTGGGGCACCCATGGCGCGCATCGTGGCCATATTGTCGCGCTTCTCGATTACAAGAAGAGAAAGTGTGGATATGATATTGAACGACGCTATCACCAGGATGAAAGCCAGCATCAGGAAAGTCACCCATTTCTCAATCTCAATCATCCTGAAAGCCTCCTCCTGCTGCTGAATGCGTGTGAGCACCTTGAATTCCGGTCCCACGGCAGCCGCTATCTCCTTCACCGCCGTGCTCTCATCGGCGCCGTCGGCAAGCGCTATCTCCATTGCCGTGGCCTCGGTGGAGTACTGAAGCAACTCCCGCGCCCGGTCGATGTTGAGGAAAATGTGGTCATAGTCATATTCCGACTGTCCCACCTGGAACACACCGCTCACCACCATCTCCGTGCCCATGAACGAAGCCGCCGGATTGGCCGGATTTATCCTCCCCACCCTTCGCGGCACGTAGAGGGAGATCTGATTATTGTAGTTGGCACGCACACCGGTCTTCATCGCCACGCCCGAGCCTATCTGCGCCATGCCGATGTCGCCGATATCCTCCATATATTGCCCGTCGACCATCACCGAATCGATGCGGCAGAACCGGTCGTAACCTTCCGGCACACCCTTCATCCTCACAGGCATCTGCAGATTGCCAGCCATCACCAGAGCGCGTTCCTCCACCACCGGCATCGCCTGGGCCACCACCGGCAGCTCAGTCAGCACCGACGCAATCGAATCGCCGTCGGACATCACCTTACCCTCTGCGGGCACAACCTTTACCTGAGGGTCGAGAGCCGAGAGCTGCGACGCCGCCAGCCCTGCAAAACCGTTGAATATCGACATGACGACAGTGATGGCCATGGCTGCCACAGCCACACCCACCACGGATATCACAGATATTATATTCACCACGCCATGCGATTTCTTTGAGAAAAGATACCGCAAGGCAATTTTCCAGGCCAGCACCCTATTTGAGCAGATTGTCGATATTTTCGATGTAATCCAGCGAGTCGTCTACATAGAATTGCAGCGCGGGAGTCTTTCTCAGCTGATAGCGCACTTTGGAAGCCAATTCATAGCGGATGGTCTGCGCACTTGAATTGATGCTCTTGAGGGTTTCCTCGGCCTTTTCTGAGGGGAATACCGACAGGTAGACCTTGGCAATTGACAGGTCGGGCGACACGCGCACGGTGCTCACGGTGATTATCGTGCCATGGGTCTTGGCCGTCTGTTGGCGAAAAATTTCGCTTAACTCTTTCTGTATGAGGCGAGAGATTTTAGCTTGACGAGTTGTTTCCATAACTATCTACATTTTTACGGGCCGTCTATCCTGACGATAGCGCGGCGAACGGGTTCATATTTTATTATATAACATCCGGTTCAGTTGCAAAGTTACGAATTTTTTCTAAAAAATCGCAACCTAATGCCAAATACCGGCGATTCAGCGGAATTTCCGCCCTCCTTCTCAGAGTGTGTTTACTTTTTAAGCTGTTCTTATTACTATCCGTTAAAAGAAACATACTCTTACTGTACAAAAATAACACCTATACATCTTTCAGCTATATTTTTGTAACCAAAATCCAGATTTTTCAAACAATTTGTGATAAAATTTTGATATTTTAAATTAAAAAATGTAACTTTGCATCGATTTTTAAGGTATAGCTTAACACATTCTTCCAATAGGAATATCATCTATCACAAATTCTATTCAATAGCATGGGTAAAAAGTATCTATTCTATCCAAGAGTCTTTCTTTGCATGGCTGCATTTACGCTCCCATTGGCTCCAGTCATGGCGCAAACCGGCAGTGGCAAGGAAAAGACCTCAGCCGCGAGTGCGTCGGGACAATTCACCGCTCAAGGCACAGTGACCGACACCAACGGCGAACCCTTGATGGGTGTTACCGTATCCGTTCTCGGCACCGCTAAGAAAGTCACCACCGACATCGACGGCAAATTCAGAATCCCGGATGTCCGCCAGAACCAGACACTGGAATTCATGTTCTTAGGCATGAAGAAAGCCACAATGAAGGCATCGCCGAAAAACATGAAGGTGACTATGAGTGAAGATGCCAACACCCTCAACGATGTGGTGGTGACAGGTATGCAGACCATGGACAAACGTCTCTTCACAGGATCCACTACCACCCTCGACGCCTCCGATGTGAAAATCGACGGTATAGCCGACATAAGCCGTTCGCTCGAAGGACGCGCGGCCGGTGTAAGCGTGCAGAACGTAACGGGCACGTTCGGCACGGCCCCACGCATACAGGTGCGTGGCGCCACTTCAATCTACGGCAGCAGTCAGCCGCTGTGGATCGTCGACGGTGTCATTCAGGAGAACGTCGTGGAAGTCAACACCGACGAACTCACCTCGGGAAATGCCGAATCCCTCCTGTCAAGTGCGATAGCGGGCCTCAATGCCGACGATATCGAGAGCTTCCAGATCCTGCGCGACGGTGCGGCCACATCCATCTATGGTGCCCGCGCTATGGGCGGCGTAATCGTGATCAACACCAAGAAAGGCCGTGTGGGACAGACCAACGTGAACTACACCGGCGAATTCACCCTGCGCCTGAAACCCAGCTACGACAATTTCAACATCATGAACTCGCAGGAGCAGATGTCGGTGTACCAGGAACTGCAGAAGAAGGGATACATGAATCCCGCCGACGTGGTCAATGCAAGCCAGAGCGGTGTCTACGGTAAGCTCGCCCGCCTCATTGCTTCCGGCGATGTCCTCAACACCGATGCCGGACGCAACGAATGGCTTCGTGAGCAGGAGTACAGAAACACCGACTGGTTCGACCAACTGTTCTCCAACAGCATCATGCAGAACCACTCGGTGAGCATCAGCACCGGCACCGAGAAAAGCCAGCACTATGTGTCGATGAGCTTGATGGACGATGGTGGCTGGTACAAGAAAAGCGATGTGAAGCGCTACACACTCAATGTGAACTCTTCGTTCAACTTCACCAACAAAATCAAGCTCCAGCTCATAGGCAACGCATCCACGCGCCAGCAGAAAGCCCCCGGAACGCTCAACCAGGAGGTGAATCTGGTGAACGGCGAGGTGACACGCGCATTCGACATCAATCCCTACTCCTACTCGCTCAACACATCGAGGGTGCTCGACCCCAATGAGTTCTACACCCGCAATTTCACGGACTTCAACATCTTCCACGAGCTTGACAACAATTATATTGATCTTAACACCAACGAATTCCGCATCCAGGGCATCCTATCCTACAAGCCGGTTGCCGGTCTCGACATCCAGGTGCTTGGTGCCGTGAAGAAAGCGTCGTCCACCTCCGAGCACAACGTCACCGAGAACTCCAATCAGGCCAACGCCTACCGCGCCATGGGCAACACCATCATCCGCGACCTCAATCCCTACCTGTGGACCGATCCCACCGACCCCTACGCCGTGCCCGTCAGCGTGTTGCCGAAAGGCGGCATCTACGACGTCACCAACTACCGCATGTCGTCGTGGGACTTCAGGGCCACAGCCCAGTACCACCGCACCTTCGACAATAAGCACATCATGAACCTGTTCGGAGGAATGGAGGTAAATTCCGTCGAGCGAAGCAGTTCGTGGATGAGAGCATGGGGTGTGGAATACGCTTTCGGCAAAATCGGCAATTTCAGCTCAAGCATGTTCGACAAGCTGAAGCAGGAAGGTTCTGACTACTACACACTCTCCAACGGACTGGAGCGCACGGCGGCATTCTTCGGCAATGCAACCTACTCCTACGACGGACGCTACATCGTCAACGGCACCCTGCGCTACGAAGGCACCAACACCCTTGGCAAAGAACGCAAGAGCCGCTGGCTACCCACATGGAACGTATCGGCCGCATGGAACGCCCACGAAGAGCGTTGGTGGGCCGACCTCATCCCCACATTCTCCCACCTCACCCTGAAGGGTTCCTACTCGCTCACAGCCGACCGTGGTCCGTTCAGCATCAGCAATTCAAGCGCCATCATCAACAGTCTCGTAGGCTGGCGACCCGTGGGCTCCGACCAGGAGACAAGCCTTACCATCACTGAGCTCGGCAACTCCGACCTGACCTACGAGAAGAAGCATGAGCTCAGCGTCACCCTCGACGCCGGATTCTTCAACAACCGTCTCAACCTCGAAGCCAGCTACTACAACCGTAAGAATTTCGACCTTATCGGCCCGATCACCGTGCAGGGCGTCGGCGGACAGATCGACAAATTCGGCAACATCGCCGACATGGACTCAAAAGGCTTCGAGCTCTCTGTAAGCTCTCGCAACATCCAGACCTCCGACTTCCTGTGGACCACCACATTCCTCTACTCCCACCAGAAATCGAAAGTCACCAATCTCAAGAACCGTTCAAGAATGATCGACCTCGTCCGCGGCAATGGTTTCGCCCTCGAAGGCTTCCCCGTGCGCTCGATCTTCTCCATACCGTTCAACAAGCTCACCTACGACGGTCTGCCTACCTACAGCATAGGCGACGGCAAGATCACCACGGACGACATCAACTTCCAGGAGTTCGCCGACCTCAGCTGGCTCAAGTTCGAAGGTTCCAGCGATCCCACCGACTATGGTTCGCTTGAGAACGTTTTCGGCTACAAAGGCTTCAGGCTTAGCGTATTCGTGGTATATTCGTATGGCAACGTCGTGCGTCTCGACCCCGTGTTCTCCAACGTCTACTCCGACATGGTGGCCACTCCCAGGGAGTTCAACAACCGTTGGTCATCGTCAGGCGAGGAAGAATTCACCACTGTGCCGGTGATACCTTCAAAACGTCAGAATTTCCAGAACCCCAACCTCGCCACAGCCTACCAGGCCTACAACTACTGCACCGAGCGCATAGCCCGCGGCGATTTCATCCGAATGAAAGAAATAGCCCTCGACTACACATTCCCCCAGAAACTGGTGAAGCCGCTTCACATGCAGAACATCAACCTCAAGTTCCAGGCCACCAACCTCTTCCTCATCTACGCCGACAAGAAGCTCAACGGCATGGATCCCGAATTCTTCAATGCCGGCGGTGTGGCATCGCCCATGCCCAAGCAGTTCACACTCACAGTGCGCCTGGGATTCTGACACCCGCATCATTCTTAGCAACAACTCCTAACCGATGACAATGAAAATAACTAAATATTTCACGCTCATGTGCATGGCAGCCGCCATGACATCGTGCAACGATTTTCTTGACGCAACACCCGACAGCCGTATCGAGATAGACACGGAGAGCGAGATCGAGGCCTTGCTGAATTCGGCCTATCCTCAGATCAGCATCGTGCGCATGACCGAGCTTGCCTCTGACAACGCCGACGACCTCAACGGTGACGCCAACGGCAACTACGACCGTTTCTCCGAACAGTGCTTCAACTGGAAAGAAGTGACCGAACAGGACAACGAAAGCCCCACAATGGTATGGCAAGGCTATTATGGAGCCATCGCCGCCGCCAACCAGGCCCTCGCCTCGATGGAAAAGATGGGAGGCGCCACCACCGACAGGCTGAAAGCCCTCAAGGGCGAGGCCCTGCTGTGCCGCGCCTACTGCCATTTCATGCTCACCAACCTTTTCTGTCTGCATTATTCCAAGACCTACAGCTCCACCGATCCCGGCATTCCCTACACCACCGAACCGGAGACCACGCTTGATCCCAAATACGACCGGGGCACCGTGGCTGAAGACTACGAAAAGATAGAGAAGGACCTGCTCGAAGGCCTCTCGCTCATGAGCGACGCCATATTCACCGTGCCCCGCTACCATTTCAACTCAAAGGCAGCCTACACCTTCGCATCGCGCTTCTATCTCTTCCGTCAGGATTTCGACAAGGCCATACACTACGCTTCCCTCGCCTTGGGCGACAATCCCGCCTCGCTGATGCGCGACTACGACGCCATGCGCAACATGCCCACCGACGACATGCAGCCCCGCTCCATTCAGTACACATCCTCTTCCGAGCAGGCCAACCTGCTGCTCATCCCGGTCTACTCGATGGAGCCCTACTATTACAGCGGCAACTCATACGGCAGCCGTTTCAACAACAACAGCTACATCGCACAGGCAGAGCAGTTCTTCCTCACCCCATGGGCGCCCGACAACAATTCGGCCATGCAGTCGCAGGAGCTGTTCAACATCTACTGGTTCTACAGCGCCGTGCAGAACAAATGTCTCTTCCCGAAGCAACCCTATTATTTTGAGGAAGCCAACTCCAGCACCCACACCGGCTACTACCGCACCCTGTCCGTGGCTTTCAAGATCGAGGAGGCACTGCTCAACCGTGCCGAAGCATACGCCCTGACCGACCAGTACGAAAAGGCCCTCGCCGACATCAACGTATGGACCAAGAATTTCGTTGCCGACTCGGTGAAATACAACACATATCAATACGACGAGAACTGGAACTACATCTACGCCGGAATCGATGTGCCCAATACGCTCACCCTCGCGAGCATCCGCAAATGGGCCGAGGCCTACGACTACTACGACCCGATGGTGCCGCGTCCGCGCAAACACCTCAACCCCGAGTGGACCACTCTCACCGAGTACTCCGACAAGGAGAACCTCGTGCAGACACTGCTGCTCATCCGCCGTCTGGAATTCCTTCACGAAGGAATGCGCTGGTTCGACATCAAGCGCTATGGCATCTGCGTCTACCGCCGCAGGATCATCACATCCCTCAATGCAATGGAGATCACCGACATGATGCACTATCGCGACCCGCGCCAGGCCATACAGCTGCCCTTCGAGGTACAGGCTGCCGGACTCGCTGCCAATCCACGCCCCGAGGCCGCCACTGCGTCCTCCTATTCAACATGGGCACCGCTCCCCACCCTCGCCGATTTCACAACCCGCTAAACGTCAGCTCTTATGAATAAATACATATCATTGATCATGGCTTCGTTCGTCCTGGGCACGAGCCTGACCGCATGCCATCATGAAGATGACATCGACTTGAACATCAGCGTAATCAAGGACTCACAGACTCCCCAGAACGACCTCGACAGGTGGCTCGACGCCAACTATGTGAAACCCTACAACATCGAGCTGCGCTACCGCTGGGAAGACAACGAGACGAGCATGGATTACATCCTCGTGCCCCCTACCTACGACAATTCCGTGCGTATGGCCCGGATCCTGAAATATATATGCTTCGAGTCGTTCGACAAGGTCACTGGAAGCACTCAGTTCATCCGCGCCCATTTCCCGAAGCTCGTCCACTTAGTGGGCAATCCCGGATGGAACACCAACGGCGGATGGATGTCGCAGGGAAGCTACACCTTGGGATCGTCGGAAGGCGGATATAAGATCAACCTCTGGTACGTCAACCATCTCAGCGACGTCGTTTATGAGAATTGGCAGCCGGTAGGCGATGTGATACAGGACCGCAAGGAACTCAACAGCGTGTTCTTCCACACCATCATCCATGAATTCGGCCATGTGTTCCACCAGAAGATACCCTACACCACCGAATTCAACCAGATCACCGGCGACGGTTATCTGGGAGGAATGTGGACATCGAGGTTCACCAGTCCCACCGATCCACAGATCTACGCCTCGGGGTTCGTCACCGCCTACAGCGCCCATAGCGCCGACGAGGATTTCGCCGAGATCTTCTCCACCTACGTGTGCTCCACGCCCGAGGAATTTCAAGCCATACTCGACCAGGCGGGCACCCGGGGCTACGGCATGATCACCGCCAAGCTGGCCCTCGTAAAGGACTATCTGAAAAAGAATTGGAATCTCGACATCGATGCTCTGCGTCAGGAAGTGCAGGAGCGCGAGGCAAATCTGGCCAATGTGAATTTTGACGAACTAAATTGATGATCCTTATGAAAAAATTATTATATCTGATCGCAATGGCTGCATGCATGCCCTTCACGTTCTCATCGTGCAGCTTTATGGAGGACGACATTTTCGACACCGACCCCGCCACAAGGCAGGACAACTGGATGGCAGAATACCGCCGTGTGTTCAACAACAACGAATACGGCTGGGCACTCTACGCCTCCACTCCCACCTACGGACGCCATCCGAGTGTGGGCGTCTACGCCGTGAAATTCGACCAGGAGTATTGCACATTCTACCAGTCGTCCACCACTCTGCGCATCCCGGGCATGTGGGACAAGGAGAGCTACACCAGCACCTATTCATTCAAGATGGACAACGGCATCGTGCTGTCATTCGACACCTACAACGGTTTCTTCCATTATGGAGCCGACCAGTCGCAATATTTCTCTCAGGACCTCCAGGGCGAATTTGAATTCTGCCTCGACAGGTTCTCCGAGAACGAGGACACCATCTTCGGCCACGGCAAGACCAAGGGTCTTCCTTTCTTCATGGTGAAGATGAAGAACACCCCGCAGGAATATCAGAAACTCTCTGATGAAATCGACAATTACGCCGCCTACGACTGCATGATGACCATAGCCGGCGACAGCCTTTATTGCAAATTCTACGGCGGATACCACAACATCAGCGTCTATTTCCCCGATAACGAAGGTGAGGAACCCGTGGAGCACATGTATTCCTACGGACCCCTCGTGGATGGTATATATATGATGGAAAATATCGTCTACAAGGACCGCACTGTGGTGGAATTCACGCTCGACCGCGAGAGCGGGATCTTTGAGGACAAAGTCGGTGGTTCGGGTGCGAAAATCATAGGTCTGCCCCTGTGCGACTATTTTCTGACGAAAGAGAACAATGACGTGTGGTTCTTCGGCTACAGCGGACTTGGCACATACACTCAGGGCGAGTGGGACAAGATGAAGGAAACCCTCAATGCAAGCGGCAATTTTTCTGCCGACTGGTTGCACAACATCACGTTCGACTGCGACGGCAATGGCGGAGTGAGGCTTATCATCAACATGTGGTACGTTGAGCAGATCACCTATCCTCTGGAAGCCAAGCGAATTTCCGATGATGAAATCGCCTTCCGCTGGACTGGCGAGGAAATCTGCTCCTGCGATTTCAGCTTCTACGACAGCGGAATGAAATATCTGCTCGATGCCCTTGCCAAGAAAGACGGATGGACCAACTACAAAATCTCCTTCCGTGAAGGCAATTCCATGAATCCGGCCGGATTTGAGCTCACACAGGTCGACAACCCGACCAACAGCATCTATTTCGAGACCAATTTCCGCTATTATCATGATTCCATCTGGGACTGATATCAAAAAGTGTGTTTACTTTTTTAAGTTGTTGACATTTTAATATGCGTCGGGGCTCCACTCATCGATTCTACTTGCTGACAATTAATGCATTGACAGAGCCCCGGAGGGGCGACGGTTGTGGGTAACCCCGGGTGCAGCGACAGCGGAACCCGGGGAAACAGCCCCCACAACACAGAGCCCTGGAAGGGCGATATTGTGGTGACAGACAACGGTCAATCCCGTGTCTACAATAGTGCATCGCAATATGTCCGTCACAATATCGCACCTCCGGCGCTCATTTGGTGGGGTGTGAGTGGACCCCGGGTTGCGTGCTGCGCTCCGCTCCGCACTTCACCCGGGGTTACCCACAACAATCACCCCTCCGGGGTTCTGTTCACAGGCTCTTTGCCGTAGAAAAGGATAACTGAGCAGATACTTTTATCTATTATCTATCCTAATTATTAATATCCGTTAAAGTAAATAAATTCTAAGGGAAGATATTGCATGAGGTCTGATGCGCCGTGGCGCATCAGACCTTTTTTATCATTGCAGTCAATTAAAATCGGTCAGATTTCATGCTCCCGACCCGAAACTTTATAAAAAATCTTTTGCTATTAAAAAAATTGTCTGTAACTTTGCAAAAGTTTACTAAGGACTTGCAGGAAATGGCTTCCTCCACCGCCTGCCAAGCGGTCTTTAGATTCAATTCCCCACGTTTTTATTATTACCACCCTCCGCATTAAAAAATACACTCCCCCTGCCTATTGAGGTACAACCGGCCGGGGATACCAACGAAAAAACACCTTTTTTATCCATTATGTACAATATCGACGACTTGAACGAAATGAGCGACGAACGTCTCCAGGCCGTTGCCAGAGAGAACGGATTCAAGAAAAGCGAAACTGCCGATCGACAGACATTGGTTTATTATGTCCTCGATTCGCAGGCAAATGTAGTCGCCGCTAATGGTGCCGCTGAAGAGCAACAAAAGCCCAAAAGAGGCCGAAAACCTAAGAATCAGGCCGATAAAAGGCAGGCTGATAAGAAACCGGCCGACAACAACCCCACAGAGTCTCTGCCGGCTGATGACAAACAGTCCGACAAAAAGGATTCTTCCGCTAAGAAACGTCGCGCAAAGCAATCCGCCGCCGAAAATAAGCAGCCGGACGCCCCCGCTGCCGAAACCTCTGCAGCCACTGCCAAAACTGAAGCTTCCGAACCTGAAGCCAAGGCTCCCGAGAACAACGATTCTGACAAGAGGCAGACAAAACGACGCGGACGCCCGCCAAAGAAACAAAAAGGCTCCGAAGCGCTTCCTCCCGTGCCTGAAATCACATCCGAGATTGCAGCCAACCAGCCTGCGCTCCCATTCTTCGACAACTCCACCCCGCAGCTCCCCGCAGCCGCGACATCTGTTCCGGCAATAGAAGCTCCCGCTTCAGAGGCCCCGGCCGTCAATACCACCCCCGAGACCGCCCGGGCTGAAGCCACTGCCGCTGACTCCACCGAAACTAATCCCAATCAGCGACAGAATCAGCAGAACGGACGCCAGAATCAGCCCAACCAGCGTCAGGACCAGCAAAATGAGCGTCAGGACCAGGATCGTCAGCACAATCAGCAGGAAGGCAAATTCCGTCCGCGCCAGAACGACGGTGCCTTCGGTTCGTTCTTCCCCAAAGGCGAGGGCAAAAAATTCGTGCCTCGCTCGCAACGCGAGAAGGAAGAGGCAGCCATGGCAGCCGCCACATCTACCATTATCCTCGCCGAGCCCGGCCAGCAGATTCCCAATCCTCCCGGCACAGGCAAAAAGAACAAGAAAAACCGCTTCAACCAGCAGAATCAGCAAAACCAACAGAACCAGCAGAATCAGCAGAACCAATTCCAGTTCCAGCGCCGCGACATGTACAATTTCGAGGATTTCATCGTGAGCGAAGGTGTGCTGGAGATCGTGCCTGAAGGTCATGGCTTCCTGCGTTCGAGCGACTACAACTATCTCCCCTCGCCCGACGACATCTATGTGTCCACCCAGCAGCTCAAAGCCTTCGGACTCAAGTCAGGCGATGTGGTGGAATGCACGATACGTCCGCCCCGCGAGGACGAGAAATATTTCCCGCTGTCATCGGTGCTCAGCGTCAATGGACGTTCTCCCGAATACATCCGCGACCGTGTGCCCTTCGAACATCTCACCCCCCTGTTCCCCGACGAGAAA
>CAYZPI010000079.1:0-15601 GCA_964480085.1 uncultured Bacteroides sp. | reverse complement strand
TGGGTGTGCTCAGTACATCGAAAAAACATGAATCGGCAAGCGTGATATATGGTGTTTCAAACTTACGCCCGTCATCAAGTTTTATGGCAGCGTCATCTGTCAGGACTGTATATCGGGTGGCTGTCTCTATCTGGGGTATGTTGCGTTGGATCTCATGAGCTGTCCCTCCGGGAGTAAAGTCATATTCTTTATACTCGCCATTCTCAACTACGCTCTCGGTGATCCGATAAATCCTGTCTATATTGGGAAAGAAAGAATCATACGTCTGATCGAAATAGATTTTGGCAACCAACAGGATTCCCACTGTCAAGCCCGCAGTGAGACACAGAATCTTGATCAAGTTCCGACGAAGGTCGGAAGTGAAAAATTTGAACATGGCATCAGATCATTTGAAGGTTGTCTACTACCTGACCGTCATAAAGGTTTATAATCCGGTCGGCCACCGTGGCATCCCTGTGGGAGTGTGTCACCATCACGATGGTTGCTCCATCCTTATGGAGCTCAGAAAGTAATTGCATCACCTCGGCACCGTTCTTTGAGTCAAGGTTACCGGTCGGCTCATCGGCAAGAATCAGTCCCGGGCGACCTACGATAGCACGGGCAATGGCGGCGCGTTGCTGCTGTCCGCCCGACAATTGCGACGGATAGTGCTTTGCACGGTGGGCGATTCCCATGCGGCTCAGCACCTCGTCAACCCTCTTGTTTTTCTCTTCTCTCGACAATGAGAGGTTATTGAGCGGAAGCATTACATTGTCTCGCACAGTCATGGTGTCTATAAGGTTGAACGACTGGAATATGAATCCGATGCGTCCTTTGCGGTACTCAGTCCTTCCGTTCTCCTTCAGGTTGCCTACTTCTTTGCCGTCGAGCTTATAACTTCCGGCAGTGGGATTATCAAGCAGTCCGAGGATATTCAGCAGGGTTGATTTGCCACAGCCGGACGGCCCCATGATGGCTACGAACTCTCCGTCATTGATCGAAAGAGACACGTTATTGAGGGCTATTGTCTGGACTGTATCGGAACGGAATATTTTCTGAAGATTTTTAATTTCGATATCCATAATTTAAGTTATATTTAATTCAAGTTTCGCTGGTTATAAGCTTATAAGGTTATATGACGATTACAGAATTTTTTGGCGGAGATTAGTTAGGGAGGAATATCGTGCCAAGCTCTTTTGGAAAAATCTGATACGTTCTTTTAATCTCATAACCTTATAACCTCATAAGCTTGTGATCTTTATTTCGTCGGCTTCTCCGAAGTCGGAGTAGGAGCTGATGATCACTTTTTCTCCGGGTCGGAGGCCGTGGAGAACCTCATAGTATTTGGGATTGCGTTTGCCAAGTGTCACTTCCCGCTTAGAGGCACTCTTGCCGTCGGCATCCAATACGTAAACGTATTTTCCTCCCGAACTTTGAAAAAAATTACCTTTCTCGATCATGATTGCCTTCGATGGACTGCCGAGAAGGATGTCGACAGGATAGGTCTGTCCCACCCTTGGTTTTTCCGGTGTCGTACCCGTAATGGACAGGTCGGCTTTGAACGTACCATTCACCACCTCTGGATACACCTTTGCAACCTCTATTTCAAATTCCTTCCCCTGGCGGCTTGCCTTGCCTTGAAGACCGGGCTCCACCCGGTCCACATAAAGCTCGTCGATCTGCACTGTAAGCTTGTAATTGTTGAGGATATTGATTTGCCCCACTTGCTGGCCGGATGAAATATTTTGACCTATTTCGGCTGTCAGGCTGCCGAGTTGACCATTGTGAGTGGCGCGCACATTCAGATTGTCGGCACGTTGGCGCACAAGCATGAAGTTTTCCTGCATATTGTGGAGGCTCTCCCGCATCATGCCCAATTGCACTGTCCGGTAGAGGGAATCCTGCCGCAGACGGTCTTCAAGAAGATTTAGGTTTTCCTTTGCCAGTTCATAATCCTCTTGGGCTGTCAGATAGTCTTCACGCGCTGTGAGGTTCTCGTCGAGGAGTGTGCGCTGTTGCTCTGCTATACGACGTCTCCTGTTGAGTTCGGTGCGGGCGGAGAGAATATCGCGCTTCACCTGCAGACGATCATTTTCCATCGCCAGTTCTGTATCGCGGAGCATATTCTGTTTCTCTGCGAGTTGCGACTCTGAATCGAGAATCTGCTGCCGGAGGAGAGGATTGCGGAGAGTGAGGATGACATTCCCTTCCTTCACCATCGCACCCTCTTCCACGAGTTTTTGCTCCACGATACCGGTTTCGAGGGCTGATACCTGCACGGTGACACCTGTCTCGACTTTGCCTGAAAGATGAATGTAGTCGTTGAACTCCCCTTCTTTCACCTCTCCTATCATAAGATTTTCTTTATTCGTCTTATAATAAGTGGTTCTTGATGCCGTAAATGCCCAGACACTTGCGGCTCCCACGGCCATAAGCAGAATGACGGGGATGCCAAATTTCCTTAATCGAGGGAAACGCTGTTCGATTTCAGTATCCATGTGATTTGATGTTTATCGTAAATTGTCAATAAGTGGGTAGCCTTGGTAGTAGCGTAGGGTTATCTCAGAGATGACGAGTTGGATTCTCTTTCCTACGAGGTTTGCCTCTGCTACCGCCAGTTTTGAGGAGGATGTGTAAAGGTCGATGGCTGAGACGGCTCCAAGTTCGAATCTCTTGCGCATGGCTTTGTAAGCGAGTTGCTCCGCTTCGAGCCGTCGGGTGGCGGCTGTCAGTTCTTCTATGGCTGCCTCTAAGTCGAGTCTTGCCTCCTCTGCCGCCTGGTTGAGTTGGTATCGGGTCTGTTCCAGTCGGATCTTGCTCTCATGGAGTTGTATTGAGGCTTTCTTCACACGGTTGGCTGTCGAGAGGCCGTCAAAGATGGGAAGAGAAAAGGAAAGATTGAAATACTCTCCCAGGTTGTCGCGAAACTGCCGGCGGAATGATGGAACATCCGCCGTCCTGCCCATCATGCGGTAGTAAGATGTGGAGACTCCGGCATTGAACGAGATTCTCGGACTATATCCCCCTTTGGCAGCGCGGAGATAAAGGGTGTTTTCCTTTACAGCCATTTCCCCTTCCTCTATCTCCGGAAGAACATGCGTGTCCCTGGATGTAGTCCTGCAACTGAAATCAGTGGTGATATTCAGCAGGGTGTCTGACGGGGGCATGCCCATGGAGGAGCGGAGTGTGAGATGAGCCTTTTTCAACAAGTTTCGTTGGTTTGCAAGTCCGTATCTGTCTGCAGCCACGATAGCTTCGAGTTCAGCCACATCGGCGCCGCTTTTCGTGCCGAGTTGGAATGCGCGTCTTGCTGCTTCCAGGTCGGTGGAATCGCGTAGAAGCTGTCTTTGCATTTGCTCTACCATGGAGGTGCAGTAGGATATATTGTAATATCCTTTTATCACTTCAAGCGACACACGGTCCTCTTCCGCCTGTTGTGCCTTTTGCCTGCGGAGCTCGGCTACCTTCAGGGCCTTCAGATTGTTGATGCGTACAAGGCCATCGAACAGGGGAAGAGACAGCTCAAGTCCGAATCCTGTTCCTAAAGTCTTTTTATTGTCGTAGGTGTTTGTCTCCGGATCGATATTTCGTCCGAAACTCAGGTTGCCGCTGCCTCCTAATCCTATATATGGCATCAGGTCGGCTGCGCTTATTCGTTTGTCGGCTGCGGCTGCCTCGGTCTCGAGCCTGCTTATCAGGTTGGAATGGGCATGATCCCGGGCATAGAGCAGGCAGTCATTGAGCGTCATTGGCTCTTGTGTAGGATAGTCTTCCGCAAAAGCGCTTTTCGGGAGAGCCAATGTAAGGATGATGGTCAAAAATATTGAGGAAAATTTCATATCCGGCTGTCTGTTGTTTCGTTTACGCCGGCAAATTTAGCGTGACTTGAATGGCATGCCAAAAAACCTTTCAAAAAACACTCATTTATCAGGTGTTTTGTCTAATAATTCGGCATGGTGTCTAAATTTTGGACAGAAGGATGTCCAATAAAACCTTTCGCATCGCAAAATTTTATAAATAAAGCCGGTTTTATTATTTTTGCAATATGAAACTACTGATCATTGATGATAATGCGGCGGTGCAGGCGATATTGAAGTTGCTGCTTGAGGATGAGTTTGAGGAGGTGGCTGCAATTGACCACCCTTCAATGATAGCTACGCTTCCTCACCCGGCAGGCTATGACGCCGTGCTCCTTGATTTGAATTTCGACAATGGCAGACTTGACTGTAGCGACGGACTGTTCTGGCTTGAAAAACTAAAAGGTCTGCCGAATCCTCCGGCTATTGTCGTCATCACGGCATTTGGAGATGTGGAAATTGCGGTCAAGGCCATGAAACTTGGTGCGGATGACTTTGTCACAAAACCATGGGATAATGAGGACCTTCTTGCAAAACTGCAGTCAGCGATTGCTGCCAATCGCAGGAAAAGGCACGAAAAAGCAGATAAAAAGCGTCTGCATGAACTCGAGATGGCGGAAATAGAACGGCGGGGACTTACTCTTGACGAAATCAAGTTGCGGCACATACGAAGTGTCATCGACAGTTGCGGAGGGAATCTTTCGGCTGCCGCACAGAAGTTGGGCATCAATAGGCAGACTCTTTATAATCTGTTAAAAAGATGAGGCGGTTCAGACTTAACGTTGTCCTGCTTATCGCCGGGATCGTTACCAGTGCTGCAGGTGCTGCTTGTCTTTTCATCAGTGGCCGTTGGGCTCAGGGATGCCTGACTGTGATTGTGACGGCTGTCTGCGTCTTTGCATTATGGCATCTTCAATCGCGGTTGATAAATACAATGTCTGCTTTCGTGAAAGCACTTGAGATGAATGACACCACTTCCAGGATTATTCTCGGAGGAGATCATGAGTTGCAGAAAATGGCAGATTCCATGAACCGCATTTCATATTTCTACAGTGAGAATATGCGTGAACTGCAGACAAGGAAACTTTATTACGACAGGGTTCTGAGAATCATGACTCATGAGATGCGCAATGGAATCACACCGATTGTGGCGGTCACTGCCGATATCATGGCTAAACCGGAACGTTATCAGGGGGAAAAACTTATTCAGGCTGCGACAATCGTCCATTCTCAGGCTGATGGAATCCGTCGCTTTCTTGATTCCTATTATAAGCTCACTCATCTGCCTGAACCAAAAATAGAGGAAGTGAGGGCCGGAGATTATTTTAAGGTCCTGAAGGAATTGTTTAGGGCTGAAATGGAACAGCGGAAGGTGCCGGATGACATTGTTTCGTTCACTGTTCCGGAAGATATGGTATTGGATATTGATGTATCCCTCATGAATCAGGTATTGGTCAATCTGCTGCGAAATGCTCTGGACGCCATCAGAGATGTGGAGGATGGAAAGGTTGAGATTGTATTGAGTGTTTCTGATGCTCATCCATATATTACAGTGAGGGACAACGGTTGCGGAATGACCAAGGGGACAATGGAAAATCTTTTCCAACCTTTCTTCACCACAAAAAAAGATGGAAGTGGAGTCGGGTTATCCATCAGCCGCCAGATCATCCAGAAGCACTGCGGCGACATCCTCATCCAAAGTCAACCGGATAAAGGAACCAGAGTCGTAATCACTTTATAGGCCTCCGGCCGAATCTAAAAATGGTAGAGGTCAGTTCTTCGGCAACGGCGGGGATTGATGGATTTTGAATTTCCAATAAAAAAGCTCCCATCATGGAAGCTTTTTATTGGAATTGGGGATGCATCCACTTATTCACTATTCACTATCACTTATAACTTAGCAAAGCATACCGGCTGCCACCTCCTTCATTTTGGCTTCGCCAAGCGCCTGTCCCACAATGGTGAGGGCGAATCGCAGGGCTGTGGCGGGACCGTTGGCAGTGACGATGTTGCCGTCGACCACCACTGTCTCCGGCTGCATCTTGGCGCCGTGGGTCTTGGCGAGTTCCTCGAAGCCAGGATAGCATGTGGCTTTCTTGCCGTCGAGTATGCCGAGCTGGGCGAGCACCACGGCGGGAGCGGCGCAGATGGCTGCGATATTGCCTCCGTCGGCGGCATGGGCGCGCAGGGCGTTGCCGAGAGCGTCACATTCATAGAGATTGGTGGCTCCGGGCATGCCGCCGGGGCAGATGAGCCAGTCGGCGTCGTTGAGGTCCACATTGGTTAAGAAAGCGTCGGCTACGAAAAGCACACCGTGGGCGCCTGTCACGGTAGGAGTGTCGTTGACCGAAACCATGGTGATGTCCATGCCGGCGCGGCGCAGCACGTCGACCACCGACAGGGTCTCGAGTTCTTCGAATCCGTCGGCTAAGAAAATGTAGTTCTTGTTCATGATCGTTTAGTTTTAGAAATCTGCCCTAAAATTACTACAAAAAATTAACATTCGCATCAGAATGCGGAAAAAACTCTATGCGTAGACATTTGTTCTATATATAGTAATGGAATAATCAATATGCAAGATAATATGAACAAAGCAGAAATTGACTTGAGTCAGATCAACTCTCCTGCCGACTTGAAGGATAAGTCGGTGGAACAGCTTACAGCCCTTGCGGCTGAGATGCGTAAGGCTCTTATCGAAAAACTCGCCGCTCATGGTGGACACGTGGGCCCCAATCTCGGCATGGTGGAGGCCGTGATCGCGCTCCACTATGTGTTCGACACCCCGAAGGACCAGATTGTATTCGACGTATCACACCAGACATATCCTCACAAGATGCTCACAGGCCGTATGAAAGCCTTCACCGACCCCGCACACTATGATGATGTGACGGGCTACACGGCCCCGGAGGAGAATCCCGAATATGACCTTTATTCATTAGGCCACACTTCTTCGTCGGTGGCTCTTGCCGCCGGTATTGCCAAGGCTCGTGATCTCGCCGGTGGCGACCAGAATGTGGTGGCTGTGATTGGCGATGGTTCGCTCAGCGGCGGTGTGGCTTTCGAGGGTCTCGACTATGGCGCCACCCTCGGCACCAATTTCATCGTGGTGGTCAACGACAACGACATGAGCATTGCCGAGAACCATGGCGGAATCTATGCCGACTTGCGTCTGCTCCGACACACCAACGGCACCGGTGAACCCAACCTCTTCCGCTCGATGGGCTATGCCTACCGCTACGTGCAGTACGGCAACGACCTACGGTCGCTTATCGATGCTTTCCGCGAGGTTAAAGGCATCGGTTATCCTGTGGTGGTGCATATCAACACCATGAAGGGCATGGGTCTTCCCGTGGCGGAGGCTCACAAGGAGGAATTCCATTTCAGCGGCCCGTTCAACCCTGAGACCGGCGCTCCGCTCTATCCCCCGACTCCTGACGCGGAGAGCTACGACGAGATGTTCGCCACGCTGATGTCGGAGAAGATGGCAAAGGATCCGAAGGTGGTGACGATCACCGCCGGAACGCCGGGCGTGCTGTGCTTCGACAAGGAGCGCCGCCGCGCCGCCGGAAAGCAGTTCGTGGATGTCGGCATAGCCGAGCAGGCTGCCGTGGATGTGGCTTCGGGACTCGCCAAGGGCGGCATGCGCCCGGTGGTGGGACTCGTCAGCACCTTCCTGCAGCGTGCATACGACCAGTTCGCGCAGGACATTGCCCTCAACCACCAGGCCGCCACATTCGTGGTGTTCTACGGCTCGCTCTTCGGTATGAACGATGAGACGCACATCGGTTTCTTCGACATGTCGCTGTTGTCCAATATTCCGGATCTTGTGGTGCTTACTCCTACCAGTGCGGAGGAGTATACGGCGATGATCGACTGGGCGGTACGACAGACCGCAGAGCCTGTGGTGGTACGCACCCCCGGTGGGAATGTGGTGCACAGGGATGCTGAAATCCTTGATGATTACTCGAATCCGAAATATGAGATCGTCAACGATGGTGCACGTGTAGCACTGATTGGTGTAGGCACATTCCTTCCCATGATGCAGCAGGCAGCCCTGAAGCTCAGGGAGTCGGGCATCAACCCCACGGTGATCAATCCGCGTATGGTATCGGAGCTCGATAAGGACACTCTCGACCGCCTTGCCGATTACGACCTGGTAATTACTGCCGAGGACGGTATCCTCGACGGTGGTTACGGTCAGAAGGTGGCTTCGTATCTTGGTACGGCAAAGGCTAAGGTGGTGAACCTCGGTCTGGAGAAGAAATTCCTCAACAAATACAAGGCATCCGAGATTGCCGGGGCATGCGGACTTACAGCCGACCATGTGGCACAGCTCGTTCTATCTAAGTTATAGTTAATAGTTAATAGTGAAAAAGTGATTGGTTGACTGTCACAAAATAATATAATGGTTCATCTGTGGCTGAATCTTTAATCGAATGATAGCCAAAAATGGATACAAACAACCACTTTTGGCTATCATTCGATATGGCAAAAGATAATCCCGTGCCATGATGGCACTTATTCACTATTCATTATCACTTATAACTTAAAAAAGTGTGGGCGGGGGGAGCAGGCGGAAGCTCTGGCGGTGTAGGGGCGACGCGCCGTGGGCGGCGATGGCTGCACGGTGAGTCTTGGTGGGATAGCCTTTGTTGACATCCCAGCCGTATTGCGGATACTGCTCGTGGAGACGGCGCATTGCCTCGTCGCGGTGTGTCTTCGCGAGGATGGATGCGGCGGCGATGTTAGCGAAGCGTCCGTCACCTTTCACGAAGGTCTGCCAGGGCAGGTCATGATAGGGCTTGAAACGGTTGCCGTCCACTATCACCGCTCCCGGACGCACCTTCAGCCCGTCGAGGGCCCGGTGCATGGCCAGGATTGATGCGTTGAGGATATTGATGCGGTCAATCTCAAGGTTGTCGACTATCCCCACGCTCCAGGCCACAGCCTCGCGTTCTATCACCGTTCGCAGGCTGTCGCGCTGCCGCTCGGTGAGCTGCTTGGAGTCGTTGAGCAATGCATCATGGAAATCCTCCGGCAATATCACGGCAGCGGCAAAAACCGGTCCCGCGAGACATCCGCGGCCGGCTTCGTCGCATCCTGCTTCATTGCGTCCTGCTATGTGGCAGTTCGGTAGGATTATTGTGCGAGTTTGTCTACGAAGGCATAGCCCATGCCGTAGCGGTTGATGATGCACTTTCCGCTCTCTCCCATCTTCTTGCGCAGACGCGAGATGTTGGTGTCGACGATGCGCACGTTTGACGACGCATCCTCCTTCCACACTTCGTTGCATATATCCACGCGTGTGAAGAAAGAGTTGCGGTTGTTGATCAGGAACAGCAGTATGGCGTACTCTGTCTTCGAGAGGGCCACGAGCTCTCCGTTGATTGTCACCTTACGGTTGTCGGGATCGATCACGATGCCGAGGTGGGGGAGTGTGATCTCCTTATGAGCCTGCGGTGCAGCAGCTTTTTGCGGATGGCGTCGCAGGATGGCATGGATTCTGGCTATCAGTTCTCTGAGCGAGAAAGGTTTCGACACGAAATCCTCGGCTCCGTTGTCGAAAGCGTCGATGATCACATCCTCGCTGTCGCGCGAGGTGCATACGATAATAGGAATGCCTGCCGTGTCGGGATTCTTCTTTATCAGGTCGCTGAGCTCTATGCCGGACGGATCCTGTGCCATGGCGTCCACAATCACAAGTCGGCAATCATATATTTTGTCCAGGTCAACGTCCTTAGCATTGGGCACGACAGAGACACTAAAACCTTCGGAAGAGAGGTTGTAGTTCAAAAGGTCGGTGATGTTGGTCTCATCATCCACCAGTAATATCTTACCTGCAGGGTTAGGCGTATTCATTACAATTTCAAGACTAGATTTTATGCAAATATAGGTATTATTTTCCAAAATTGTATTACTTGTAATTAATTTGTAACACAATTGTAATTGTATTTTTACATCGGCATGGAAATTTTGGTTAAAATTTATGTTTTTTGGACACTTTTCCGCAGATTTTGCATAACTTTACATTTAAATTTTCAGTTTTCAGGCTTCAGGAATTTTCCCATCCCGGCACCTGACACCTGAAAACCTGCAAACCTGTAACCTGAAATACGTGGCAAAGAAAATTGTAGAGACACCGCTGATGAAGCAATACATCGAGATGAAGCAGAAACATCCCGATGCCATCCTCCTTTTCCGTGTGGGCGATTTCTACGAGACATTTTCCGACGATGCCATTGTGGCGTCGGAAATACTCGGAATTACCCTCACGCGTCGTGCCAACGGTTCTTCCAAATATGTGGAGCTGGCGGGGTTCCCCCACCATGCCCTCGATACCTACCTTCCCAAGCTCGTGAGGGCAGGAAAGCGTGTGGCGATATGCGAGCAGCTTGAAGACCCAAAGCTCACCAAAAAGCTCGTGAAGCGGGGCATTACCGAACTTGTCACCCCGGGAGTGGCGCTGTCCGACAATGTGCTCAATCACAAGGAGAATAATTTTCTTGCCGCCATACATTTCGACAAGACTACGGCGGGGATAGCCCTGCTCGACATCAGCACAGGAGAATTCATGGTGGGAGAGGGCAACGTGGACTACGTCGACAAGCTCATGGGCAGTCTCTCTCCGAAGGAGCTGCTGGTGGAGCACGGCAAGAAGCAGCTTGCCGAATCTGCCCTGTCGGCGCGCTATACCACTTTCGAACTCGATGACTGGATCTACACTTCCGATGCAGCCCGCGAGAGGTTGCTAAAACAGTTCGGCACCACATCGCTCAAGGGGTTTGGCATCGAAAAGATGTCGGTGGCGATCATCGCCGCCGGAGCCATACTCCATTATCTTGATATCACACAGCACACCCGTACGGGCCACATCACCCGCATCACCCGCATTGAAGCTGACAAATATGTGCGTCTCGACAAGTTCACCATCCGCAACCTTGAGCTGATAGAGCCTATGTGCGAGGATGGGAAGAGCCTGCTGAGTGTGCTTGACCGCACTGTCACTCCCATGGGAGCGCGCACAATGTCGAGGTGGCTGCTGTTTCCGCTGAAAGATCCCGCCGCCATCAATTCCCGCCTGGATGTAGTGGAATATTTCTTCCGCAATCCCGGTGTACGAGAAGATGTGAAGATGCTGTTGGGCCGTATCGGCGACCTTGAGCGTCTCTGTGGCAAGATATCCACGCAGCGCATCACTCCACGTGAGGCCACACAGGTGCGCATGGCCCTTGAGGCCCTCGTGCCCCTTAAGAAAATATGTATGGATGCCGACGATGCCTCGCTCGCCGCAATCGGTGAAAGGCTCGATCCTTGTGAGGTGCTGTGCCGCCGAATTGCCGCCGAATTGTGCGATGACGCGCCGAATGCGGTGGCCAAAGGAGGCGTCATAAAGCATGGGGTCAATCCAGAGCTTGACGAGCTGCGTCAACTCGCATTCGACGGCAAGGATTATCTGCTCAAGCTGCAGGCACGTGAGGTGGAGGCTACCGGAATACCTTCGCTTAAAGTGGGCTACAACAATGTGTTCGGCTATTATCTCGAGGTCACCAACACCCACAAGGACAAGGTGCCTGCCCAATGGATACGTAAGCAGACTCTTGTCAACGCCGAACGCTACATAACACAGGAGCTTAAGGACTACGAAGATAAGATCCTCGGCGCAGAGGACAAGATTCAGGCTCTGGAGGCACAGCTTTACAACGACCTGGTGGCGGCAATGGCCCGGTACACAGGTCAGATGCAGCTTGATTCGTCGCTGGTGGGGAGGCTCGACTGTCTGCTGTCGTTCGCTACAGTGTCGCTCGACAACCGCTACAACCGCCCGGTGGTGGATGATTCGCTGTGCATCCATCTTGTCGAGGCGCGCCATCCGGTGATAGAAAGGCAGTTGCCGCCTGGCGAGCCTTATATATCCAATACCGTCGACCTCGACAATGAGTCCACTCAGGTGATGATGATCACCGGACCGAACATGTCGGGTAAGTCGGCCTTGCTGCGACAGACCGCCCTCAACGTGATCATGGCACAGATCGGATGTTTCGTGGCCGCCGAGTCGGCAAGGATAGGCTATGTCGACAAGATATTCACACGTGTCGGTGCGTCGGACAATATATCCTCGGGAGAGTCGACATTCATGGTGGAGATGAACGAGGCGGCGTCGATCCTCAACAATATGAGCAGCCGTTCGCTGATACTCTTCGACGAGCTGGGACGTGGCACATCCACTTACGACGGCATATCCATCGCGTGGTCCATCGTGGAGCATATCCATGAATTCTGTGGCGTGCATCCCAAGACTCTTTTCGCCACCCATTACCATGAACTCAACGAGATGGAGAAGAACTATCCCCGCGTGGTGAACTATAATGTGTCGGTGAAGGAAATCGACGGACGCATCGTCTTCCTGCGTAAACTCGCCCGTGGGGGCAGCGAGCATAGTTTCGGCATACATGTGGCGAAGCTCGCGGGAATGCCTCCGGCCATTGTGGCAAGGGCCGCCGAGGTGCTCAGACAGTTGGAACAGAGTGGATCGCGCGGCTCGGAGGTGTCGATAAGTCCCAGGAATGAATCCGACGGCATACAGATGCAGATGTTCCAGCTCGACGACCCGGTGCTCACACAGGTACGTGACGAGATAATAGGACTCGACATCGACAACCTCACTCCGATGGAGGCGCTTAACAAACTCTACGGCATCCGCCGCATCCTCACGGGAAAATAAGTGATAAGTGATAGTGAATAGTGAATAGGTGGGTGATGAGGTTTCTGTTTAAGTCGCGAGCTTCAGCGAGCGTTTCCCGTAAATTTCAAGATTATAAGATTTATCCCTAATTAATTTAACAGATTTATGAAAAAGATTTTCTTATCAATGGCTCTTGTAGCCGCAATGTGCATGACTTCCTGCGGTGGAAGCAGCACCGATTCTTCAAAGGATGCTCAGGCTGACTCTATCGCAGCCGCACAGGCATTGGCCGACTCACTTGCAAATGTAGCTGCAGAGTCAAAGGCTGCTTTCGAGCAGCAGCTCAACGAGGCTGCCACTCAGGTGGAAGGTCTCAAGGACGAGGCAGAGGCAAAGAATTTCCTCACCAAGGCACAGGACTATGTGCAGCAGCTCGTCAAGGACGGCAAGGCTCAGGAAGCCAAGGAGTATCTTGCAAAGATCGGTCCCGCCATCACTGCCAAGTATCCTGCCCTGAAGGACGTGGTTGAAGGAGCCGACAAGCTCGTTGACGCAGCCATCGCTACAGGCAATGGTGCCGTGGAAGGTGTTAAGGACGCAGCAGAGAATGCCGTAGAGGATGCTAAGGATGCAGCTGCCGGTGCCGTTGATGCCGCCAAGGAAAAGGCCGGTGAGGCTGTTGACGCAGCCAAGGAAAAGGCAGCCGAGGCCGCCGGCAAGGCTGCCGATGCTGCAGGTAAAGCTGTCGACGCTACCAAGGCCGCTGCCACCGATGCTGCCAACAAGGCCGCCGACGCTGCCAAGGGCCTCATCCCCGGCAAGAAATAATATCTCTTTCCAGAATCAACCATAGCAGTGGTGCGGATTTCCGCGCTGCTGCTTTTTAGCTCACGCACAAAGTGCTGTTGCAAATCCTTGACTCTGCGAGCCCTCTGCCGCTCCGCGTGAGACTTTGCAATTAATCCTGTCAATCCTTAAGGCATGTGACAGGCACTACATACACTCCATCCTTGCGTTGAATGGCCAGCTTCCCGACAGCGGTCAGCACCATCATGAATGATGGTGCGCTCATCCTGTCGGTGTCTATCTTATCCCTAAGCTTCAGGAGATTGGCCGCTCCCTCTTCTATCAGTTTGTCTCCTCCTAATTTTATCTCAACGAGTCCGTACTGTCCGTTACGCAGATGGATCACCGCATCACATTCGAGCCCCAGGCTGTCCCTGTAATGATATACGTTTCCGTCCAAGGATTCCGCGTAGACACGAAGGTCACGTACACAGAGATTCTCAAAAATGAATCCGAATGTCCTTAGATCCGACATGAGGTCCTTCGGCCCTATCCCAAGAGAGGCAACGGCTATCGACGGGTCAACAAAATATCGGGTATCACTCGTGCGGATTGCAGCCTTGCTTCTAAGGTTAGGATTCCATGCCGGCATATCCTCTATCACGAATATGAGCTTAAGGGCATTGATATATGTCTGGACTGTACGGACATCAAAAGATCCGTTTTCATTGCTTGAAAGGTCGGAACTTATTGCCGACAATGATGTCTGGCTGCCCAAGAGTCTGGAGTATGACCTCAAAAGCCTTGAGACCCTTTCAGGATTCTTTATTGAACCGTCCACTCTGTTGATATCCGAATTGACTACCGCATCGACATAGTCCATAGCCCTTCCAAGGGATATCTCCCTGTCCTGAAAAATTGCCCTCGGCCATCCGCCACGACACGATAAAAATGCTGCTTCATCAAGGTCAGTGGAACAAACTGCAGATTGCCTCTCCCCTGTAAATAGAGATCTAAGACTTATCCTGCCGGAGGAATCGCCGGATTCCCAAAGGCTCATGGGGCGCATCCTTACTCTGCCGATTCTGCCTGTGCCTGTATGTGTCCTCTTCATTTCATCCTCGTCGATCAGGGGCACTGCAGATCCGGTAAGTATGAACTGGCCATCCTCCCCCCGATGATCCACTGTGAAGCGCACGGCATCCCAAAGCCGGGGAACTATCTGCCACTCGTCGATTAACCGTGGCGCGTCACCCTCCAGCAACAGACTCGGATCTATGCTTGCCGTTTCCATATAAGCATCCCTGTAGCGGGGATCGTCCATATATATTACGCTATTGGAATGTTGTTCAGCGGTAGTAGTCTTTCCACACCATTTGGGTCCTTCTATCAACACTGCTCCCATTCCCTTGAGCTTTTTCGATAGAATGCTATCTGCTATTCTTGGACAGTATTCCGGTTTTGCCATAAATTGTTAATTTTAAAGTGCAAAGATAAATAAAAATTTCCATTGTATGAAATGTAGATGAATCATTGTATGAAATGTAGATGGATTATTGTATGAAATGTAGATGAATTATTGTATGAAATGTAGATTGGCTATTGTATGCTTCATGACGAAGCTTCACCAAAAGTTATTTTATTGCTTTGCTTCTTTGCGTGAGCTTTGACTCTGCGAGCCCTCTGCCGCTCCGCGTGAGGTGGAGAAATTCTAATTTAACTGCGCGAAAATTCCACTTATGCACTATTCACTATCCCTGATAACTTAAATTTGAATTTGTGGCTTAGTGAAATTATTAGTACCTTTGCAGGCAGAAAATTACTAATGACATCACGCCAATGAAAAAGGTTTTGCTGCTCGGCTCCGGTGCCTTGAAGATCGGTCAGGCCGGTGAATTCGACTATTCAGGCTCGCAGGCCCTGAAAGCTCTCCGCGAAGAGGGCATCTCATCTGTTCTCATCAACCCCAACATTGCTACCATCCAGACTTCCGAAGGTGTGGCCGACAAGGTGTATTTCCTGCCTATCACCCCCTATTTCGTGGAAGAGGTGATCAAGAAGGAGCGTCCCGACGGCATACTGCTCGCTTTCGGTGGACAAACCGCCCTCAACTGTGGTACGGAACTGTATCAGAAAGGTATTCTTGAGAAATATGGCGTCAAGGTGCTCGGCACATCGGTGGACGCTATAATGATCACCGAGGACCGTGACCTTTTCGTAAAGAAGCTCAGCGAGATTGATATCAAGACCCCCGTCTCGAAGGCTGTGGAGTCGATCGAGGATGCCTTCAAGGCTG
>CAYZPI010000078.1:0-15762 GCA_964480085.1 uncultured Bacteroides sp. | reverse complement strand
AGAATACCGTCGACCTGGAGCATGTGTCGCTCTTCCCCGTCGACACATGGAAAGGGCATGAGAACGGCATGCGTAAGGATCTGGCACAGAAACTCGCTGATCTCCACCCCGGTATCTTCCGTTTCCCCGGCGGATGTATCGTTGAAGGCACCGACCTCGCCACCCGCTACAACTGGAAGAATTCTGTGGGACCGGTGGAGAACCGTCCGCTCAACGAGAACCGCTGGCACTACACCTTCGACCACCGTTTCTATCCCGACTATTTCCAGAGCTACGGCCTTGGGTTCTATGAATTCTTCCTGCTGAGCGAGGAAATCGGTTCGGAGCCTCTGCCCATCGTCAGCGTGGGTCTTGCCTGCCAGTTCCAGAACAATGACGAACTCGCACATGTCCCTGTGGACTCGCTCGACCAGTACATCCAGGATGCTCTGGACCTGATAGAGTTCGCCAACGGCGACACGTCCACCACATGGGGGAAACTACGCGCCGACATGGGTCATCCCGAACCTTTCAACCTTAAGTATATCGGTATCGGCAACGAGCAGTGGGGTCCGGAGTATCCCGCACGTCTTGAGCCGTTCCTGAAGGCTGTCCGCGCCAAATATCCCGACATCAAGATCGTGGGTTCATCGGGTCCCGACTCGGAGGGCAAGCAGTTCGACTATCTGTGGCCGGAGATGAAGCGACTGAACGCCGACCTTGTCGATGAGCATTTCTACCGTCCGGAGTCATGGTTCCTCGCACAGGGATCGCGCTACGACAACTACGACCGTAAGGGTCCGAAAGTGTTTGCCGGAGAGTACGCGTGCCACGGCAAGGGTAAGAAATGGAATCATTTCAACGCCGCCCTTCTCGAATCCGCCTTCATGACCGGACTTGAGCGCAATGCCGACGTGGTGCACATGGCCACCTACGCCCCGCTCTTCGCCCACGTCGACGGCTGGCAATGGCGTCCCGACATGATATGGTACGACAATTTTGAATCCTACCCCACTGCAAGCTACTACGTGCAGCAACTCTTCACCGAGAACAAGGGTACTAACGTGCTCCCGCTCCTCACCCCCGACAAGAAGCCCCTTACCGGAGCCGAAGGGCAGAACGGTCTGTTTGCCTCGGCCGTCTATGACGCTGCCACGGGTGAATACGTGATGAAGGTGGCCAATACCTCGGAGGAGCCGCAGACCATCAACCTTAAGTTCGACGGCCTGAAGAAGAACGAAGGCATCAACAGCGCTACCATCACGACGCTGCACGCCGACAATCCCGATGCTGACAACAGCCTGCAGAATCCGGAGGCAGTGATGCCCGTTCAGGAGAAGATGGCCCTGGAAAATGCACAGGACTGGACCACCATCGTGCCCGCCAAGACTTTCCGCGTCTACCGCTTCAGCAAATAATTCAAGTTTCGCAAGCTCAACTTGAGCAAATAATCTCACTCTCCATATCCGAAATGAGGGATGTCTGATGGCATCCCTCATTTTTTCATTATAAGACTAATCAAATTCAATATCAGTCAATCGAGAGGCACGAGACCGGGCGGTCACGAAGGTTGGCCGCTGTTTTTTGTTGACCGATGTGATCCTGCCTGTCAGCAGAGGCGGAGAAAGGCGTAGCCGAAACGGCGGGCAGCTGCTTCCTCAAGCTCGTCGCGGAACTGCGGGGCAGCTATCGATATCATCAGCCGGGCCCGCTCCGCAAGGCTCTTGCCCCGGAGATCGACGATACCGTGTTCGGTCACGACATAGTTGGTCTGGAACCGGGTGGTCACCACTCCGGCTCCGGGAGTAAGTACCGGTTTGATCTTCGAGACACCCTTGGAGGTGGTTGACATCATGGCAAGGAACGACTTTCCGCCCTTGCTGCGCGATGCTCCGTATACGAAATCATGCTGCCCACCTACCCCGGAGAATATCATCTCACCGATGGAGTCGGCGCACACCTGTCCGGTAAGGTCGATTTCCAGGCAGGAGTTGATTGATACCACTGCCGGATTCTGCGCGATGCGGAAAGGATCGTTGGTCCATGCCACATCCTTCACCACTATCTCGGGATTATGATCCATGAAATCGTACAGCGCACGGCTGCCAAGGGCCAGTGATGCCACCGACTTACCGCGCTCCACATTCTTCAAGGAATTGTCGATGACACCCGAACGTATCAGCGGCAACACGCCGTCGGTCATGGCCTCGGTGTGCAGCCCTAAATGCTTGTGATTCGCGAGCGCACGGATCACGGCGTTGGGAATACCCCCCACACCGATCTGCAATGTGGCTCCGTCGGGGATATATTCGGCTATATAGTTGCCTATCTTTATCTCATCCTCCGAGGGCACGGCCGTGGGCACCTCCACCAGCGGGTCATCGACCTCGACGGCGGCAGCAAGCTTCGACACGTGGATCACAGCATCGCCGTAGCTGAACGGCATGTGCGGGTTGATCTGGGCTATCACCCTTTTGGCACACTCCACAGCCGGGACAGCGACATCTGCCGACACACCGTAGCTCACAAAGCCGTGGCTGTCGGGCAGCGAGCAGTTGATGAGAGCCACATCCACGGGCCATGTGCCGTCGCGCATCAGCTCCGGCACCTCGCCGAGAAAACGCGGCGTGGTCGAACCGTAGCCCTCTGCTATCCATTTGCGGATACTGTTGTTCACGAAGAAGCTGTTGATGATGAACGAGTCCTTGTACTCCGGCTTGCAGTATGGCGCGGGACGGTCGGCCACGGCAAAACCGGAATATACGGTCACGTTCCTCAGCTCCCCACCCCTGCGCGCCATGGCGGCACACAACGTCTCGGGAATGGATGTGGAGCCCTGGATATAGACATGGTCGCCGCTATGGATAAGGCGCACGGCCTCATCAGCGCTGACGTAGTTAATGCTGTTCATGGAATAGGTGCAGACGGTCGTTCAACATATCGAAAATCTTGTCGTCCTTGAGCATCGACACCGTCACTCGCACACCCTCCTGGTCGGAACCCGTAGAGTGGAGATGTATGGTGGAGATGCCGTAGCGAAGCAGTTCTTTCTGAAGCTCCTCGCCGGGGATGCCGGGATAGCCCGCAGTGAAGAAGAAGCCGTCAGAGATAGCCTCTTCGCCGTCCTTGTCGTAGACTATATGGAATCCATTGTCGGTGAATGCCTGCTTGGCCCTGCGTGCACGCCGGCCGTATTCGCGTGCATGCTCCACCATAGGCAAGCGGCCTTCCACGGCAGCCTTCATCATCGAGGCAAGGGCGTGCTGTGCGGAATGTGAGGTGCCCGATGATGCGGTGTAGAGCACCCCGAATATGTACGCGTCGCCGAAGGCGGGCATATCATAGAAATCGGCGAGTGCCTGGTAAGTGCGCTCGTAGGTGGCGGGACACATGCACACTGTGGCGATGCGCTCGCCGGCGTAGCTGAATATCTTGCTGCCGGAGACGAGCATTATGTAGTTGTCGGTGTATTTTGACACGGAAGGTACATACGGCGGCTGATACGGACGGCTGAAATCGGTGCGGAAATCCATGCCCATGTATGCCACGTCCTCGATCACGATGACATCGTACTTGGTGGCGAGGCGCCCGATTATCTCCAGCTCCTCCTCGGTAAGGTTGATCCACGCCGGATTGTTGGGATTGGAGTAAAGCAGACCGGTGATGTTACCTTTCGATAGCACTTCCTCAAGCTTTGTCTCAAGGGCTTTACCACGGTAATCGTAGATGTCGAAAGCCTCCTGTGGTATGCCCAGCACCTTTGCCTGATGCCTCTGCGCGGGGAAACCGGGATTGACGAAGAGCATCGTGTCCTTGCCCTTGATACGCTGGGCGAGGAGCAGCTGCAGGGTGAAGCTCGCCTGCATCGACCCCACCGTGGGGATGATGTATTTTGGTCCGATATTAGTGTTGAAGAAGGCCTTGACAAACTCTGAGGCGGCCTTCTTGAGTTCGGGGATACCGGCCATGTTGGGGTACTGGTTGGCGAGCCCTGCACGCAGTGCCTCACACTGCGCCTGTATGCCCACCTCCTCGGCGGGGATACCGGGATTGCCTAACTCAAGGCGCACGAAAGGTTCGCCGGCCACGGGCTCAAGTTCGGAGGCAAGAGCCACTATCTGGCGTATGGTAGCCCCTGCCACGTCTGGCATACCCAGACGTCGGAGGGCTTCGTTGATATGGTCGTTTTCTATAGGAAACATTCTTTCAATGAAAAATGAAAAATGAAAAATGAAAGATTACCGTCCGGACGGCATTATTCACTATTCATTATTCGTTATTAACTATTCTTTTCAGCGATGGTGTAGCCATGGCGGAAGGCAGCGATGTTCTGCGCCACCACATCCTCGCCCTTGCGGGAGAAATGGTCGGCTACGGCATCTTCCACCACTTCTTTCTTCAGGTGGATGAATGGGGTGAGGGCTCCGAGCAGCACGATATTTGCGGAGCGGGGCGCCCCGAGATCCTGGGCTGCCATGTCGATGTCGAACGCCACCACACGCGGCAACTTGGCAAGCTCGGCGTCGACAGATGGTTTTTCCGGATACTCGGGGATATTGATGAAAGGCGTGGTGTTGGTCACGATCCAGCCATTGGGACTCAGGTTGGAGAGGTAGCGGAGAGCCTCCATAGGCTCCATCGACACTATCACGTCGGCCTCGCCCTTGGGAATGAGGTCGGAGAAGATTTCTTCGGTGGAGATGCGCAGGTCGCTCTGCACGTCGCCGCCTCGCTGGCTCATGCCGTGTACTTCGGCCTGACGCACGTTCATATTGCTTTTCAAGGCCGCTTTGCCTATGATTGTAGCGATGGTGAGGATGCCCTGGCCTCCCACACCGGCGAGTATGATGTCACATTTCATAAGTGATAAGGTATAAGTTATAGTGAATAAGTAAGTTGAGCACGTGATAAGTGATAGTGAATGGTGAAAAAGTAGATTCTAAGTAAGAAAACCGCAAGCCGGATGGCACTTATTCACTATTCACTATCACTTATCACTTGGATTTGTGCCGGCGTGCGTTCTGGATGCATTCGCGGCGGGATATTATCACCGAGAGGCCGCGGTGGTTCATCGCATCGCGGAAGAGAGCCACCATCTCGTCGTGATTCTTCGGCAGCGAGTCGATGGTATGGAGATGGTCGGGATGCACACCCAAGCCGAGGCATATCTCTTCGAGCTTGCCGGTGCCTTGCGAGTCCTGTCCGCCGGTCATGCCGGTAGTGAGGTTGTCGGAGATAATCACCGTGATGTTGCTGTCTTCGTTTACGGCGTCGAGCAGACCTGTCATGCCCGAATGTGTGAAGGTGGAGTCGCCGATGATGGCCACCGCCGGATGCACACCGGCCTCGGACGCACCCTTGGCCATGGTGATGGACGCACCCATGTCGAGCACGGTATGGATGGCACGGAAGGGTGCGAGATAGCCTAAGGTATAGCAGCCTATGTCGCCGAACACTTTGGCACCGCCGTACGATTCCACAGCCTCATTGAGTGCCGAATACACATCCCTGTGTCCGCAGCCCTTGCAGAGTGCCGGCGGACGCGGCATCACCACCTCCGAAGGCGCCAGGGGCTCTTCTTTCTCAAGAGCGGCAGTGTCGGGACGTAGCTTCAGCACGCCGTGGCGCACACTCTCCGGATTGAGTTCGCCGGTGCGCGGCAGATATCCGTCAAGGCGTCCGTGTATCTTCGGGTTTGCGTCGAGCACACCGCGCAGATGCTGCTCGATGAATGGCTGTCCCTCCTCTATCACTAAAACTTCGTCGCACTCGTCCACGAGCTTGCGGAGCATCTCCGCCGGCAGAGGATATTGCGATATCTTCACCATGGGCCACGGGCTTTGTCCGCCTTCCCAGAGCTCGCGATAGTAGTTGTGTGCCACCCCCGACACCACGATGCCGAGCGAATGGTCGGCTGCATCGGTGTATCTGTTGTATGGCGATGTCTCCGATTCTTTGGCAAGAGATTCATAGTCCTTTATGAGCTGCTTGTAGCGCACGCGGGAGTTGCCGGGCATGAGCACCCACTGGCGGGGATTCTCCACCTCCGAAAGGCCGTTCTCAGCCTGCGGTGCAGTATCTACCGCCACATTTCCGCGAGAATGGGCCAGACGTGTCACCATCCTCACCATCACCGGTATGCGGTATTTCTCCGAAAGGTCGAATCCATGGCGTGCCATAGTGTATGCCTCCTGCTGCGAGGAGGGTTCGAGCATGGGGAGCATGGCGAAATCGGCATAGAAACGCGAGTCCTGCTCGTTCTGCGACGAGTGCATCGAGGGGTCGTCGGCTGCCACGACGAGCATACCTCCGTTGGCGCCTGTCATCGCCGAATTTAGCAGCGGGTCGGCGGCAACGTTCACGCCCACGTGCTTCATCGCCGCAAGGGAGCGCTTTCCGGCATACGACATGCCGAGGGCCTCCTCCACGGCAGTCTTTTCGTTCGACGACCAGTGGCAGTGAATTCCGCGCTCTTTAGTGATGGGACTCAGCTGGATGTATTCCATAATTTCGGTGGAAGGTGTACCCGGATAGGCATACGCTCCCGAGAGCCCGGCATTGAGGGCACCGAGGGCCAACGCCTCATCGCCGAGAAGCAGTATTTGAGTGTTCATGGCAGGTAGGTTTTAATTGCAATTTTTCAATACCCCAAAATTACTGCTTTTTTCTCAATTCCGCAAAAATATTGAAAATGAAAAATCTCCACCACTAATTGGACTAATGCCATTCGCGCATGAGGTAGAGCGAGTCAGCGGCGGTGATGGTGTCACGGTCGAGGTCGATGTCGCCGGCTATGGGCATGTCGTTGATGGCTATCTTGGCGAACTCCGAGTTGCGCACACCCCGGCGGAACACCTCCTGTATCTGGTCGATAAGGTCGAGACGCATGCCGGCCACCACAGGCAGCTGCTGCTCCACCTTCATCTGGTCGAAATGGGCGCCCCCGAAACGTATCTTCAGATGGTCGTAGGGCCCGGAGATATTTATGCCGAACTTGAAGGGAATGGGCGATTTCAGCACCGCCACATGGTAGTGGAACATCCTGTTGATGTCGGTGTAGCCCTGTATGCCGAGCTTGTAGCGGTTGAAATCGAATATGAAGGGATATATGCGCAGCATGCCTTCGTCGACCACCATCTCCACCGCCACATGCTTCACCATATTCTCCTCGTGACGCTTGAAGAGCAGCCATTTCGCCACTTTGTCGTACATCTCCTTGCTCAGGAACACTATCGAATCTCCCTCGATCCTCACAGCCGCCCTCATCGACGCCAGGTCAATCGACATGTCCTTGCCGATTTTCGACGTCGTGGCCACATTGGCGTTGACCACTCCACCGAGGTCGCGCATCAGCGGCATGAGGCTGTCCACAGCCGGCACCATCTTCAGGAAATTGCGCACATTGAAATTGCCGAGCTCCATGCCGATGCCGAAATTCATGTCGGCGAGCGTGGGCGCGGAATAGAGTGCGTCGATGGCAATCGATCCGGCCTCCGACGATGCCTTGATGTCGTGTATGTTGATTCCTCCGTCGTACACCAGTACCTCACCCGCGAAATTCCTTAACGCCATATCCGAATAGTTCAGGTTCTTCGCCGAGATATTCAGCCTGGCATCTATGTTGGTGGGCACAAGGATGGGTGAGCGTGTCTTCTTACCATGATCCTGTGTGTCCCGTGGGGCTTCCTCTCTCAAGAACGCGCTTGCAATCTCATTGATATCTATGCTGTCGGACAGGAGTTCGAAATTCACCTTTATGGGCGAGGGACCCTCATCGGCCGTAAGCCCGTGCTTCACATTCGAGATTCTTCCCGACATCAGGAAATCACTCCGGCCGGCCTTCATCTCCACGTTGGTGAGCAGTATGGTGTCGTTGCTGAAATCCACATCAAGGTTCCTGATCCTGTTCCTTACCGGAAACGACGTAGCGAAGAGGTGTCCGGTGCCTGTATGCAGTGTACCGCGCAGTTTCCAGTTCAGCAACAGACCGCGGAGCATCTTGCTCGTACCCCAGTCGATCACCTCGGTGCCATCGGCGGTAATAACGGGATGTACCCTGGGATAGGGATTGTGATGGCGTGCGCGTATGGCACGTGCCGCCGCTATCACCTTCTCGGGCGCCATGGAGGGATTGATTGGTTTGAGCGGCTTCTTGACCTTGTGCTTCGTGGTATCCTTCTTAGCCTTGGCGGGAAGGAGCGACATATCACATTTCAGATGCCCGTCGGCGAATATCACGCGGGCGGAATTATTGCCGGAGCTCAGTCGTCCGAGTCCCATGTCGATGGATATACGCGGCAGCTTGGTATCGCTCTTCCGGCGGCGGAGGGTGATGGGTCCATCGATATTGGAAATCATGGCGCCCAGAGTGTCGGAGATGGTGAAGAGCGAGAACGAGCCCACCTTCAGGCTTGCGTTCACCGGGGGCAGGATCGTGGCGTCAGCCTTGGCTGCAGCATGGTTGGCGCCGGCTGCCAGCCGCACTCTGCCCATCTTGAAATCAAGACCGGAGATGAGCATGCGTGCCGTATCCACATCGAGCGTAAGACGCAGCAGGCTGTCCTCGCCGGCGGTGGATGCCTCGTTGGTGCCGAATTTCAGGCGCGCACGGGGCACCTTGTAGAACGACAACGTGTCGTACGCGAGCCAGTAGAACCGGTCGATCTCCGCATCGCCCTTTATGCGTATCTCATGCAGCTTATCGGTAGCGAACATCGAGGCACGCGCCCTCATCCCGGCATCGAGCTTCAGGTGTCCGCTTACGGCTGCCTGGAGCTTGTCGGTCACGCTCTTTGGCAGCCCCGCCATGTCGGCGGTACCTTTCACCTGCGCCTTTATCTCGGGATCAAGCATGATTTCGGTGAGGCTGCCCTTGATGTCGAGCGACGCATGGGGTCCCTCCATCTTCAAGGAGCGCACATCGAACACCACATCATTAGGCGTTCCACCCCTGAGGTATATGCCGAGCGACAGGGCGAGCCGTTCGAGCCGCAGACGGTCGTAGTTAAGATAGCAGTCGGGAACCTCGACGTTGACATCGGCATGCGGCAGTGACAACGAGCCCAGGAGGTAGGGACGCAGCAGCGTCACCCTCGCGGCTACGGCGGCATCCGTATCAAGCCGGCGCGGTATGCCCTTCTCCGCCGCATACGTCTCGGGCATCACCCCGAGGATATCGTTGATCGTCAGAGGATTTATCTTCAGGTCGAATTCCTTCACCGTCATGTTGTCGAGAAAGTCGAGGCTCAGGTTGAGCCGGCCCGAGAGACGGTACAGGGAGATATCGAAATCCTTCAGCCTCACTTCGTAGGGATGCTCATGCTGCCAGTCGACGATGCCGTCGAAGCCTACATCAAAACTCCTCTGCCCCACCAGACTGAAAAGCGGTGAGGCGATCTCGCTCGCGAACTGCACCCTGTACTGAGGCAGGTACACATCCTTGTCGGATGCGTTGGTCACCGATGCATCCCTGATGTCGAGGGTGATGTCGTTCTGCTGCACCAGGTCGGCGTAACGGATCTGGCGCGGATCCACGAGCCTGAACCGGTTGAGACGTATGTCCGGCACACCGTCGAATTTCCCGGGAGAGGAATGGCGGTCAGGAAATATCGAGAAATTGTTGAGCACCGAATCCACGATGAGCACATTCACCTGCGGCCCGCTTATCTGCAGGTCGTGCAGGTCGATGATATGGCTGTAGAGCCTGAACGGATTGATTCCTCCGTGCAGATGGTCGATTGTGAGCAGGGTGTCGGCCCATGAGGGCAACTGCTCATGACGGTCGGCGGGGAGATCGGCGATGTCCTTCGAAAGGATGGTCACGCCCGACATGTCGAGGTCGATGAACGGATACGAGCCCCGGAACGACAGCACGACATCCTCCACGCCGACATGTGCGTTGAGCGTACGGTTGGCTATCTGCTCCACCAATGGTGTGAGACGCGAAGGGGTGAGCATACGTAATGTGTACAGCACAGTGCCCACCACGGTAAGGCACACGGCAAGCACGGTCCAGAAAAGCACCTTCAGGGCTGTGACCCATTTCCGGCCATGCGGTATTTCGTTATTTCCCTTCATCGCGACATATTGAAACGTTCATAATCCTTAACAATCATCGGGGCATTTATGTTTTGTGTCCTCCCGGCCTGCACATCCGCCTGATAAAAGAGCAAACGGTCGCGCATCCCTGCGTGACCGAACCGAAACTATGTAACTATCAAAATCCTATTTCTTTACGGTATATGTTATAGTGAATAAGTACCATCCGGATGGCAATTTTTCATTATTTGGGCCAGATATTGAGGCGAGGCCTGGTGTAGACCGACAGCTCCTCGGGGAGTGTGAAGGTGAATGTGTCGCCTGCGGAGGCCATCATCTCCGATGACGGGGATGTGATGGAAAGCTCTTGGTCAGTGGCAGTGCAAGATGTGAGTGCGACGCTCATTACGATTGTCATGATCAGGAGCTGGATTTTTGCGATAGTCTTCATAATTTCGGGGATTTTGTAGTTATTGTGATTATTGTTTCGTTGCTTTATTGTATCGTTGTTTTTGTTTGACATTGCAAATTTAGGCACCTTCCCCCACCCTGCAAAATCACAAATGCAAACAAATGTTAACTACAAAATTTATCCCCAAATTATTATATATCTATTTGATTATATGTTATTTAACCATCATAGCAACAATTACAACAATGATACATTCCCGTGATTGTGACTTTTTCATGGCCTAATTGTAACAATTCGGATGCGACAAAAAAAGGCCGTCCGGCCTTTGGGGACCGGACGGCTGGTATCTCAATCGGGGATTATCAATGCGAGCACTTTGCGCGGTGCGACACGGTGATCTTATCCACACGATTCTTTGTCCAGTTGGTGGCGGCACTGTTCTTCACCCAGTCCCTGAAATCGGGATAGGCGGTGTCGATACTTGTGCGCTCCGTCGGCCACTGCCATTCGCCCTCTAAAAGCAGCATCTTCGGAATGCAACCGCTCTCTCCCAAATCGGTGAACGCGGTGATCTCCGTGGCGTCATAGTCTTTTTCGTCCGACTGGCGTGTGGTGATCTTGATACGCGACAAGAAGCCGTTCTTGACATTCGCAAAATCGAAATCAGCGGGCACTGTCAACACTATCGGCTTCACGGTCGTCGGGTTGACCTCATGCGATTCCTTACCTGTGTTGAGCATGGCGTAACCTATGGATGGAATCTCTGTATAGGACGATGACATCAGGTTGTGGATCTCGCCCAATTCCGTATAATCCGAATTGTCGCCCTCACGGAAATAGATCTTCGACACCAATGTACCGCCGGCGGCACGGGGTGTGATGGTGAGCTTGGTCTCGCCAGCCACATAAGCCACATCAAGCACGATGTCGTTGAAGTCGGTATCGTCGGTCGAACCAAGGTCCTCACACGCCAATGTCCATGTCTGGGCAACCACAATAGGATTTTCATCCTTCAGCTCCGGAGGTGTGATATCTTCAGGAACAGGATACACGTTCTCGACCATGAAGACTACGTCATTGAGGTCGCAGTCACCGGTCTCGTCACCAAAACCTACATAGGAACGATTTTACATTGAGAACTTGGCTGCAAACGGACGCACTAATGGACCCTCATTTTCTTCGTCAGAGTACTCCTTATATTTTCGGCGACATATCTCATATTCAGTCTTGCAGTCAGAGAAAAATATGCATGATCGATCTCCATCATCTTTATACAAGAAATAACCTATTTTCGTATCTTTTGGGAAATCATACGAAGCAGGTTGATCGTAATTGTCGCCATAATATGCAAGGTAATATTTTCGTCCGCGGACATACACATCCTCTTTAGCTTTATCTGGATCATCCGGGTTGCGCCATAATAAATGCATTAAGCTTCCACAATTCATGCCAGTCATATCTTGCCAATCGGATTCAGCAGGTTCACTAATCTTATTACCAGAACTTTGAGTAAGATTAGAAAGTTTTGGTATGTCTTCCGGATTCAAGAAAACATACTTAGGCAAATTCCAGATATCCTCTGAAGTCAACTCTTTATCCGCCGGATAATAATAATATCCAAAATAGTCGTTCTTCTCAGTTCCTCGCCATATACATTGCATGGGCACAGGTCCATCCGTCTTAACCTTAAATGTCACATCGGGGTCAAGTCGCTTTCCATCAACACCGTTATAGTAATATAAATCCAAATTGTTGATTCCCTCCTTAAAGACACCTTTTACATCTTTCACAGTTTCTCCAGTCTTCGGATCCGTATAGGAATAGGTATCGAAGATTGGAGCAAGTACATTCTTGTAGGATAAGGCCTCCCCCATTTCATAATAAAGTCCATTCAGGTAAAAAAGATTGGGAATTTCCTCAATAATGCGATTTTGATTCAAAGAACCATCTTCGGTGGTTTCGTCCTTAATAAGATCAGGGTCAAAATCACTTGCGTGTATGCTATATAAATTAAATGCATCAGGGTACGTGAATGTCGACCTATCCTCTTCTGCTACATAATACTCATCGTTCAGGAACATCTGATAAAAAGCCCTTACTGTAGGAGAAACAACCGGTGAACTTAAGGACATCTCTTCCTTAGTCGGCAGCTTGTCGTCTCCGGGAGTGGACATCATCTTTAACTGACCTGAGATGGAATTATTCTGTACCGGCATAGAGCTGACCGACCGGATGGTGTTGTCCTGATCCTTGACAAGCACATACACCGACTCCGTGCCGCTCACCAGCGGCAGGTTGGCACTCGCGCTTCCCGAGCTGATGGGCATGCGCGCCACCAGGCGTGCTCCGGTGCTTCCCGGGTAGGCGGTGTACACCTCAACGGTGCCGTCCTTCAGTCCCTGCACATCCAACTCTGCCTTGACACTCGTAGCCATACTCCACGTATGCTCCGTATCAGGCAGACCATATTTGCTGATAAAATCCCTGACGTACTGCTCCTCGCTCGGAATCTCATACGGATCCAACGCACATCCCGGCAAAAGCATGGAGCATCCCGCCACGACAGCTAACAACAATGATTTGTGGTCAATTTTCATAGTCCCTCTTTAATTGTACTGATAAGAAATTTTCAAGTGTGATTACATCAATAAGAAAATCGGCGCAAAGTTACTGATAATTATCACTGTTTCAAAACAATTAACATTTTTTATCATACAAAGTTTAAGTGCAACTGTTCAGCCGGCGAAAAATTCGTAAAGTGTTGATTTGTAGGGACGCGGCATGCCGCGTCCACGCCGGGTAACAATCCCGGTATTGCACAAGCAAAAAAAATTGCATACATTTGCACTTTATTTCACATAAATCAATCTTAGCGAATATGGAACTTACGCCATTGACGGCAATCAGCGCCATTGACGGCCGGTACCGCAGCAAATGCGAGCGCCTCGACGAATATTTCTCGGAATATGCCCTGATCAAATACCGCATCCGGGTGGAAATCGAATATTTCATCGCCCTCACGCGCCTGGATCTTCCCCAGCTTCCCAAGCTCTCTCACATCGACGAGGAGGTGCTGCGTAGCATCTACCGCAATTTCACCATCGAGCAGGCTGAGCGGGTGAAACAGATCGAGTCGGTGACCAACCACGATGTAAAGGCCGTGGAATATTTCATCAAGGAGCAGTTCGACGCACTCCATCTCACCGTTGACATCACCGAATACAAGGAATTCATACATTTCGGCCTCACCTCGCAGGACATCAACAACACGGCAGTGCCTATGTCGATCCGCGAGGCCCTGACAGATGTGTATATGCCCATGCTCGAACGCCTCACCGACGACATACGCCAATATGCCGAGGAATGGGCCGACGTGCCCATGCTCGCCAAGACCCACGGCCAGCCGGCTTCCCCCACCCGCTTAGGCAAAGAGCTGATGGTGTTCGTCTACCGCCTCGACCGGCAGATCGAAATCCTGCGAAAGACGAAGATCACCGGCAAGTTCGGCGGAGCCACCGGTAATTTCAACGCCCATCATGTGGCCTTCCCCGACATCGACTGGAAGGAGTTCGCCAACAAGTTCCTCGCCGACAGCCTCGGAATAGAACGCGAGCAGTACACCACCCAGATCTCCAACTACGACAACCTCGGCGCACTCTTCGATGCCCTGCGCCGCATCAACACCATCCTGCTCGACTTTGACCGCGACATGTGGATGTACATCTCCATGGAGTATTTCAAGCAGAAGATCAAGGCCGGAGAGGTGGGTTCGTCGGCAATGCCCCATAAGGTGAACCCCATCGACTACGAGAACTCCGAAGGCAACCTCGGCATCGCCAACGCCATCCTTGCCCATCTGGCACAGAAGCTGCCCGTGTCGCGCCTCCAGCGCGACCTCACCGACTCCACCGTGCTCCGCAACGTGGGTGTGCCCCTGGCCCACGGCATGATAGCCATGGCAAGCACCCAGAAAGGATTGGGCAAACTGCTGCTCAACCGCGAGGCCATCGACCGCGACCTCGACAAGATGTGGAGTGTGGTGGCGGAAGGCATCCAGACAATCCTGCGCCGCGAGGGTTATCCCAACCCCTACGAGACCTTGAAAGCCCTGACACGCACCAACAGTGCCGTCACCGAGGAGAGCATCTCCCATTTCATCGACACCCTGGAGGTGAGCGATGCCGTCAAGGCAGAGCTCCACGCCCTCAGCCCCCACACCTACACGGGAATCTGAGACAAGTCATAGGTGATAAGTAATAGTGAATAAGTTTTTTGTCCAAGGGGCGAGCTTCAGCGAGCCCATGCCTAAAGCCTAATAGCCTAATAGCCTAAAAATGCCCGTAAGAAAATGGCGAATCGACGACAGCGCCGAACTTTACAACATCATCGGATGGGGACGCAACTACTTCTCCATCAACGAGCGCGGTCATGTCACCGTCACCCCTCGCCAAGGATATGCGACGGTCGACCTTAAGGATGTGATGGACGAGCTGCAGCTGCGCGACATCACCGCCCCTGTGCTGCTGCGTTTTCCGGATATCCTCGACAACCGTATCGAGAAGATATCCAACTGCTTCGACAATGCCAAGAAGCAGTACGACTACAAAGCCAAGAACTATCTGATTTACCCCATCAAGGTGAACCAGATGCGCCAGGTGGTGGAGGAGATCGTCACACACGGCAAGAAATTCAACATCGGCCTGGAAGCCGGATCGAAGCCGGAACTCCATGCCGTGCTCGCCACAAATATCTCCGACAATGCCTTGATAATCTGCAACGGCTATAAGGACGAGAGTTATATCGAACTGGCCCTGTTGGCTCAGAAGATGGGACGCAACATCTACTTGGTGGTGGAAAAGCTCAACGAGCTGCATCTCATCGCCGAGGTGGCCAAGCGTCTGGACATCAGGCCCAACATCGGAATCCGCATCAAGATCTCCAGTTCGGGTTCCGGAAAGTGGGCTGAATCGGGCGGCGACCAGTCGAAATTCGGCCTCAACTCGTCGGAGCTTCTTGAGGCCCTCGACACTCTGCGCGAGCACAAGATGACGGACTGCCTGAAGCTCATCCATTTCCACATCGGCAGCCAGATCACCAAAATACGCCTGATAAAGAACGCGCTGCGCGAGGCCTCGCAATTCTACGTGCAGCTGGTGAAGATGGGATTCAACGTGGAGTTCGTGGATATCGGCGGCGGACTGGGAGTGGACTACGACGGCACACGCAACTCGTCGAGCGAAAGCTCGATGAACTATTCCATTCAGGAATATGCCAACGACGCCATCTCCGCCCTTGTGGATGTGTGCGGCAAGAACAAGATCCCCCACCCCAAC
>CAYZPI010000077.1:0-15985 GCA_964480085.1 uncultured Bacteroides sp. | reverse complement strand
AGACCTTTATGTTCAATCCGTTCTTTATAGCCTCGTCTTCATCAAACTCAAAGCACGATAAAGTGGGGGTTCCTACATTGAGGAATCGAGTTGTTCGAGCTGCCATCTCCATAGCTTGGCCGGGATCAGCGTTGAGATAGAAGCCTTGCCCGAAATCCTTGCCACGCTTACTGAGAGAGATGTCAATCTGCTCAATAGCTACGTTTGAGCCGTGAAAGAGTCGTATCATATCTTACCTCCTTCTCGTTGGCAAATTACTTGGAGGTCAGAGACTGCATCATCAATGGATAGGGTATGCTCTGCAGCATAGCAGTCAAGAAGAAAATCTATGCCTGTGAAACGGCGAAGATATGCATAAGCCTGCATGTTAGAGAGGTTATATCGCTGTGCGAAAGCTCCCACACATGCCACCACATATTCTATTCGGTTAAATATTTCTTTCTTGTCCATGACTATCCTTTATTACTTACAATTAATTCTTTAACATCAATGTCAAGTAATTCTGAGATTCTTACAAGCGTATCAAGGGAAGGCTGCATTTTGTTGGAACACCATCGGGAAACCGTAGCTTCATTTTTACCGACCTGTTCGGCGAGCCATTTACCTGTTTTGCCGTTTTCAACTAACGCAACTTTTATCCTGTTTATCTTCTGTGACTCCATTTCGCTTGTTTTGCTTACTTATTACAATTCTTTGATGTTTGACACAAAATTAACGCTTTTCTTTGACATGACCAAAATGAATTCAGATCTTTATAAAGAAGAGAATGTACAGGTCTTACCGGTATTCCATCTTCCGTTACATCGATAGGAGATTCCGCTTTACATAAACATTAATGCCAACGAGGTGGGTCTGGCTGAAGAACTAAAATAAAAATGCAAAGAAAAACTAATGCTCATAAGCTATGTTTATGGCGTGCAGATTATTGCTCTATCCTGAAAACTATTGAGGTATTGAAGCCGGACATATCCGGACAAGTGATGGCGAGGGCGTCGTTGTCCTGAGAAAAACTTATCTTCTCATCGCAGCCCAGGAGAATGACATTTTTGACCGTGCTTCCGGCATCACGACCAAGCGATTTAATCCTCAGTGTTTCTCCGGATTCCGGCACTGTCATGCTGAAGGCATATAGTGCATTATCCTTGCCTACAGTGAATCTGAAATCATTGGATGAGAACTTAAAGTCGGCATGGTGCTTTCCGAGTCCGCCCCCAGGAAGCTTACGCAGCTTTCCTTCGCTGTCGGTCTCTCCCTCGCCCAAGGTGTGCCATGCTCGGCTGCCATAAACAGCCTGACCGTTGACCTTCATCCAGTCGCCCACTTCCTCAAGCATCTTCACACACTCATCCTCGATCGCACCGTCGGGAAGCAGACAGATATTCAGTGCGGCGTTTCCGTCCCTCGCCACCGACTCTATTATGAAGCGGATCATCATGCCGGAATCGTAAGTGAATCCCGGAGCATAAAACCAGTCGCCTACAGGAGCTTCCCGTATCCAAGGCTGGGCGGTGTTGATGGAGTCGGGGAAATCAAACTCGGCAGTATTGACCGCTCCGTTGGTTGGCTTCCTGAATTTGATGATGCTGAAAGTGTCGACATTCCCCCTCTTCTTTAGGGTGCGGTTATAATAGTCGGCCATCACCACCGGCATCGCGTTGCATTTAAATCCTGTGCCCGTACCGTTACCCGTGAACGGCCCCTGCACGGTGCCGTCGGTGTAGATGAAATCGGGCGAATAATTCTCGGTCACATCCATCATCCGGAGTGCCCATTGTGTGGCATACCATTTCGCATATTCGGGGTGGCGCGAGAAAATGCCGGCTGCCGGGGGCGACCATCCCGTATGGGCCATCTCGTCCACCGACTCGTATTCCCTCAGGTCGATTCCGTAAAGCAATCTCGGGTCATAGCCTTCCCACCACTTGCCCTTTCCATCGGCCGCCGTGAGATGTCCGTCATAGTTCACGCCGGCTTTCTCACCCTTGGAGTCATGTCCGAACGCTGTCTGCCACCACCACCATGTGTATTCGTGATGGAATGTCACGCCGTACCTCATTCCATGCTTGTTGCATGCATCGGCCCATTCGCGCAACAGGTCTCTTTTCGGCCCGATATTCACCGAATTCCATGGCTGATACTGCGAGTCCCACAGATCATAGTTGTCATGATGCACACCTTGAATCATCAGGAACCGCGCACCCGCCTTATGATAGAGTTGTGTCAGATACTCCGGATCAAGTTTAGTAGGATTCCAGTCGCGTAGCACTTCCTTGTAACCAACCTCCGACGGATGGCCTAGCGTTTCACATGATTTTCATAGGCATGGTGATCCTCCTTGTAGAGGTTCCTGGCATACCAGTCGCCGCTCTCACCTGCCGATTGCGGTCCGAAATGCACCCATATTCCGAACTTGGCGTCCCGGAGCCATTCAGGAGTGCCCGGGTAATTGGCTTCTATCGATTCCCATGTCGGGGCAAACGGTCCGTCTGCGATGGGAATATCAAGAATCATGTCCTCGAAGTCATCGGAATTGCCCAACGGCACACTCCCTACAGCGAGAGCCGTTGGCACCTCGGGCATGTCCGGCAATTCCGGAAGGTCGCCTTTGATGACATTTTTGCCTGAGGAATCCGATGCCAGCGTATCAGCACTGCACAGCACGCATGACGCGATGAATACCATATTGAATAATCTGTTCAAATTGTGCATGATCTATAATTTCCGTTTTCTTTGGTATAGCTTAGTGTTCAATTGCAAAGATACGACTTTTATTACAGCTTGAACGAAAAAAAATGTTAATATGAAGCCACCCTCGACTCCTTGCCAACGGCTGATTGTGATTTTTGTATTGGAAATTACATAAAAGATGCTTAACTTTACCTGCTCAAAAAAAGATATTATGCGTCCAATAATTACCCACTTCACCGATGATGATCTGTACAAATTCACTATGTGCTGCGCCGTCATCGACAATTTCCCCCGCACACAGGTGAAATATCAGTTCAACGACCGCGATAACACCATCTATCCCCCTGGTTTTGCTGAAGCTGTCACCGAACAGGTCGCCATGCTTGAGGATGTGGTGATCACTGATGATGAGATAGATTTCATGAAAAGGGCCTGCCCTTATATTCCCGGATGGTTCTACAGTTTTCTTAAAGGTTTCCGGTTCGACAGGCGGTGGGTAAACGTGGAACAGGATGCCGATGGTCATCTGCATATCGGTATCGAGGGCAACTGGAGCAATGTGATATTTCTTGAGGTGAAGTTGCTTGCCATCATCTCAGAACTGTATTACATAATGACGGGCAAGGAGAAAGATATCGACTATGAGGTTTATGCCAAGGTGTCGGAGGAGAAGGCGGCGCGTATGATAGAGGCCGGATGCGTGTTCAGCGATTTCGGTACCCGTCGACGCCTGTCATTCCGTGCCCAGCATACCTGCGTCAGTGCCATGGCTGAATACGGAAAGCGTGCCGATGGCCCGGGACGCTTTGTGGGCACGAGCAACGTCTGGCTTGCCAAGGAATTCAATCTTACCCCCATAGGCACGATGGCACATGAACTCATCTGCGCTATTGCCGGTATGTACGGCCCGCAGATGGCTAACCATCTGGCGATGGAGGTGTGGTCAGGAACCTATCGGGGTGCACTTGGCACGTTCCTCTACGACACATACGGATGGAAGATTTTCAGCCTCAATTTCTCCGAGGATTACGCCAACATGTTCAAGGGACTGCGTGTCGACAGCGGTGATAATTACGGGCAGCTCGACCTGATTGTGGAGAAATACCGCTCTCTCAATATCGATCCGGCAACGAAACAAGTTGTGTTCAGCAATGGCCTTAATGTCGATGAGGCTATCCGCATCAACGAATATGCGCAAGGAAAGTGTATTCCTTCATTCGGAATAGGCACACACTTTACAAACGATTTCCCCGGCGTAAAACCGAGGAATATCGTCATCAAGCTTCTTGATGTGAAGATCACAGAATCCTGGCCCTTCTATTGCTCTACCTGCAAGCTCAGCGAGGATCGCGGCAAATACACAGGCGACCCCGCCACAGTGCGCCGCTTCCTTGAAGCCATCCATTACGAAGACTGAGGAACCAAAAAAAGATGCTGGATTTCAAATATTTGAAATCCAGCATCTTGGGCTGGCGGAAAGACCGGGATTCGAACCCGGGATAGGCTTTTGACCTATACACGCTTTCCAGGCGTGCCTCTTCAGCCACTCGAGCATCTTTCCTTTTTGCTCTGCAAAGTTACAACTTTTTTTTTATATATCCACATTCCTGACACATTTTTTATTTATTTTTTATTTTATCGGGAAATTATTTTTGGAAATGAGGAAAATCATGTAACTTTACGCTTGATTTGTTAAAACGACAGAACCTAATACTCGAAAAAACCTATGTCTGAATGGACCATTGAAATTACGCCAAAGAAAAAATGGTATGACATCGATTTCAAGAGCCTGTGGCTCTACCGCGACTTGTTCGTGATGTACATCAAACGCGATATTGTGGTGCAGTACAAGCAGACGATCCTCGGACCGCTGTGGTATTTGATCCAGCCGGTGTTCACCACCATAATGTATATGTTCGTGTTCGGCGGTCTGGCCGGAATCTCCACCGACGGTGTCCCTCAGCCGCTATTCTATATGGCGGGGATCATGATGTGGAACTATTTCAATACGGTGTTTACCGCCTCGTCGGGTCTTTTCGTGGCGAATGCGGCGATATTCGGCAAGGTATATTTCCCCAGGCTGATAGTACCCCTTGCCACCACAGCCTCCAACCTTCTCAAATTCCTTATACAGCTTCTGCTGTTCGTGGGCGTGTATGTGTTCTATTTGTTCACAGGTGCGGATGTGGCGGTGAACTGGACTATCGTCACCTTCCCGTTCATCGTGCTGTTCGTAGGCATATTCGGCATGTCAAGCGGGCTCATTATCTCATCGCTCACCACCAAATACCGCGACCTGATGCAGCTGGTGACATTCGGGGTTCAGCTCTACATGTACGCCACCCCCATCATTTATCCACTGAGCGCAGCTCCTGAGAAATACAGGGATATCATCATGCTCAATCCGCTCTCTCCGTTGTTCGAGGCGGTAAGATATTCGTGGATGGGATGCGGCGACATTTCTTGGGGAGGCTTGCTCTACAGTATGATATTCACCATTGTGCTCACCGGATTTGCTGTGGTGATTTTCTCCAGGACCGAACGCACATTTATGGATACGGTATAGGTTGACGAGTATGGCTGCAAGGATGGACATAGCATTCTGTGTCAACGACCGTTATGCCGAATACATCGGTGTCACGGTGCGAAGCATCTGCGATACGCAGACCGGCTCAGAGGTGGTGATCCATGTGCTGTCAGATGCACTGTCCGACAGGCGCCGGCGGGTGCTTGAGGAGATTGTCGCGCCATTCGGTAACATAAAGATCAATTTCTATATCGTAGATGATTCCGTCCTCAGGGGACTGAAGGATACGTGGAGCATCTACACATGGTACCGCGTGTTGCTTCCCGGGCTCCTTCCTGCTGAAGTGCACCGCGTGCTGTATCTTGATACAGACACACTTGTCACCGGCGATCTGTCGGAACTTTTCAGCATGGACATGACCGGCATCGCGATAGCGTGTGCCACCGACATAATGTCGTTCGACGACGAGGCTTTTATCCGGTGCGGTTTCCCTAAAGAGAAAATATATGTTTGCGCAGGTGTGATGCTGATGAATCTTGACTTCTGGAGAGATGGCAATCTGTCGGAAAGAATCATAAAGTACGGTTTCGAGCATGACGCTGAGATACGTTTTCCTGACCAGGATACCATCAACATCTTATGTCAGGACACGAAGACGGTGCTACCCATGAAATATGGCATACAGGAAAGTTTTTTCCGTGATGAAAGGCTGTATTCACGGCAGTGGCGAGGGCAGATGCTTGAATGTGTCGAAGATCCCCGGATCGTACACTATGCCGGTTGCGCCCCGTGGATCAAGGAATTCGACTGGACGGTGATGCACCACCGGTGGATGGCCTGCAGTCGCAAGCTTCGCCGGCCGGTAAGGCCGAGGTTCAAGACAGGAGGTCTCAACAAACTCAAGGTGTGGGTTTACGGCCTCCTACATTCTGATCATAGAAAACGGCTCACGGAAGAAGCCGTAAGGAAGAAACTTAAAGAAAGCTAACAGGATATGCCTATTCCGAAGATAATACATTATGTGTGGCTCGGTGGTGCGCCCCTTCCGGCGGCGATTGATGATTGCATCAAGTCGTGGAGGGATGCGATGCCTGATTATGAGCTGCGGCGATGGGATGAGGCATCAGTAGGAGAGATCGGCAGTGAGTTTGTCCAGGAGGCGATCGCCGAGAGGAAATGGGCCTTTGCTTCCGATGTCATAAGGCTTCATGCCCTGTATCATTACGGCGGTATCTATCTCGACACTGACGTCGAGGTAGTGAAGAGTTTTGATCCATTGCTGTCCCACAAGGGATTTGTAGGTCGCGAGGGTTCGATGCACATCGTCGGACGCGATACACACAACTATCTTACTACCTGCTGTATAGGGGCGGAAAAAGGAAACCCCTTCATCGGACGTTGCCTGGACTACTATGCCGGAAGGCATTTCATCACATCCCCCGATACATCGCTCCCGGCTGAATTGCGTCTCGACATGCGCCTTAATTCCGAGGTGATGTGCCGGTTGGCCCAGGAGATAGGTTATCGTCCGAGTGTATTGTGCAATTATAAGCAAACCTGCGGTGAGATCACTGTTTTCCCAAGCGACTTTTTTGATCCCGCAGGTATAACCGGAAATTCCTTTTGCCGGCATCTTGCTTTGGGCTCGTGGCGAGAGGGCGAGAGACCGGTGTGGACATATTCCTTCCTCTATAAAATTCAATGGCGACTTTGGGCAGTGGTGGACAGAATCCTTCGGAAATTCAACCGTGTGGTGATCAAGCTAAGGTAATATCCGGTTCACGGTTCGGGTATGAGACTGTAGAGTTTGTCTATTTCTGACATGTTGCTGAAATCCGAAGAGTAGAGGTTCTTGCTGATTTCCTGCTGAAGCTTTGCATCGATGGCGAAATCGTATATGCCTTGTGCGCATCCCTCGATATCCAGGGGCACAATCTTTCCGTCTACTCCATCACGGATCTGGCTCTTCGCCGTGGGATAGTCGGTGATCACGGGTGGGCATCCCAGTACCTGGGCTTCTCTTACGGTCACGCTCTTACCCTCGAATATGCTCGGCTGAGCATAAATATCGCAGGCTTTTATGTAAGGGTAGGGATTGGTTCTCTTGCCGAGCAGTATCAATGTGTCTGCCACATCATATTTCCTGATGTTCTGACGTATCAAAGAGTCCGGGCCATAACCCACAATGTACCACCTGAATTTCAGCCCTTTGTCAAGCATGATGCGGCACATCTGTGGAATAGCCTCGAAGCGTTTTGCTACTGAGAATCGGCCTATCGACAGAATGTTCACTCCGCCTTCACAAGGTGGTATTTCTTGGCTCACATCCTCCATGTCTGCCTGTCGGCGTACCAGTTCCGCCGACAGGATGTTTTCTATCTCTATTATCTTGTTGGTGAGTGATGGAAACACCGAGGAGAAGGATTTTGTCACATCCCTGGAGACGCCGGCAATCGTGTCGTATCCGCTCCATGTGGGCAATTCATCCTTGCTGTCGACGTGCACCCTGGAATAGTCGGTGTGGATCCAGCAAACTTTCTTCCGGGCTCTCACCTTATCGAGCACGATATTGTGTGGACACAGGAAACTTACCGCAAGGTCGTATTCGCCGAGATACGACAGATCTCTCAGACCACCGTTCACCGTCTTGAAAACGTAGTGGAGTATGCTTTCGTCTGCGGTAATATTGCAGCCATTGATCTTTCTCAAGTGCCGGGCATGCAGCCGCTTGGCCCAGAGTCGGCGCAGCGCGATGGAGAGATGTCCCTCCCTGACGATATCCTTGATAGGCCGCTCAATGGCTGAATATTCCGGCAGCTCAGGCAGAAGGTTTATGTATGACGGCACAAGCGACATGAACTCTCCGGTGTGTTGGTTCACGAAGAGATCCACATCCACTCTTTCCGGATCGAGAGCGTCGAGCAATCCGAGAAGAGCCTTTTCGGCGCCTCCGATTTCCAGATAGTGTATGTAGAAGAAAATCCGGGGCTTTTTCATCTGTATGTCTTCAGGTTGGTGGCAAGCCATTGTTTTGAATAATCTATGTCATGCTGGAGACCGGGACCTACTTTTGTGTAATCGATGTGTTGAGAGAGAGTGGCGTTATCGGAGGATGGATTCACCAGCCTGTGCTCAAGTCCGTAGCGTTTCATAAGGTCGCTCATCCTCACGTTCAGCCCATCGGCGCGGTTCACTACATAGAAATCTCTTTTGTAGATGATGGAGAATATCGAGCCGTGGAGCGAGTTGCTGAGCACGCATTTGGCATTCTTTATGAGCCAGATGAATGTAGCCGGAGAGCAGTCGCTGAAATCGCGGTCGGCATATCCGAGCGGTCGTTCGCTGACAGTGTAAATCCTCAGCCCTCTTACCTTGGCGATTTTTTCTGCCACGGCCTTGACCTCAGGACTGCGTTCGAAATCATACACGAAAAGGAAATCTTTTTCGACGGGATTCGTGGCGCATATCCTGTCCCATTTCTCACTGCTGAGCAGGAACGCAGGATCGCAGCATACATCTGCCTGAATGGCAAGCAGGTCGGTGATTCGCTTCCCCGATTCCTCGCGTATCGACACGGCATCCAGACGCGAGAGGTGCTTGTGAAGGAAATCAGTGTGTCTGCGTTCCACCCCCTCGGTGGCGAAACTCGCGGCATAGCTTATGCGTCGGACGGTTGAGTCACCAAAATCGAGGTAAAAGGTTGGATCCAGACCGTTACGGAATTCTGTGTTCCATATCTGGTCGCTACCGGCAATGTACACATCTGCTTCTGGAGGATTATTCCTCAGTTGGTCCACCGATGTGTACTTCACTGGGGTTAGACGGGTCATTGTTTTAGAAAATTCCTCAAGATGAGCGAATTTTGTGAGTTTGCACCTTCTTTCCGGATACCTCACCACAAGCTTTACCCATTCTTTGATGCTCGTGCCCGGAAAATACATGAGCCGTACATAAAAGTCAAGGTACGGTGGACAGTAATCGATCACCTCCACTTCGTGACCAAGCTCCGTGAGGTGTAGCCACAGTGCGTAGGCCTGAAGGCGAGCACCATAGTTATTGGCTCGGTTACAAGTTATTATCTTGACTTTCATGTTTTAGGCTCCGTATGATTAATTATATGTCGTAGGGCATGGCGAGCAGGAACTCGCGTGATTTCACGATAAGGTCGTGCATCACCACATCGTCTTTCACGAACGGTACCACCTTGCGGTATTCTCCTACTATGCCTTCAAGGAAAGGCGACGTGCGTAGCGGGCGGCGGAAATCAAGTGCCTGGGCGGCGTTAAGCAGCTCTATTGCTAAGATCAGTTCCAGATTGTCGAGTATCTTGTGGAGCTTTGTTGCGGCATTTGCACCCATGCTCACGTGGTCCTCCTGCTCGTTGCTCGACACGATTGAGTCCGACGAAGCGGCGAAGCAGTACATCTTGTTCTGGCTCACCATTGATGCAGCTGCATATTGCGGTATCATGAATCCCGAGTTGAGTCCTGGTTCTGCAACAAGGAACTCTGGTAGACCGCGCTTGCCGAGAATGAGCTGCGCTGTGCGCCTCTCGGAGATATTGCCGAGTTCGGCAATGCCTATGCCTAAATAATCGAAGGGTATGGCAATGGGTTGGCCATGGAAATTACCTCCGGAGATGATCAGGTCGAGATCGGGAAAGACGGTGGGGTTGTCTGTCACAGAGTTTATCTCTGTCAGAATCACTGAGGCCACGTAGCTGATGGCATCTTTCGAAGCTCCATGCACCTGCGGGATGCAGCGGAAGGAGTAGGGATCCTGGGTGGCCTTTCCCGTCTGTGATATCAGTTCGCTGCCTTCGAGCACGCGGCGCACGTTGGCTGCAGTCTCGATCTGCCCGGGATGCGGACGCATCTGCTGGATGCAGTCGGCGAAGGCATCTATGCGTCCGCAATAGGCGTCAAGCGATAGCGCCCCTATGATGTCGGCTTTCTTTGATAGCCTGAAGGCCCGGAGCAGTGCATACACACCGTTGGCGCTCATGAACTGTGTGCCGTTGAGCAGGGCCAGGCCTTCCTTGCTCTGAAGCTTCACGGGCTCCCAGCCCAGCTCGGCAAGGATCTCGGAGGCTTTGCGGCGTACACCTTTATAATATGCTTCTCCATATCCGATAAGCGGGAGGAAAAGGTTGGCGAGGGGAGCGAGGTCGCCTGAAGCTCCAAGCGAGCCGCGGTCGTACACCACAGGCAGGATGTCGAGATTGTAGAAATCAATAATGCGTTGCACCGTCGCCACCTGCACACCGCTGTATCCAAGCGACAAAGCGTAGGATTTCAGCATCAGCATTAGTCTTACGATCTCAGGACACACTTCGGTGCCCACGCTGCACGAGTGGCTTTTCACAAGGTTTTCCTGCAGGGTAGAGAGCTCGTCGGACGAAATGTTGCAGTTGCACAGCGATCCGAATCCGGTGGTGATGCCGTAGAGAGGTACATCGGACTCTTTCACCTTGTTGTCGAGATAGTCGCGGCACTTTTGAATGCGGGCTTTCACTTGCTCTGAAAGTGCGAGGGGCGTGTGGTCGTGAAGAAGGCGCTCGATCAGTTCGTATGTCAGCGGTTCGTCGCCTATGTAGTATTTATCCATTTCGGTCATTCGAATGATTTGTTCACGATTGTTGTCACTCTCTTTTCTGCGTCGTTGGCTTCGCGCTCCAGAAGAAGCACTTTCTTGGTGAGTTCGCCCACAAATTTTTGGTCGTGGATCGACAGTAGGTTGATGCGCGTGTTGGCGCATGCGCCTAAGATGGCTGTTCGTCCGCACAGGGTGGCCACGTAAGCATCGGTGATGGCGTTCTGGTTGCCTTTCGTTGCGAGTAGTTCAAGCATAGGCAGGATGGATGCCGTCATTTCTGCTACGGTGAGAGGCACTGAGGCGGCATGTTTCAGCGCTGTCTGTATTGCTATGTTGCGCCTGTCTGTTTGTTCTTCGGTGTCTTTTGGTAGCTTGTAGGCTTGCATCACCTGGTCATAAGCATCGGAATCGAGCTCCACAGCATCGGTGAGATGCTTTGCTATTGGAGCGATTGTCTCAATTATGTGTTCCATTTGTGGCTGCATTTCGGCATATTTCTTCTTGCCGATGGTAAGCCGGGCCACCATTTCGCCAAGGGCTGCTGAAAGGGCTCCGCAAAGAGCTGATATACTGCCGCCTCCGGGTACTGGTTCGCCCGATGCTGTGGCGGTAATGAATCCTGTGATTTTATGGTCTGTGAGACTCATGGTTGTAAGATTAGGTTGTGTCTGTTAGTAAGCTGTTGATACGATTCTCCCCCGCTTTATGGTGGTTGCCACGGAGTTCATGCCGGTGTAGTAGGGGAGCATGTTGATGTTGTCAGTGTCGAGCACCGCTATGTCGCCGTATTTCCCGGTTTCTATGGATCCGATTTTGTCGGAGAGGCCCAAGGCCGCTGCTCCATTGAGTGTAAGTGCTGTTATGGCTTCTTCTACGCTCATCTGCATGTAGATGCATGCCAAGGCAAAGGTGAGTGGTATTGATCCGCTCAGGCAACTGCCGGGATTGAGGTCGGTGGCGAGTGCTACTGCGCAACCTGCGTCGATCATCTTCCTGGCTGGGGCGTAAGGCTCGCGCAGGGTGAATGCGGTGAGTGGCAGCAGTGTGGCTACTGTATCGCTTTCGGCGAGTTGGTGTATGCCTTGCTCGGAGATGTGCAGCAGGTGGTCGGCTGAAAGAGCTGCAAGTTCGGCTGCAAGTTCGGCTCCGCCCGTGGTGACAATCTCGTCGGCATGGATCTTAACTCCGAAGCCGAGCTTCTTCGCTGCGTCGAGCATCCTGCGCGACTGCGGGATGTCGAACACACCTTCTTCACAGAAAATGTCGCAGTTGTCCGCGAGTCCCTCGGCCTTGATCAGCGGAAGTATCTCGGAAATCATGAATGATATGTAATCGTCGTGTCTTCCGGCATATTCGGGAGGCAGGGCATGGCCGCCAAGGTATGTGGTGGCTATATCCACCTTGCGGTCAGGGTCGGAGTTTATTCGCTGCATTACTCGCAGCTGTTTCAGTTCGGCCTCCTTGTCCAGGCCGTATCCGCTCTTTCCTTCCACGGTGGTCACCCCCATGCGGCTCATGCGGGCGATATAGCGTAGAGTCTTCTCTGTGAGCTCTTGCTCTGAGGCTTGACGCGTGGCTTTCATCGTATTCACGATTCCGCCTCCACGGTTCATTATCGACATGTAGCTGTCGCCCCGCATGCGCCAGCTGAATTCTACCGGACGGTATCCGCCGAACACCATGTGGGTGTGGGAGTCGACGAATCCCGGTAGCACAGCGCGTCCTTGGGCATCGAAAATGTCATTTTTCGATGCATCCTCGCGCATTGGTCCGCAATAAGAGATGATGCCGTCGGTGATTTCTATTTCTCCGTTGGGGATATGGCGCAGCGATGCCATGTCACGGCCTTTAGCCGCGCCTTTTCCCTCGGGTGTGAAGATTTCTGCGTTGATGATGCGCATTTTTTTGTACTTATAAGATTCTTGCTTCGAGCACCTGGTCGGTGGAGAACCCTTCGAGTCCAAGGTAATATGAAGCCGTGTCAACGAGTGCCTCCATCGGTACGAGGCCTATGATTTCACTACCGGTTACGCTCACTCCGTAACGGCGAGCCTCAATCTTCACCATCTCCATTGCCTGGTAGAGGTGGGTACGGGTGAAGTCGGTCATGTTGATTGACACCTGTGTGATTCCTCGCTCCTTCAGCTCCACACCCATTGCCTTGCAGAAGCGTAGTCCGCCGCCTATGAAGCGGATGCGTTTGGCTATGCTGTGGGCGATTTCGAGTGAGGGTGTGTCAAGGTTGATGTTATAAGCCACTAATGGCATGCGTGCTCCTACCGCCACCGTACCGGCCGTGGGGTGCCTTTGTTCTGGCCCGAAATCGGGATGCCATTCGGGCTGATGGATTTTCTCCTCCATCCCTTCAAACTCGCCTTTGCGGATTGCAGCGAGGTTCTCGCGGTGAGGGGCTGTGGCCGATTTCTCATAAAGGAATACCGGGATGTCGAAGCGCTCCGCTATCTCTTTCCCGACTTCCTTGGATAATGCGATTGCCTCTTCCATCGTGCAGTTGCGTACGGGGATGAAAGGCACCACATCCACCGCTCCCATCCTTGGGTGTTGTCCTTGGTGTTTGGTGAGGTCGATGCAGTCTTTTGCCACGGCTATTGCTTCGAGTACAGCAGCCTTCAGGGCCTCCGGCTCGCCTATTACGGTCACTACCATACGGTTGTGGTCCTCGTCGTTGCTGTAGTCGAGGAGCTTTACATCTTTTTTGCCGCGGAACGGCTCTACAATCCTGTCGATTTTCTCACGGTCGCGCCCTTCGCTGAAATTGGGGACGCATTCCATTATTTTTTCCATATATGTATTTTAAATTTTCATTATTCGTTTTTCATTATCTCGTTGATGAGCCCATCATCAACGAGATTCGGCATCGTGATGTGGTAATAGTCGCTGTGGGTGTGGTTGAACTCCTCTGCGGTGGCCATGGCATTGGGATTGCGGGCCCACGAACGACGTGCCACACCTCCCATCACATCCCAGAGCATCGATGACCGCAATATGTTGTCCACTCGTTCCGATCCGTCGCACACCATGCCGAATCCTCCGTTTATGGCCTTGCCTATGCCTACACCGCCACCGTTGTGGAGAGCCACGAGGCTCATGCCACGTGCACAGTTGCCGGCGAAGCACTGCACGGCCATATCGGCCATCACATTGCTGCCGTCTTTGATGTTGGCTGTCTCCCGGAATGGGGAATCTGTGCCGCTCACATCGTGGTGGTCGCGTCCTAACATAATCGGCCCTACTTCGCCGCGACGCACCATCTCGTTGAATTTCAAGGCTATCTTCATCCTGCCGATGGCGTCTTGATAAAGTATGCGAGCCTGGGTGCCTACCACGAGCTGGTTCTTTTCTGCATCGCGTATCCATATCCAGTTGTCGCGGTCCTGATAGCGGCGGTCAGGGTCGATACAGTCCATGGCTGCCTTGTCGGTCTTTATTAGGTCTTCGTGTTTTCCTGACAGGCACACCCAGCGGAAGGGTCCGTAACCGAAATCAAAGAGCTGCGGGCCCATGATGTCCTCCACGTACGACGGCCAGATAAACCCGTCTTTCTCGTCGACGCCATTTTTTGATATCTCTTTCACGCCGGCATCATAGATGGCTTTCATGAATGAGTTACCGTAGTCAAAGAAATAGGTGCCTCTGTTTACGAGGGTCTTGATTGCGTCGTAGTGTCTCCTGAGCGACTCATCTACTTTTTTGTTGAATGTGTCGCGGTCCTCTGCCAGGAGACGTGTGCGTTCTTCGAACGATATTCCGGCAGGACAGTAACCACCTTCATATACGGCGTGACATGATGTCTGGTCGCTCATCAGGTCGATTTTCTTGTCGTGGGCGATGGCGTATTCCAGCAGATCCACTATATTGCCGTGATATGCAATCGATCGGGGTCTTTTTTCCTTCATCGATTCTTCTGCCAGGCGGAATGCCTCGTCAAGGTTGTCGGTGACGTATCCCACCCAGCCCTGGTCATGTCGGGTCTTGATGCGTGAAGCGTCCACTTCGGCTATGATGGCCGTTGCATTGGCTATTTCGGCGGCTTTCGGTTGAGCGCCGCTCATACCTCCAAGGCCCGATGACACGAATAGATGTCCGGCAAGGTCTTTGTCCTCAGGTATGCCGAGTTTCAGGCGCCCGGCGTTGAGCAGGGTGTTGAATGTTCCGTGCACTATTCCCTGCGGTCCTATGTACATCCAGCCTCCGGCTGTCATTTGTCCGTAGTTGGCGACACCCATCTGGGCTGCAATCTCCCAGTCCTTTATGTTGTCGAAGAGTCCTACCATCATTGAGTTGGTGATGATCACCCTCGGTGCCTCGGGTTTCGACTTGAACAGTCCAAGTGGATGTCCGGATTCCACTACAAGTGTTTGGTCTTGCGTGAGATTCTCCAAGTAGAGCTTTATGAGCCGGTACTGCATCCAGTTTTGGCACACCTGTCCCGTCTCTCCGTAAGTCACAAGCTCGTATGGGTAGAGTGCGACATCAAAACTCAGGTTGTTGTCGATCATCACCTGGAAGGCCTTGCCCTCAATGCATTTTCCCTTGTATTCATCGATAGGTTTTGCTTTCAGATCGCCTTCAGGACGGTAGCGGTAACCGTAAATTTTGCCTCGTGTGCGAAGCTCCTCCATAAATTCAGGTGCAAGCTCGGCATGCAGATGCTTAGGTATGTATCTTAATGCGTTGCGCAGTGCGGTTTCGGTCTGGGCTTTGGTGAGCTTGTAACCACGGTCAGGTGCACGTCGGATTCCTTCCACAAATTCAGGATAGTCAGGCAGTGTGTGGGGCAAAGTGTATTCCATCGGTAGTTAAGGTTGATGTCGTTGTTATTTTATTATATTGTATAGTCATGTGCAAAATTAATCAAAAATATTCATCTCGCAAAATAAAATAACCCCGGAAAACCTGAACCCTGCATACGCCTTTATCCGCATCACTATAAAAAATAGAAGAAAATGTACCAACCCCCGTCTCAATATATGCTCCTGTTGGTCATTTGGCTGCCGTGTTTGTCTCTTGATAGGTTCACGATTCAAAAAAAACAGCAGTGAATGTATCCCGTAACCCCTGACGTTTCAGACATGAAACATAATTTAACACAAAAATGGGTCAGGAATATTTGGTGGATTGGGAAAAAGTGCCTAACTTTGCACTCGCTTTTCG
>CAYZPI010000076.1:0-16022 GCA_964480085.1 uncultured Bacteroides sp. | reverse complement strand
GCAACGATGTGCTCGACACCGACAAATTCCGCGCATGGCGCCCCGAATACGCCGATGCCGAGTTTATCCTTGAGAACGGCAAATACATCTGCGGATGGGCCATCGAGAAGATGTCGAAATCGATGTTCAACGTAGTCAATCCCGACGACATCGTGGAGCGCTACGGAGCCGACACCCTGCGCCTTTACGAGATGTTCCTCGGTCCGCTTGAGCAGAGCAAGCCATGGGACACCAACGGCATCGATGGCGTGAACCGTTTCATCAAGAAGCTCTGGGCGCTCTTCTACAAGGGCGACACACTGCTGGTGGATGACGCCAAGCCCTCGGCCGACAACCTGAAGAGCCTCCACAAGCTCATCAAGAAGGTGACGCAGGATATAGAGAATTTCTCTTACAACACATCGATATCCGCGTTCATGATATGCGTCAATGAGCTCACCGCCCAGAAATGCCATTCGCGCGAGGTGCTGTCGCAGCTGCTCATACTCCTTGCTCCGTTTGCTCCCCATGTGGCGGAGGAGCTGTGGCACACCGCTATCGGACGCGACACCACCATCTGCGACGCACAGTGGCCCGTATACAACGAGGAATACCTCAAGGAATCGACTGTGACCTACCCCGTGTCGTTCAACGGCAAGGTGCGTTACAATATCAGCATGGCAGCCGACGCCTCCCGCGAGGATGTGGAGAAGGCTGCTCTGGAGAACGAGGGTGCAGCCAAATGGACCGACGGCAAGACCATCAGGAAAGTGATCGTAGTGCCCGGAAAGATCGTCAATATCGTGGTGGGATAATGTAAATTGAGCATAGCTCAATTTACAGGTTATAAGGTTATAAGGTTATAAGGTTATAGGGTTATAGGGGATTATGGATTTTGAGTCTTATAAACTTATAAGCCAATAACCTTATAACCTGCAATATTCGTAAAGCGAATATTGCACAATAAATTACGTACTTTATCGTTAAGATATAGATGAAAATAGTCTTTGCTACAAACAACAAACATAAACTTGAGGAATTGCGCCAGATTGCCGGCGATAAGCTCGATATTCTCGGACTGAAGGACATAGGGTGTGATGTTGACATTCCGGAAACAGGCGACACTCTTGAATCCAACGCCTTGCAGAAAGCACGCTATGTGCACGAGCACTACGGAATCGACTGCTTCGCCGACGACACCGGTCTTGAGGTCGATGCCCTCGGTGGTGAACCGGGAGTGAGGTCGGCGCGGTATGCGCCCGGCGAGGGACATGATTCCACTGCAAATATGGCACTGCTGCTCAGGAATATGGATGGGGTCACCGACCGCAAGGCACGTTTTCGCACAGTGATAGCCCTCATCACCGACGGCAAAGAGCACATTTTCGAAGGAAAGGTGGAAGGCGACATCATGGAAGCTCCTTCAGGAGAGCAGGGCTTCGGCTACGACCCTGTGTTCCGTCCCCGGGGATGGGCTAAGACCTTCGCCGAGGCATCCCCGGAAGAGAAAAATTCCGTGAGCCACAGGGGTAGGGCAGTAAGGCGACTGCTATCTTTTATAAACGATAATTTGATATGATAAGAAAAACACTCCTCCTGATATCAATTATTTCGTCAGCCCTGACTGTGGTGCAGGCTGACGATGGTTGGTACAAATATCCCGTATACAGCGACAATATATCCCAGGTGGTGGAGACCTCGACCAAAGTCTACTACCTCTCTGACGGCGATCTTTTCTCTTTTTCACCCTCCGACAACGAGAGCTACTATTATTCGCAGCTGAATAAGCTGAGCGATAAGGATATATCCAACATCTACTATAATCCCGACAAGAAATATCTTGCGGTGGCATACGAGAGCGGAAACATCGACCTGCTTTTCGACAGCGGCGACGTGGTGAATCTTCCCGATATAAAGGATTCATCGGTGTCGGCATCAAAGGCAATCAACTATGTGGCGTTTGGCGATGACCGCATAGCCGTGGCCACTGATTTCGGCATTGTCGTCTACAGCGACACACGCCATGAGGTGATTGAGTCGGGCATATTCAACCAGCCTGTCACAGCCATCGGCATAATGGACGGCAATCTGCTCATACATGGCCCCGCCACATCCAACAAGATGCTGTTTTCTCCCCTGGATACGCGCCATAATAATATAAGCAAATTCAAAGAATTGGGAGGATGGGGATTGAAAACTTTCGAGGTCATCGACGATACTCACCTTGTGCTCCGCGACAAGGGCGACAATGCCCTTGTGGTGATGGATGTTGATTTCAACGCTCCTTCATGGCGGTCGATTCCCGGCGAAAGATATCATTACGACTGCATGGTGCGCAGGAGCAAGGATGGTCTGTACACCTCCACTGCAGATAAACTTGTATATATCCCCGGCGATGCCTCTCTTGAGGTGGTGGATCTGCCCGATGTGTGCAAAGGGCAGAAGGTGAGCATGTATGCCTCGCCCGACAAGATATGGGTGGGATCAGACGACGGAATAGCCGGTTATGACATCTCGGGTGCCTCCCCCACGGTGCTTTTCGACAAAATGCTTTATGATGGTGCCACCACCGACAAGAGGGTGGGATACATGAAATGGTCGGCCGACGGAAAGCGCCTTTACATCTCCAATCTTGAAAATTCCACCTATCGTGCCTATGTAGGTCCGGAAGGTTCGGAGAATTACCAGACCTGCAACATCATTGACGGCATGGAGGTCAGGAATGCGTCGCTGAAAAATGCCTCGGCGGACCACCAGATTAATAAAAACATGCAGTCGAAATTCGGCAATAAGCGTATGTACGGCGACCCCACATGGATGGTGGAGGATCCCGATGATCCGGACAAATACTATGCCGGCAACTATTTCGAGGGCCTTTACGTGATAAAGCGCAACCCATCCACCGGAGAATATGAGGAAATAGGCAAATTCAATGCCGACAACTCCACATTCACCGACAACTGGGGACCGCGTGTAGGATTCGTCGATACCGACAAGGAAGGCAACTTGTGGGTAGGGTATCAGTTCGGCACTGTCTTCTCTGTGCTTCCAGCCCAGAAACGCCGTCAGGATCCGTCTTCAATCACTGCGGCCGACTGGAAAGCTCATCCCAAGCTCGAAGCCTTCGACTACCATTCCAAGGACTTGCAGGCTGTAATATGCAAGCATTCCGACATGATATTCTATTCCCAGGCAAGGTACAACAAGGGTTTCATGGCCATCGATACGAAAGGCACGTACACAAATCTCCACGACGATGTGGTGATGCAGTGGGACCGCGTGACCGATCAGGATGGTAACGATGTCACCTACAGCTATATCACCTTCTTCCTTGAGGATCAACGGGGATGCGTGTGGGTAGGCACAAATACCGGAGTATTCGAAATCACACGTCCTTCCGAAGCCACTGACTATAGTATGCGTGTCCGTCGGATCAAGGTTCCCAGAAACGATGGCACCAACTATGCCGATTATCTGCTCGACAGCGACATGATCAACTGGATGGCTCTCGATCCGGCCGGACGTAAATGGATCGCCACCGAGAATTCCGGTCTGTTCCTGGTGAGCGAGACTGGCGATGAGATTCTGCGTCAGTACACCACCGACAATTCTCCCCTGCCGTCGAATCTGGTGTGCTCTGTGGAATGTGACCCTGAGGATAACACTGTCTATGTGGGCACCACCTATGGATTGTATTCTTTCAAGAGCGACGCCTCCGCCGGTCAGGAGGACTATTCCAATATCCTTGCATATCCCAATCCCGTGCGTCCCGAATATACGGGTGTGGTGATGATAAGCGGCCTGAAGGACCATTCGGTGGTGAAGATAACCGATGCCGCAGGCAATGTGGTGTACGAGACCCGCTCCGAAGGCGGCATGGCATCATGGGATGTGTCGGGCAAAGGCGGTGAGCGTGTGAAGACGGGTGTCTACTATGTGTATGCCTCCGACAGCAGCACCTCGTCGTCAACCGGAGCAGTCACCAAGATCCTTGTCGTCAATTGACGTCAGGGATCAGGCATTAAGTGTGAAGTATTAAATATTAAGTCATTGAATAGAAAAATTTTACATTTTTCATTTTACATTGAACCCTGATGGACAGTAAATTTGTATATGCCGACGAGAATGACAAGAGCTACGGACTCACAGGCATGATCATATCTCTGAATGTGTTTGAAAACGATGACATGCTCCACGAGGTGTCCCTCGACAGCGAGCATGGCGATTCCATATCCTTCACACCCGATTTCTTTTTCTGCAGCAATCCGCGCTATTCAGCCAAGATAGCCTGGAAGGAGATGGTGAAGCAGTATCAGCTGCTCACGGGTCTGGTGATAGGCAACGTTTTGTGCCGCTACAACGTGAGCCGCCGTCAGAGGCCGGGGCGGCAGGTGCTCGCCGACCTGCGTTCGCTGATCGCATCCGAAGGCCGTGACATGTGCTCGTTCGACGACGATGAAATCGACGCCATCTTCAACAAGACCTTCAGCTATCTCGACAACGTGTTCTCCAACCGTCAGGTCCACACCCTCGCCCACGGCTTCGTGGACATCCTGAAAAAGCGACGCACCATGTCCGGCTCCGAGGTGATAGAGGAATTTCAGCAACTCAACAGATGAGAAAACGGTAGAGGAATTGTAGCCCGGCCATAGTCACACATGCTGTCGCGTATAATAATAATAATCATAATCTCGACATTCCTGATCGTCGGCTGTTCTTGTCGGAATTGCGACGACAGGCTGACTTATATCGCGACCATAGTTTCAGACAGCCCCACAACAGCACTGCAATGCTCGACACCATAAGCTGTGGGAAGCTGTCGGAGGCCGACCGGCATTTTTATGACTTCCTCTCGATAAAGGCCCGGGACAAGGCCTATATCCGGCATCAGTCCGACAGCCTTATCCTCGACGTGATGGACTATTATTCATCCCATGGCGACGGCAACATGCATGCCGAGGCCCTGTATTACGGGGGCAGGGTGTACAGCGACCTGGGCGACCTGCCCAATGCGCTGCGGTATTTCCACGACGCATTGGACGAGTTGCCGGAGGATACGGAGGACCTCGACCTGAGATCCCGCATCCTCAGCCAGACGGGCCGGCTCCTGAACAAGCTCAGGCTCTATGATGAGGCGATCCCGTACATCGAAAGCTCCATCGGTCTTGACCGTAGGATGAACGATACGAAAAATGAGGTGTACGATCTGCAACTGTTGGGGCGAATCTATCTAAAGACCCACGATCTCACGAGGGCCGACTCATGTTTTCGTTCCGCTCTTTCCAAAAGCAAGAACCTGCCTGTGTCCCACAGGGCCAAGTCATCCATGTATATTGCCGATGTGAAGTACCGTATGGGGGATCTCGACTCCGCGCTTATGTATGTCAGGTGCACCCCCGATCTCGTCAGTTCTGTAGCCCGCAACAGTGCCTTAGCCGTGGCTGACAATATCTACTATGCCGCAGGCATCCTGGATACCGCCTATATTTACGCCCGTGAGCTTGTCGGCTCTTCTGACCCCACTAACAAAAGGACAGGCTACCGGATTCTCCTCTTTCCCGAGCTGCGCGGCCGCACGCATCCGGATACGCTCAACCGTTACCTGTCGGAGTATCTGCTCTTGCAGGGTCCTACTTCAACGAGAACGAGCACCGGCAGGCCATCATGCAACAGTCGGCCTACAATTATCAGGTCCACGAACGGGAGCGCCGGAGGGCTGAGGACAACAACGTAATCCTGCGGCAATGGCTTCTCGGCATCACGTGCCTGATGCTTCTGATGGGAGTGCTGGTACTGTTCTTCAGAGGCAGGAATGCCAGTGCCCGGCTTGCGCTTCATTCCGCATTGGAAAACATTGACCGCCTCAAGCAGTCGCTTGACAAAAGGAGAGGAAACAATGGCGGCCCGGATGAAGAATCTACGGAGGCGGCCAACGACATCCCCCCGGAACCTGTCGGAGAGGATGCATCCATTGCGGAGCTACGGGAAGAGCTCCGCAGGAAGCTTTATGACCTGTACAGGCGCAGCGGCCATGTCAGTGAGGTCAGTCCCAGTATTCTTGATTCCGGCACATACCGTGAACTTGTCCGTCTGATCACGGACGGTGAGATTCTGTCGGATGACAGTCCGTTCTGGAAAGACATCGAATGCACGGTGCTCGCCAGTTCTCCGGACTTTCTCCGGAACCTGAGGCTGCTTGTCGGCGGCCGGCTCAGCTCCTACGATATCCACACGGCGCTGCTGATAAAGTACGGCATACAGCCCGCACAGATGTCCAGGCTTCTCAACCGCACCAAGGGCGCCATATCCTCGCGCAGGGAATCCTTGTGCATGAGGGTGTTCGACCAAAAATTAGGCACCAAGGTCATAGACGGGATAATACGTTTGTTATAAGACGGTTAGCAGAATTACTGAAAGTGCGGAAAAAGTGCGGAAATGACATCCGCACTTTTTCCGCACTTAAAAATTCTTCTTTTTCGGTAGCAAGTTAGATTATGGAGTGGAGCATACACAGGATTATGTGGAATTTAAAAAATTACTTATATTTGCAGTTGCAAAAGACAATCCTTGTTGATTATGACGCAAAAGATAAGAAAAATGAAATCCTTTTATATTGTCCGACTGACATACATTTGGATTTTATCATGTTGCCTCTTTTCGTGTGAATTCCATTCCGGGCAGCTGGAGAGTATCGACGACATGATGGAAGTCGATCCGGCAACGGCTTTGACTGAACTCGAAAGTATACGTAAAAGGGAAGGACTTGACCATGCGGATTCCGCCTATTTTGCCCTGCTATATACACAGGCCATGATCAAATGCGGGGTGGTGGTGTCATCGGATTCCTTAATAGAAATTGCCTACAGAAAGTTCAGTTGCGAGGATGCTGGTAATCTGAAGGCAAGGACATGTTTCTATAAAGCGAAAGTTGCCTATAATATGGGTGATATGATGGTCGCCATGAGAGATGCGATGATGGCATACGACACGGCTAAGGAGATTGATTCCCCGCGCTGGATAGCGAGATCAGCGGAACTTATAAGCGACATATTTTATTATGTGTATAATTACGTTCAGGCAGAAAGGTATGTAGCGGAAGCGGTCGAGAATTATCATCTTGCGGGAATGAATCTCAACCACAGGTATTCATTGTGCGATCTGGCCACCATGTCCATCAATGAGCATAAGTCGGAATACGGGATGCGTCTGCTCGACAGTCTGGACAATATCGTCAGGAATGAGATTCCAGTGGATTCATCCTTGCTGGACTATATCTCCACAGCCAGGATATTCGGACTGTTCAATACCGGACGACAGGACGAGATAGGCAGCGTCCCGTTGCTTGCCATGACAGATACGGAAGGAGAGGAGAATGTCGATCTTCAAATCATCAACAGTAGACTGTTGTACGACAGAGGGGATAGCGTAGCCGCCGCATGGCAGCTGTCGATGGCGCATGCAGTCTCGGACGATGAAAGCCAGCTGATGAGGGTAAGGTATGAAACGTACCGGCAATATATGGACAGAGGGGATTTCAAGGCCGCGGCGGTAATCGCTGATACAATACTTCAGGATCAGGACCGGATTGCCGAAAATCTGCTTAAAGAATCTGTGACAAGCGTGCAGCGAGATTTCTATGATGGAAAAGCGCGGTATCAGCAGCAGAGGTCAAGACACATCATTTGTGTGCTCGTGCTTGTCATTAGCGCTATCATTATTATCTCAGCCCTCCTGATTCGTATTTATCGGCTACGGATGCGGGCTTCAAGGACTGAACTGGAGGTCAACATCGCTTCGCTGATGCAATTGAGGGAACGTGCCAGGAGGGTGAGTTCGGAGAACGACCGTCTGTCGCAGGCTCTATCCGAACAGTCCATCGCCAACGAGAACCTGCGGAGAAATCTGGATGAAAAAACACGGGCTGAGGCGCAGAACACGGTGGTCATTGAGTATCTGTTCAGGGAAAAGTGGAGCACGCTGAATATGCTATGCAGAGAATATTTTGATATGGGCGATTCCGAGGCAAACCGTGCCCATGTGATAAACAACATACGCAAGGAAATCGACAAGCTGAGGACGGAGAGGAATGTCAGGAACATCGAGAATGCCGTGGACATGTACATGGGCGGTATAATGACTATGCTGCGTCAGGAATGTACATTTCTGAAGGAGGAGGATTTTGCATTTCTTTCCCTGGTGTACGCCGGTTTCTCTTCAAGGGCGGTGTGCCTTTTCCTGAATATGAAGTACAAATTGTTCTACCTCAGGAAATCGCGTCTTTCAGGCCGAATCCTCGACTCTTCCGCACCGCACAAGGATCTTTTTCTTAGCCGAATGAAATAAAGAGCTAAAAACCAACAATATACAGCAGCACCTTTTGCGTTACAGCCAAGTCAGAGGTAGTCAGGTGGTTACTGAGCAAATAGAATATGAGGCAAAAATTAAATTTTTATCAGTCTGTAAGTAATTGGTTATTAGATACATATCGACTTGAATGAGGCAAAAAAAGAGTATCGTCTTTTCGCTGTGTCTCATATATAGTAAGTAATTTTGCAGAGAAAAAACATTAAAACCTCACGTTTATGAAACAAGCAAGATTACTCCTTTTTTTACTTGTCGCAGGGGTAACCTCTCAGTCGTTCACCACTGAGGCAGCAGAGGAAAAAGGTACCGTAGCCAACGGTACGGGTGTTCTTCTGCACCCCAAAGGAGGAAATAATCCGAACAAGAGACCGAACATGCCGAGCCGACAGATCATCAGGTGTACCTACGACAGTTCCAACCTGACTGTTGAGTTCACTGTACCTGAAGGTATTTGCGACGTAGTGGTAACGGAGCATAGCACAGGTATCGCAACATATAATATAATTGACTCTTCTGAGTTGACAGAAACTATTTTTGTCGGAACTTTAACAGAGTCATCAATAGAGATATCTACTGAAAAAGGAAATGTATACAGCGGTATACTAACTTCTGACTGGTAAACCTAAGCCGTAAAATTCAGCGGATAAACTCATTGTAAATCATTTATATGCAGTAAGGCTTACAATACAATGCTGTTTACTTAAGAAAATAATTTGGTTTTAAGAGTTGTATTGACGCGATTAATCGCGTCCGCCTGAGAGATGTTAGCCAAGATTGTGACCCACCTAGACCCGCTCGTCCTTTAAGCTGCACCATAAGCGAAGATTCGGGAGTGATTATCCCAGGCTGTCAGGACGAGATCGTGAGCTATGAGATATGGGACGCTGACGGAAATGTATGTCTTTTCTCAACTACCGATCAATCGGCCTTCATCAACGAAATCTTCTCATCACATGGGGAGTTTATTATCCGGTTGTATTCTGATACGTACGCTTATGTCGGGTGTATATCGACTTTATAATCTTCAGATCATAAAGTTATATTGTTATTTTTATTTATTCATTCATTAATCTAATTCTATTATCTATCATCAATAAAACAGGTTTTCTATATTAGGTTTTCGAGCCTATGCAGTTGAAATGATACATACTGCCTCCAATTGATCATGACTGGAGTCAAAGATTTTGGTCAAAAAATACATTGTTTTACAATGTCACAAATTAACAAAAAAAATGAGACTATCTAAAACCATTTTATCAATATTTGGATCTTCCACAATCTGTCTTATGATTGGGGTAATTCTTATAGGTCCTGCTTTCGTTGGACTATCAGCCTGCAGCTCAGATATGGATACCTCCCTTGTTGAAAGTAATCAAATCAAATTTCCTGATTGTGAGGAAATAATAAGCCTGCAGGATTACAACTATGAGTTAGCAAAGACTAATTCTTCTCGTGATATTGGTTCAGTCGGATGGATTTCTGTTGCTGTCGCAGACGGTAAAGGAGCCTATGATGGAGCAAAAATAGGAGGTAGGATTGGTTCATTACTTGGACCTAAAGGAACAGCTCTCGGAGCTTTTTTAGGGGGTGCCATTGTAGGAGGAGGCGCTTCATACACACAATACCAAATAGCTGATAAAATTTCAAAATTTTCACCCTATTCAGTAGGTTCTCTTACGTTTACAAAACAGGAGACTATTACAGCCTCCTACTGTCTGTCAAGAGATTCAATAAAGTCTATTGATTATTCTCTTGGTTTGGCAGATGGATTGGATTCGTGTTCTGTAAAAATTGGTATTCAACATAACAAAATTCTTGAAAAAGTAAGAGATGTCGAGTTAGACTACGATCTATCGCACATAACTCAGAATCTAGGTGATATAGAGAAGCAAATCATCTATAATGAAGAGTTTAAAACAAGTTACAACAAAATTGTCAGCAATCCGTTAGAAAATACTTTCAATCCCAATTATAAAGCAGATAGGATAATGCAGTTATTTATCGATGCTGTATCCAATTCTTGTAAATCGCAGGCAGATTTAAATCAAATTGTGGCACATTATGCTTCAGTAGTTAAGGGCTCTAAGGCACTCACGGCTGAAGATAAAGATTGTCTATATGCTGGATTTGCAGTAATGGACTATAGTTTCCAGTACTGGTCTGAGAAATGGCAATCAAATTAAAAATGACGGAAGATATGTTCAGAAAGGGTATGCTTCAGGAAACTTGTTCGGATATTCTTGCGGCTTCACTGCCTTTCATTACTTTAGGTCTGTTAGGAGATAAGCTGGTCCTATATGTTTCAGTATCCATAGGTGTGATGGCTTTAGTCACCCTGATAGCATGTCTATTGCTAAAAAACAGAAAGTTCACAAATACACCACTGGCTTTCCGACCGCATGATTTTGCACTGTCCTACGCTTTTGCATTATCTGCGGCAATATTGGACAGCAAAGGTATTGATGCCTCCTTGGTTTATTGGACCGCTTTGATTCTTGCTATCCTGGCAATCGGTAATACATTGTTACGAAAGCGGTAGAGAAATTGTCGCCCCCATAATTTCCACATTTTTATTTTGCTGAATTCGTCCGGAGGCTTTTGACAGCCACATGGTTTCGGTATAGCCACGCAGGTGTGCGTGGCTGTTTTTGTATTGTCAAGGAATTATGGCTAACTTTGCATGTTCAAAAATCATGGCGCCGGTCGTCCGGCCATAGTCACACATGCGTTTTCTTGTATGAATCCGGTCAGGTCGATGGTGCAGACGGATTGTGATTGGGCTGCGACGACTCCTGCACCGGAGGAGACATTGCTGTAGCCCCATACGGGATCGCCGAAGCCGAAATCGCTTAGGTCGGTGAGCGTGCCGTTATCACGCTGCCATACGTAGTCTGCCCAGTTGTAATAGGATGGAGAGATGCAGTTTATCACAAAGTGAGCCTTGCAATCCGGTATACGCCCTTTACTATACCTGAAGCGGCAATTGTCAAACTGAAGGTGCAGGGTATAGCTTTTTCCGTTGAACTGTCGGTCGGTAAAGAATGTGAATCCTTCGGAATCGCCTCCCATGATTGACTCAAATATGCCTATGTGCTCTGAGAAGATAGGCTCCAGGTCATATTTGAAATCCCCTAAGGAAAAAACATGCAGCTCATAACCGGTCGGCTCTATCTCCACATCTGGAGTCGCGAAATACGAGAACTTATAATAGTTCTCATATTGAGGGTCTTCAATAGTCAGTTCCACACTCAATTTGAAATTGAGATTGACATATCTCCTATAATCATCTTCCCATGAATAGGCATCATACGCTTTCCAGATAATCTTAGGCACCGGTATGGATTGTGGAACCTTTACATCCGCCTCTGCCGTGCCCACAGTAGGGCTTACGGCGACAATCCTTATATCGTCGCCTTCGCGGGGCAGGTATGAATCAAGTTGCAATTCTCCGTCAGCATAGATTCTTGTCTCTGCATCATCAACCTCCGATTTATCGGCATTGTCTGTGTAAAGCCGTGATTTTGATACATCGATCTCTATGGGTTTCCCGGCGGTGACCAATGAATTCACACACAACACCGGAGTATGGGGCATGTCGGGAGTAAATACCTCCTCACATGATGCAAGGAGCGCTGTGAACAGGATGGGGTATATTTTTTTCAGAATAGCCATGTGTATGAAATTGAGGGGATGACAGGAAGAAGTCTTACACGTTTGAATGCCGGCTCGGATACTATTGCGATTCCATAAGGAGTGGAGACCTCAACATCCCGGTCACCACGCTTGACCGCCACTGTGTTCATGTGGCAATATGCGTTGTAGAGTCCGAAAGTCCAGTAGCCGCGGTGATTCTTTACCGTGCAGCTGAGGTCAAGACGGTGATAGAAAGGCAAATGGTAACTGTTGATGCCTGTCCGTAACGGAGATTCCCCGGCTCCGGACCAACCGGCGGCATCAAATTCAGGGTCATTCCACACCTGATTCAGCAAAGTGAAACGGTTGCCGGAATGTCCGGTCCACGAAGCATTGAGCCGGACTTTATCGTTGATTTTCCAATTGGCCATAACATTGATTGTATGTCGGTTGTCGAACTTTGCCGGGAACGTCCTGCCTCCATTCTTGTCGGCGAATGTCCGGTCGGCCCATGCAAGCGAGTATGAAATGTGTCCTGTCACGTCGCCGAATGCTTTCTCTACCTTTAAATCAATACCTTTGGCGGATCCTTTGCCACTGCACAACTGGGCGTTCCACATATCAAGCGGCGGACGCAGGTAGTATTCATCCTTATACTCTACAAGATGGTCCATCCACTTGTAGTAGCCCTCCACCGATATGGCATAATGCCTGTCGGGAGATTGCCAGTATCCGCCAAGTGAGATTTTGTCGGCTGTCTCAGGCTTGAATCTACCTGTGACGGGAATCCACTGGTCGGTCGGAAGCGCCAGATAGCTTTGGTTGAGCTGGTGGACATATTGTGTCGTGCGGCTGTAGGCTGCCTTTACAGCCCAGTCCCCGGCAGGTCGGTAACTGAATGAGAGCCTTGGCGACCATCCGTATTTGGTTTCACCGCCGATATTGAACAGCGAGCCATGGAATCCGGCATTCATCCGGAGTTTGTCGCTGATTCTCCAGTCATCTTCGATGTAGGCGTTGATTTCATTGGCTCCGTAAGCCCATGTCGAATCCCGTGATTCCAAGTGAGTGGGGCCCACCTCGTACATGCGCGATGTGCGGGCCGGCAGGAAGGAATGGCGGGTATAACCGGCTCCAAAACGAATGCGGTTGGCATCATTGGGTTGCCAATCGAAATCGCCGCGGAATATCCAGTCGTTTATGTTGTTGTCCGTATTCAGGATAGCACGAGAATCAGTTGAGGCATCAGGCATTCTTTCTATTGTATGGAAATCGTGCGTCATGCTTGAGAAGAACCGTGTGTATGCAGCGGTAAACTCCGAAGAAAGATTGTCGTTGAAACGATAATTCAGGCCTGCCTGTGCAAGGAGGTTGCCCCAGTGCATGTCAAACCGGTCATCCTCAAAAGTGCCCCAGGCATCGTTCTGGTCCATTCCCTTTTCCTCGGTTCCGGTTTTCAGTTTGTCATCACCGAAATAGAAACTTACAAAAGCGGTAGATTTTGGTGAAAACCGATGCTGCACACGGGCATTGAAGTCCATGAAATAGTAATTGAACCGCGTTTTGTCATCCTCATTCTGTGAGTTGGCTATCGCCACAAAGGGGATGGTCAGAACGTCAAACCATGAGCGGCGCAACCCTAAAAGATAGGTGGTTTTCTGTCCGAGGGGTCCCGAGATATTGAAAGCTCCCGAGGTCAGTCCCAGCCTTCCCGACCCATGATGTCCATCGCGGTCGCCATTCTGGAGACGTACATCCATGAACGAGGACAGACGTCCGTCATATTTTGCCGGAATGGAGGATTTGAAGAAATCAATGTATCGGATAATGTCGGGATTGAAAGCAGAAAAAAGTCCTGCAAAATGATTTACCTGATAGATCGGCACATTGTCGAGCATGTACAGGTTCTCATCCGCATTTCCGCCATGGACATACATCCCTGCCATTCCCTCCGTGCCTTCAGCTACTCCCGGCTGGGTATGCAAAGCCTTGATGACGTCCGCTTCTCCGAAAAGCGTGGGGGTGTTGCGTACCTCTTCAGCCGTTACTTTTCTTGCCCCGATTTCGGATGTCTCAACCGCAGGAGCTTCAAGACGCGAGACCACCACCACCTCATCGAGTATTGTCGATTCCACGGATGAATCAAATAATGTCACATCCGGAGTGGAAACTTTAGCCGCTGCAGCTTTCTTAGGCTTTGGAGTCTTCTTAGGTTTCAGGACCACATTGTTGCCCTTGATTTTATAGTCAATTGAAATGCCGGAAAACATTTCGTCCAACACATATCTGAGCGGTTTGTCCTTGGCTTTGACAGTGACCTTCACATCCTTCAACAGCTCGGAGGAATACACGAAATTCTTGCCTGTCTGTTCAATGAGGGAACGGAACACAGTGGCAGCCGGCTGGTCCACTGCATCGACTGTCACATTTTGTGCCCTGATCGTGAACGCCAGGCACAGCAATACCGGCAGGATTATAAGATATTTGAGCCCCCGCCAACCTCTTTCGAATGAAGACCGGCTTTCACGGTACAGGTTGGCGATAAATGATATGTCTACATTCATTGAAAAGCAGTCATTGTTAGCGACCGGACTTCATTGCCCGTCCACCAATATGACACAGATATTAGAAAAAGGTCCTACTGTCTTCAATAAATTTTCGATAAAACGACAAAAGGTTGACTGGGAGGCAGGACGCCCCCGTCCTGCCAGCACATACAATGCTAATTACTAAAGCAAACGGCAACTTTTGTGCTGGCAGGGCGGGGTGCCCTGCCTCCCAGTGACCAAAAATTACTGCGTAATCTGTTACAAGTTGTTTTTCACCAGGGCTGGCACAAGTCTTTAATGCAAGTTAAATTTCATGCGCCAGCCCTGATGTTACATAAGGGAGATGTTGATATTATCCACCATATTCATATCTACCCTGAAGGTAATGAGCATTTCCATAATCATGCATTACCTGAATATCGGACGTTGCTCACTGAGAAAGGAAATGAATCATTCAAGACGATTACATACGAGAATTATTTCGATATGTTAGACTGCTATTCAAACAACGAGAAAGTATTGGATTGGGTTAAGTATCTTCGCAAAAGATATTTGGGCATGTAATGATCAGCATCTGATGTGAAGAACTTGAAATTCAGTTAGACAATCTCACAAATGAAGATGGACATAACAGAGAAATATATAGAAATTAAATTCACAAATTTGTGAATATGAAAAACTTTTCGTATCTTTGCAACGTAATAGAATTATATGATAGTCGAATTCGGAGAAGAATATTTGAGAGACCTCTATACCAAAGGGGAATGTAGCGATAAAAAACATCGTTACAGAGTTGACGTAATCAAACGCTACAAACGTGGCATAGATTACCTGAAATGGGCTTCTCGTAAAGAAGACTTGTTTCGTATTAATTCTTTGAATTTTGAGGCTCTAAAAGGGAACAAAGCTGGACGATTCTCTATTCGGGTTAATGACCAGTATCGAATAGAGTTTACTATGCGTGAAACTCCCGAAGAGCCGATTCTTACTATCTGTAATATTGTTGAACTCTCAAACCATTACGATTGATATGATTACATTACAAAGAGTTGCTCAAGATATGATAGCTAACAATCTCACTCCATTTGAGCCGACCCACCCGGGAGAACTTATCAAGGATGAACTTGAGGCAAATGGTCTTACTCAGGCTAAGCTCGCTGAAAGTATAGGTGTTAAGCCTTCCCTACTTAATGAGATTATCAAAGGCAAGAGGGGGGTTAATACTGAAATGGCTTTATTAATAGAAGCGGCATTAAATATTCCTGCAGATCTATTGCTTAATCTGCAAAGTGATTATAATATGCAGATGGCAAAGTCTGATGCTTCATTTATGAAGCGTCTATCTTCAATCCGCAATATTGCAGCAATGTTATAAAGTCTTATGGAGAATCGAAAGATTACATTAGCAGATATATTCCTTGATGTATTGTGTTGTCAATGCTTTGGGATTTAGGGCGAAAATTATGAGCAAAACTGTAGATAATGCAGTCGATGGTA
>CAYZPI010000075.1:0-16128 GCA_964480085.1 uncultured Bacteroides sp. | reverse complement strand
GAAAGTATAACAGATGTCGTCGAAAAAATGCAGGAGAAATTGAAGGACGTAGATTTAGACGAAATCGAAAACATTACCTTCAATATCCTCTTGAATAGAGATAGGAAGCCACCCATAGAAATGAAAGAAATGTCTGCTTTCTCCGATATGTTGGCAACCTTGCCTGATACAGTTAATGTTATCTGGGCAGTCCATTTCGACGAGGAGCTTAATGACAATCAGATAGGTCTTATATCAATAATGTCTGGAAAGGATTTGGACAATGTTCAATAAACTAATCTCGTCTTACATCAAACTTCTGAAATTCGCTGTCCTTCCCGGTATTCTTGGAGGAATTGCTTGCTTTATTGGACCCGACCATCATGCACTGACTAAAGCGTGGATAGGTGCGGTGATAGGCTTCGCTATTCAGCACCATTACATGTTGCCGGCAATAAAGGAAACTCTTAAAGCCAGTGACGAACTATTTGAAAAAATTTCTGATGAGGAGGGATAAAATTTCTTAACCTGTATCATTATTTGAAACACTCTGGAGCTACTTTTGCGATTGTAAAGGTAGCTCTAATTTAATTATGGCAAAGAAATCAAAATCAAACACATTGTTTCCTACGACTCCACGTGAGCATATCAACGGAGGACAAATCATGCGTACACCGATGAAGGTGCTTATCGCTGCCAGTAACGAGTTACCTGCAAAAGATGGAGGTTTGGAAGCCCTTTGGGATCGCTTTCTCATGCGCATGGTTTCCAACTGCATTGAGAGTGTGATGCTTCTTTTTTCAAGATGCTTAGATCGGAACAGACGGAACAAAAACCCCTACCCGAACAATATTATATCACACAGGAACTCTACGACAAACGCTTTGCAACAATATGGCTCAGGTGTGTCCGTAAAGAGACTTCGCAAGAATATTCTTGGTCAATGTTCTTTCACCAATCATCTCACTTTAAAGCCATTTCTCGTTATATTCAAACAGGAATGGATGGACGGCGTTATTCTTCACGAGATGGCACATTATAAATATAAGCACCATCGAAAGTCATTTTGGAATTTCCTCTCTACTCTAATCGGAGAAGACTCTAAAATGGCTAAGGTGAAAGATGACATAGCTATATCTTCATACTTTAATTATTACCTATATCTCACTAAAAATTAGTAATTTTGCACAAATAATATAGTAATCTCATGAAGAATTTTCAATCACACTATAACAAACAAAAATGTCCTCTTTAGAACGACTCGGGCTTAGAGTCATCTTCGAGAAATGTTATATCTTCTGGAAAGGTTTAAACTTTGTTCAATCATAAAATTATGCCATATATTGATAATAATACATTAAACTTCATAAAAGAGACCTGGCCAGATAGAGTTGGAAAGGACCATCTTTGGCACGTACCCCAGACATGTCGCTGGATACAAATCAATACTCCTATATCAGATAGCCGTATTCATTATGAACTCACTCATAAATCTGTCGAGTTGCATATCGAACATGATGACTGGAATATTCAAGATTCAGCCTTGATAGATTACCTCAGTGATGCAACTGCTTATGGCTCATATATGTGGGAACCTTTCTACTGGGGCTACAGATGTGTCTTGCAGGGAGAGTCTTTGGATAAAGATTTTTTTGGTACTATCAGAGAATTTGTTGAGAAGTTCGATAATCTAATTAATGGCTTTTTGAGCAAGAGACCGACTAACAACATCATCCATATCAATGAACCATTGCCTTCCTTAGAGTTTAATGGGAGTATTAATCTGGAACATCTCACTCTCGGTCAAGTATTGTCTCTGCCACTCAATATCCCTGACTATCAAAGAATTTATTGTTGGGAAGAGGAAAACGTGAAATGTCTGCTGGACGATCTTGAAGAGCATCTGGAAAATGGAGCTAATCACCCATATCGTCTTGGTTGTATTATATTACACGAAAATTGCGGACGCTATGATATAATTGATGGCCAACAAAGACTGGTGACACTCTCTATTCTGTGTGAGAAACTTGGTTATGACTCCAAATTGTTGGACGCAAGCTTCGAATCCGAAGAATCCGTTGGGTTTATTGCATATAATAAGCATCTAATCCAGAAATTTAGTGAAGGATTACGGCAAGACCTAAATAAGTTTGGAGGAAGAATCATAAATGAAGTGGACTTTGCTGTTCTGATCCTTAAGAATGCATCTCTTGATTTGGCTTACAGATTCTTCTCGCATCAAAATTCAAGAGGAGTTCCTTTAACAGACTACGATCTCCTAAAGGCACATCACCTGCGTTATATACCGCCCACTTTTGAAAGGATGGCTACTCGGGCAGCCCAGGGATGGAACGAAATGATTCAACGTGGGCATAAAATAAAGACTGATCCAGAGAATCCCAAGGACCGCACCACCGATCATGAGCGAGTCTTGGATGCGTTCCTTTATAATCTACGTAGATGGATGCGTCATGAGCCTGGAGGAGACGATGGGAATCCCCATCGAGTCAAGAAAGAATATGAATCCGCTCCGATTATCGAAGAGATTCCTCCTTTCGGAGAACGATTCTATTTTAATGAACCCATTCAGGGAGGTACCCATTTCTTCGAGTGGGTTAAACGTAACCTATCCAGTTTCAATGTGTTCAAGACTCTTCCGGAAATTGATATCCTTCAAAAATACATGACGTCAGGAAGTAGTTCCATATATAGAGAAGTGATCCTGGCCTTGGCCTTTGGATACTATTTGAAATTCGGTACTGATTATCTAGCCGAAGCTTTGAATGCCATCACACGAGTTGTAGTACAGCACAGATACGAAAACTATCGAGCTAAAAAAAGCTCAATTTTAGAAAGTACATCAAGAAGAAATATAATTCAATTGATAGACCAGGCTACATCACCAACTTTTATGCTTGCCGAGTGTAAGGATTTGGCACGCTCTTTATCCTATCCTCATTGGCAGGACCTCAGTAACATACAACGATATGTGCGAAAAAAAATGATGGAACTGGGAGCAGATCTCTCTAAGCACATGGTTATTGACTCATTCAAACATCTCAACTCATGAACAATAGATATACACCGGAAAGAATTGCCTCGGGCTGTGAACATTTCGTTATTCCTATTTATCAAAGATTATTCGAATGGGATAGCGATAATGTAAGTATCCTCCTCAATGACCTGTACCACTCCTTTAAAATTTCCCCTGAAGAGGAATATTATATTGGTCTTCTCACTTCTACTGCTGAAGGAGATTTGGTAGATGGGCAGCAGCGCTTTACAGTCATGTCATTACTTGCCTGTATTTTCCATGAAATAGGGAAAGAAGACGGCTGGGGGCGTTTCATTGGTCCAGACTGCAATCGCTTAGAGTTCCGTTCTCGTTCAAACGATACTGAATACCTTAGGGAAATTTTCAATGATGGTTTTAATAAGGATCAGACAGAAGGATATATCAACGACAAGATGCGCAATGCTCTGTTAACTATCAAGAATTTCATTTCTGACATCAAATGCAAAGCCGGAGAAACCGAGGCATCCGAGTTCATTGATTACGTATTCAAAAATCTCAGCTTTTTCATTTCTACATTGCCCCAAAACTATTCGGCCCGCGACCTTAATAAATACTTCGAAAGGATGAATAGCACTGGAAAGAATCTTGAACAACATGAGATTCTGAAAGTGAAGATGCTTCGTAATTTGAATGATGATATTTCATCCTATATGAGATTATGGAATCTTCTGTCAGGAATGAATAAACTTCTAGTTAGAAAACGTGAGGGAGAGACTGAAGAGCAATTACTCAAAAGGAAGAATTCTATTTTTTCCAGCGAGATAGATTCTATTCTATCTTCCGAGACTATTAACGGTCTAAGATTATTTAGCCTGGAAGATGGAAGCAAGCCTAAGTCCATTAGAGAAATCAAGGCCTCACCGTTAACACCAAAAGCGCATTATGAAACGGAGCAGGACACCTCGCCTGTTCTTACCTTCCCTCAGTTGCTGCTTTTAACTCTATACTGGAAAATTAAAGATGGCGAGAAACCGGAAGCGGAGACCAAAATAGTTGAGAGGGAATTCTTCAATCCTGTAAATCTTCTAGCAACATTTCAGAAATATTTACCCTACGAAGGAAATCTGACGCACACAAGTATTGAAGATATAAAGGATTTTATGCTTCGTTTGATACGTGCGAGAGTCATTTTTGACAGTTGCTTTATTCGATCTTCCGAATGGGGATATACTCTGGAAGGAATTAGTGAAGAATCCTTGCAACATAATGTAAATACCAGCCATGATGGAAGCCTCAAAAAACTACAAATGATTGAGGCAATGATGTTTGTAAGTACGCCCTCGAGGTATTATGATTACAGATGGTTTATGCCGATGGTCAAAACTGTGTTCGACCGTCTACCTACTCCAGATGAACTATGGCAAAAGTTGAAAGATGCAGATGATAAATCCCATTCTCTTCCCCCGTTAAAGGACCTTTCATACGGGGACCATATCAGATATTGGTTATGGAGACTTGATTACTATATATGGAGTAATCGAAGAATCATTTTCAAGGACTATCCGGATGCTCTCAGAGTAGCCAGTAATTACTCTTTTGTGCGTAATAGAAGTTTGGAACACGTGGCTCCACAACATCCCGAGGGAAATTCCACCTTACAGTGGAATCAAGACGGTGATTCTGTTATACGCGATAGCTTTGGGAACATGGTAATGATTTCCGGAGGTATGAATTCAAGTCTAAAAAATCAAGACTATAAAATAAAGAAAGCTCATGTTCAGGCTTATATCACCAATTCCAAAAATGGTAGCATTGAAAGCCTGAGTCTGCTTGCAATCAATACTTTTTATGATAAATGGGATAGAAATACCATTGTTGAATACGGTAAGACCGCTTATAAGTGGTTGGAAGAAAGTTTTACGACCTTGCCTGCGGTCTCCAACTCTGCGCCGTCTTGAATGTTTTGCAATAGTATTAAAAATGTGTAGATTCTAAATCGAAATGTAAAATTTGAGATATGATTTACGAAAGCTAACGTTGATTCAAGGACAAAGTGCAAAATATTCGATCTGAATAGAATCAAGATTTTCTGCCACCATTAATTTTCGTGCTAAGGAATTCCCTGAATTCATATTGCCATCTGTTTAGTATGAGTGATGCAGTCGGGGAACTCGCTGGCATAATGGGAGACATATATAAGGGTGGATCCGTTGGCCTCTATCAATCGGGATATTATTTTTTTGATTCTTAGTTTGTTTTGTTGATCCAGTCCATGCAAGGGTTCGTCAAGAATAAGAAGTTCGGGCTGTTTTGCCAGTGCTCTTGCAATCATAACGATTCGTTGCTCTCCAGATGACAATTCTGAAAATTTTCGGTCGGAGATATGGCTTATTCCAAGTACCTTCATCCAATCGTCAGCTATGGACTGTTCCTCCACGGTGGATTTCCGGTATCTGTCGAGGGCGTTACGCATACCTTGAATGATGATTTCCCTTATTGGCTGGCACGATTTGAAATACAGTTGCATCTCGGGGCATACATAGCCTATGGCATCTTTGATTTCCCAAATGCTCTCGCCTGAACCTCGTTGACGGTCAAAGATGATGATCTGATTGGCATAACCCTGCGGATTGTCAGCTGATATCATACTAAGAAGCAGTGATTTGCCGGATCCATTGGGTCCGCAGAGTGCCCAACATTCTCCGCGACGGACTGTCCAGTTGAAATTATCGAAGATCACTTTGTCACCGTATCTCGCATGACCATCTTGTATGGAAAAGACAATTTCGCAGTGGTCGTGAAGACGAGGTGCACGTACGGCAGGAAACGTGGGCACAATATCATCGACTGATCCACAAGCCTGTCTGAGGAACGATGAAATTTCATATTTACCGGTGATGGGGAATCCAATCTTGCAGTCGCGCATTTCAATAATGGAATCCACATAATCGGGGACCTCAGCAAGATCACACAAAAGGAAGACCACCGAAATCCCACGATCCCGCATGACCTTCATAGCCTCGTCAAAATCGCAACGTGTCCGGGCATCCAGTCCTATATAGGGATTATCGAATATCAACAGATCAGGATGATCACAAAGGGCATTGACGATCAGAAGTTTTCTTAATTCCCCACTTGAGAGATAATTGATTTTCTTATCCGCGACATCATTCAACCTGAAGATTTCTGAATATTTCTTCCAAATCGAAGTATCAAACATCCTATTGAAAACATCACTGACCGATGGCACATATTCGTTGGCCGTCGCCTCCATCCTTTGATTGAAATACTGCACATCAATGCCCGTGAAAGAATGTATGTCTGTAAAAGAAAGCATCTTGACCGAGGAAATGCCGTCACGGAAACCCAGATGGTTGCCGTATGCATAGCGTCCTTTTTCAATTACATTGCCCAAAGTGGATTTACCGCTGCCGTTTCTACCGACTACGGCCGTCACGCCCTTACATATTCCGCTATTCAAGGGATTATCAAGAACGACCTGTCCGTAACCAAGCCTCGGGCTATCAAAAGATATAACAAATTCCATAAGATCATTCATATTTACATTTCACGTATCTCACTGTGAAATGATTCTGTGTCGACCCTCAACAGAAAGTCATGCATCACCGGAACATGATTGCATTGACCTACTTAAGGTAGAATATCCAGTAATCTTAATACGTTCATTATCCATCTTATTTTAGTTCGAAAGCATCAAGCAATTTATCCAAAACCGGTCTGAAATCATCGAACCAATCGGGCTCGAATGAGTCAACCTTGTCTTTGATACGTTTCTTTATTTCCTCAACAATAAATTTCTTCTGAAGCATCATTTGTTTGTATTCTTTATAAGTCCTTGCCAAATGATGAGTATCGACAAGATCTTTATAAGCATCCGGACTTATCAACCATTCTATCTCAATGTTATTTTGAGTATCATCATAGTAGAGCATCTTAACCTTGGGAGCGACTGCTATATACTGATCCTCTTTTAATATTCGCTGCATTGCTTTGTATCCGTCCTTTCCCGCATGGTCATTATCAAACAAGTAAACCAAATGTTCTATATGATTCATATGATAAGACAAGACTTGGGTGAACATTTCAGATGCATTTCCAGTTCCCCCAAACGACAATAACTGGATATTCTTAAGTTTCCCGTATTTAGAATCTTTGTCTGCGAACACATCAATTGCTTTTCTAATACACTTTATATCAGATAAGCCTTCCAAAGCAAGGATGTCCTTTGAAGCAAATACTACTGATCCTCCGATATAATCAAGAAGGCCTCCGGACAACTCAACCAACTTAAAAATTAATTCTTTATTCTCAGGCCCACCATCTTTAATAAAAAATAAGCTATCAGATACCTGTCTATGGATTTCATTGACAAACACAGGAGAGTGGGTAGTCAGAATTGTCTGTCCTTCAAAAGATTTTACAGCGTTTAGGAGTTCTTTTTTTCGCGAGATATGGGTATGCGCATCCGGTTCGTCAAGCAAAACAATAGATTTGTCGTCACCAATTATTGTTGTAATAAATTTTATTAGAATCAATTTCTTTTCACCTTCGCTCAAACCATCCAAGCCCAGAACAGTTCCATTCGTAAGCACGAGATTAATTTTCAAATCCTTGAGCAACTTATTATCTTTTGGCGTAAAAGCAGCATAGAGAAACAAGAAAAATTGCTTCGCATCCAAATTCAATTCATCAATCCGCGCTTTAAATTCTTCTAATGGCAATACAATCCTGGCTGCTGTTTTTTTACGTCTCTCTTCCAAAATTGCTATACCCTTATCGTTTGAATTATCGAAATTTGATATCTCACTAAAAGATTCCACGCCGAAAATTACCTGCAAAAGCTGACGTGGTTCATTATTCTTCCATTTAGCAGCTACATCCAAATCAACCTCAAAAGCTATATCTTTGAGTTTTTCAATTCCCAGTTGTTTTTTACAAAAATCTGCTAAATCGGTATAGGCGCTATGGTCCAAGAAATATAATGAGAGCAAACACAAGCTCCAATAGTATTTGTTGATGTAAATCATAGGTAACGACGGAAGCTCATCCACTGCCATGAGCTGCTTCCTGTACTTATCGTAGCTTGGTTTGTATGAATCATTGAACAGACGCATGTCTTCTCCACTATAATTAGCAATTATTCTTGAAGGAAAAAGATTTCTTCTGAATTCATCGAGAGTTATCTTCGTGCCATTCATTCTAATATCTACCCCATCACTATTTTTAAGTATCAATATATCATTATCGTCATAAAAATAATCCAGTTTGTAGTCGAAATCAGTTGATGAGTCCTGAAGAAAACTATTAAAAATTTGAGAGACTGCTTCAAGCAGATTGCTTTTACCTGAACCGTTCTCCCCGACTAATGCAATTAGGCCTTGGTTGGAAGAGAAATCGAATTCCACATCCTTAATATTCTTATATCCTTTGATTTGAAGGGTTCTTAATCTTAACATTATGCAAATATTTGTTTTTCAAAATCAGTTATGGCCTGTTCCCGTAATTTTTTTGCCTGTTCCTTCAAAGCGTTTGCTCTGGCCTTTTCAGAAGACACATAATCAACAATTTCCTGCTGTATTGAGAGGGGAGGAACTGGCATTTTTATAGACTTAAATATCTCCTCAGTTATTCTCGGCATTCTTGACCCTGAATAACTATCAGAGATTTGTTCTTGCGTGAATGAGGATGCAATCAAATATAGAAAATATAGTTTATTAATCTCTTTCTTTACTTCGAATACAAAAAACTCAGAAGAACACACAACATTAGTTCTATCAGAATCATTCAACCAATATTTATTCAAGTAAGGACGTAATTTACCATAGATTATATAATTTTTTGGAACCCTTAAAGTCTGGCTTTTTACATCAGATCCACTTATTTCGTTATATTCAAGCAACACACCGGATTCTTTCTCCACATTCTCCATGCCAATATATGTAAAGATCTCATTGGGATACTCTGATGTTGAACATCGAATGGAAGAATTCATTGGACCCACCATGAAATTACTAAAAAGAGTACTAATCTCAACAAGTTTGTACCAAGAAGACATTTGCTTTCGTGTTCTGTAAAATTGAAAATCCCATCGACTAATATCTTTAAAGTGGATAAACGTCATGGTATTACCGACTTCTATTTTCGAAATATGCAATCCAAGTTTTGATTTCAAATATTGGTCTATAGATAAGAGCGCATTTTGAGATTGATCTTCCTTCAATTTTACATCTTCGATTTTTTTATTATAATTATCCACAATAATATTCTGTTCTTCAAGCGATGGAATAGGAATGCGCTGGTTCAGGAACTGTGTTATGTTTATACGCTGCCGATTGGTAGTTCCACAACTACATGATTGAGCAAACCTCATAAAGGCATCTGTAGTAGTGATCAATTGAAGAAACTGGGGATTGATCACATCTGTCTTTATATTAAAAAGAGGGAAATCATAGGTTACGACTGCTCCATCAAGTTCGGAAGTTATCACACCCATCGCTCCATGACGCGCATCAATTTTTGATAAGACGAACTGTCCGGCATGAGCAATACATTGTTGCTTCGAACCAATATCTTTGCCTTTTTTTATGCCACGAAGACATACTCCACCTCCTTTGGTTTTTACTGTGAGCTGCTTATATTCTATCTCATCCTGGATGTAAACTCTGTCTTGTTTAGGAATCAGAAAATTTCCGATAGGAAGCATAGGATACCTATCGCTATACCCGAAATCATGTTCCGTTTGTTGAATTACACTCCAATTAGAGATATCTTTATAATGTACTATATGAAAAGATTTAGGTATCATAAACTAAACTAATTTCCATAGAAAACCTCAGGTTCGCTAACAAGGCCATTCGTTATTCGAGTCCTAAACATATCTCCATCGGATGAAAATTCGTATTTCATTTCATTATCATGAGATTCCCATAGAGCATTTTTTTTTCGATAAGCAGAAAATTCTTTCTCCAAAGGGATAAGATCATTATCTATCTTCGCTCCTATACTATTAATACCAGCTTTCTCTACTTCAGCGACAGGAATTTCATAGTCGAAACGTTCTTTTATGAGCTGTTGAATCTCTGCCTCCATTGCTTCTTGCTCCCGTTTCTTTTCTTTGCGGAGCTGCTTCTTCTCGTCTTTTGAAGGAGCTTGTTTTCCGCGCAACGATAGTTTTTCTTCGATTTTCCTTAGTTGAGGATATTTACCAATCACTTCACTACGTGCCTTTTGCTTTATAAATCGATATTCTTTAGCTTCTTCTTCCGTAAATTTTCTAAAGAACATCAGACTTGGTTTTACTGTTGCTCCAGAAGCCTTGAAAACATCGGATGGTATCGAAACGATAAGCAATATTTTAGCTTTTCCTTCAATATATTCCCTGAACTTCTGAAGGTCAGAATTATTCAATACACCTTCGGGCAAAACAATACCCATACGCCCTCCTGGTTTAAGCAAATTTAAGCAACGCTCAATAAACAAAGTCTCTGTCAGCGCACTGAAATCAGAAGACTCATAGATATCAAGCAATGCCTTACCAATATTGTCATTTACCTGTCGCAGCGCCTCCACGTATTTTTCACCATAACGATTAACATATTCCGCAATTTTAACTTCATCCGTAAAACGGTCGGCATCACTAATTCTCAGATCCTTTTCCACCCTGGAGCCGAATGGCGGATTAGTGAGAATTACATCAAACCGATTTTCAAATATTCCGTTCACGTTGAGGAGACCATCATGATGATGAACACCACCATGTCCGTCACCGTGCATTATCATATTCATTTTGGCAGTTCGAGCCATACGAGGATTAGCATCTGTACCATAAATACAATCAAAAGATAAGGTACGCAGACGTCCTTTGTCATTGTTGACATTCAATTCTTCATTTAGACGAGTAAAAGACAATTCAATCTGTCGATCAATAGCATCTTGCTCCCTCCTTTTCTTCTTATCATATCCTACAAGCAAGGTTTTCTTCAAGGTGTCTTTTTGATGCTCTATCTCTTGCTCTATCTTTTCGCGCACATATTCAAAAGCACGTATCAAAAAGCCTCCTGATCCACAACATGGATCACAAATATATTCCCCCTCCTGCGGATCAAGAATCTTAACAATGAAATCCACAATAGTACGAGGAGTAAAGAACTGACCAAGTTCGCCCCGAAACGTTCGACCAAGGAATTTTTCAAATGCAATGCCCTTCACATCATCGGATGTAGTGGAAAGATTATATATCTGAAGTTCTCTCACAATCTGCTCAAAACTGTTTTCCCGAATCTCGATTTTTGCATTATCATCAAAAAGATGATCCTTCCTAAAATCCTGTTTTGTCTGAGTAAATAAAAATTGATAGAACTCCTCTCCTCCTATAGGCTTGTATTTATTGTAAGAGTCACGAGCTTTTTTGAACTCCTCTGCGGAGAATATCTGAGCTCCTGAATTATTCCGTTCGAATCGCACCTTGATGAATAAGATTTTACTTATTTCATCGAATGCAGCTTCAGGAGAGAGTTTGTCGTTGTTTCGTATTATATTATGACATTTTGAAAGAAGTTTTGAAAATTCATCACGAGTAAAAGCTTTTGTTTTTTTCAATATGTCATCAATCTCCTTTTGATTTTTTGCCTTCTCGGCAGTAGGAATATCTGCAATCTCATCTAACTTATGTGGTATTTCCCCCTTGATAACTTTAAAAATTCGTGTCTCTTTGAGATTGGTAGTCACAAAGAAATCGGCACCACTCCACGCAGCATAATTATATCCTTGATAGTAGTCTTCCTCATGGATTGTCACCTGTTCGGCCTTGCATTCTACAACGATAAGGGCAGATTTTCTATCGGCTTTATCTTCCACCGAACGCCATATAACAATATCGGCACGAGCTCCACCAGACCCTCGTTGCGAGTTAGTCACCTGCAATTCCTGATCCATTTGTGATAAATCAAAACCATAGTCATTGACAAGCCGACAGATATATTTCTGTCGCACTCTTTCCTCTGGTCTGCTCTCAAGCCATTTATTTTTGAGTGGAACAAAAATTTTGCCGTTATTTTCTATTACTTCTATCATTGTAAATATCTGGTTAATCGTTAATTCCGTTGAGTATCCTCTGAAATCAAGTTGATATTCTGCAAAATTAAGAATAATAACTAAGAATACCAAACAATAATGCTGCACCTCAGATCAGAAGAATAAACGAGGATCCATGGGGTCATCTACATACTTTACCCTTCCATGGTTAAGCCGTAATTATGTCGCAAACCATGATACCAGAGCTCTAATGTAGGCTTTTCATACTAAATTCATTTGACAGACATGAAAAAGATTGTCGGATATTTTGAAAGATGCACCTATTTCCATACATTTGCATGAAAATTTCGAAATTCTGATATCATGGAAGCTAACTTTAACCTCAACCCAAACAGAGTGGTGCAATTTCTTAGGAAACCTCCCTGCGAATTCAGGAAGAGCGATCTCATGCGCTACGTGAAAGAAAATGGGATACGCATGGTGAAATTCATGTACCCCGCTGACGACAACCGTCTGAAGACATTGAATTTCGTAGTAAATTCCGAAAGCTACCTCGACTCAATCCTCACATTCGGAGAGAGGGTAGACGGTTCAAGCCTTTTCCCATTCATTGAGGCCGGAAACAGTGACCTTTACGTGATTCCACGCTACTCCACGGCATTCCACGATCCTTTCGAAGATATCCCCACCCTGACGATGCTTGCCTCTTTCTTCGACAAGGAAGGCAACCCTTTGCTGTCCTCGCCTGAATACACACTCCGAAAGGCATGTGAGGAATTCACCCGTTGCACTGGAATGGAATTTTTCGCAATGGGAGAACTAGAATATTACGTAATTTCAGAAGATACCGGCTTTTTCCATGCTTCAGATCAAAAAGGCTACCATGAGTCGGCTCCTTTTGCCAAGTTCAATGATTTCCGTGTGGAATGCATGGACCTGATTGCCCAGACAGGTGGTCAGATAAAATATGGTCATAATGAAGTTGGAAATTTCACTTTCGACGGCAAAATTTACGAACAGAATGAGATAGAGTTCCTGCCGGTTCCGGCTATTCAGGCGGCCGACCACCTTATGCTCGCAAAATGGGTGATACGAGCTCTTGCTGCAAAAAAGGGATATGATGTCACTTTTGCGCCAAAAATCACAGCAGGAAAGGCTGGCAGCGGGCTTCACATCCATTTCAAGATAATGAAGGGTGAAAACAATATGATGACTGAAAACGGTCGGCTCAGCGATATAGCGAAAAAAGCGATAGTAGGCATACTTGAAAATGCCGATGCAATCACCGCCATGGGAAATAAGGTGCCTACAAGCTATTTCCGTCTTGTGCCGCATCAGGAGGCTCCGACTTCAGTTTGCTGGGGAGACAGAAACCGTTCGGTGCTTGTCAGAGTGCCCCTCGGCTGGACCGGTGAACGCGACATGTGCTCACAGGCGAATCCGCTTGAGGCAGACAGTAAAACCATTCCTCCACAAAAGCAAACAGTAGAGCTCAGAAGTGCCGATTGCTCCGCAGACATTTATCAACTCATTGCCGCCATGGTGGTAGCCGCAAGAACCGGATTCGAGATGGACGATGCCCTGAAACGAGCCGACGAACTGTATGTAAGTGTGAATATCCACAATGATGAAAATAAAGAGAAACTTGGACAACTGAAATCGCTTCCCGACTCCTGTGCCGCCTCCGCAAGAGCTTTGGAAAAAAAGAGGAAAGTTTTCGAAGACAAAGGTGTGTTTTCTCCGAGACTTATCGACGGCATCATCAACAAGCTCTTGGCTTACAACGACGCATCGCTACGTGAGAAAACGTCCGGAAGCCATGATCAAATGATGAATGTCGTCCTCAAATACTGGCACTGCGGCTAAAGGCCCCAAATAAAACAAATCCACTTAACAACGGAATATAAACGGCGCCAAGCCTATCAACAAAGAGAAGAACCAATAATTTTAACAAAAGCAATTATGTACAGCAATCCTGAAGAGTGCCTTTACTGCACCAACAACCAGACCTTGCATGACCTCATGATCGAGATCGCAACGTTGAATGTGTCGAGAGTGTTCCTATTCAAGGAACAGACCTACCGGGGCCGTTGCCTCGTGGCTTACAACGGCCATGTCAATGACCTTTTCGAACTATCTGACGAGGAAAGGAACGCGTTCATGAAAGATGTGACACGTGTTACACGGGCAATGGATAAGGTGTTCCATCCTGAAAAAATCAACTATGGAGCATACAGCGACAAGCTCTCACACCTCCATTTCCATCTTGCGCCCAAATACATCGACGGACCTGACTATGGTGGCACCTTCCGCATGAATCCCGGCGAGGTTTACCTCACAGATGAGGAGTATGCCAAGATGGTGGCCGACATGCGTCAAGCGCTCGGAGAATAATATTTCCCGGGAAGACATCTCCCTACTTAATGGAATGAGGGACGTTACCGATTTCTGCATCACTATTTGAAGAGAAGGAGAACGTTGGTGAATTCCAGAGAGGAAAGCCATAACAGGGTGACACAAATCTGTGGCCGAAAGTTGAAATTATTATTGTTTGCGATTGTGGGAGTTTTTGTGTAATTTTGCAGAAAATTTGATAGAAACGGAGCTCCAATGAAACATATACGCAATTTTTGCATAATAGCGCACATCGACCATGGCAAATCCACCCTCGCCGACCGCCTTCTGGAATACACCAACACGGTAGCCGCCAACCAGATGGAGAACCAGGTGCTCGATGATATGGAACTGGAACGCGAACGCGGCATCACCATCAAGAGCCATGCCATACAGATGGAGCATGAAATTGACGGCACACGCTACACCCTGAACCTTATCGACACCCCCGGACACGTGGACTTCTCCTATGAGGTGTCGCGCTCGATCGCTGCCTGCGAGGGCGCGTTGCTGATAGTGGACGCATCGCAAGGCATTCAGGCACAGACCATCTCCAATCTCTACATGGCCATCGACAACGACCTTGAGATCATCCCCGTGATCAACAAGATCGACCTTGACTCAGCCAAGCCCGATGAGGTGGAAGACCAGATAATCGACCTGCTCGGTTGCGATAGGAGCGATATCATCAGGGCGAGCGGCAAGACTGGCGAAGGAATTCCCGAGATCCTCCAAGCCATCGTAGAGCGCATCCCTGCCCCCAAGGGCGATCCGGAGGCGCCGCTGCAGGCCTTGATCTTCGACTCAGTGTTCAATCCCTTCCGTGGCATCATCGCCTATTTCAAAATAGTGAACGGCAAGCTGAGGAAGAACGATTTCGTGAAATTCGTCGCTACAGGCAAAGAGTATCATGCCGACGAGATAGGTGTCCTGAAGCTCGATATGTCTCCTCGCGAAGAAATCTCAGCCGGTAATGTGGGCTACATCATATCGGGCATCAAGACCTCGAAGGAGGTGAAGGTGGGAGACACCATCACACATGTCGACCGTCCCTGCGAAAGCGCGATCGACGGCTTCGAGGAAGTGAAGCCAATGGTGTTCGCCGGAGTGTACCCCATAGAAACGGAGGATTTCGAGAACCTGCGTACATCGCTTGAAAAGCTTCAGCTCAACGATGCTTCACTTACTTTCTCCCCCGAATCTTCGGCTGCCCTTGGTTTTGGATTCCGCTGCGGATTCCTCGGACTGCTGCACATGGAGATAATCCAGGAGCGACTCGGGAGGGAGTTCGACATGGACGTGATCACAACTGTGCCCAACGTGTCGTATAAGGTATATGACAAGAAAGGAAACATGACTGAGGTCCACAACCCATCCGGACTGCCCGACGCCACCCTCATCGACCATATCGAGGAGCCCTACATACGCGCATCGATAATCACCGCAGCCGACTATATCGGACCAATAATGACCCTTTGTCTGGGCAAGCGCGGCGAACTGGTGAAACAGGAATACATCTCCGGCAACCGTATCGAGCTGACATTCGACATGCCGCTGGGAGAGATCGTGATCGATTTCTACGACAAGTTGAAGAGCATCTCGAAAGGCTACGCATCGTTCGATTACCATATCCACGATTTCCGCGAGTCGAAACTCGTGAAGCTCGACATCCTGCTCAACGGCGA
>CAYZPI010000074.1:0-16264 GCA_964480085.1 uncultured Bacteroides sp. | reverse complement strand
GGTCGAAAAGCCAGCACACGAGCCCGAGCACGAAGATGTTGCGGCACTTGAGCATGCTCTTGTTGTCCATGCCCGAGTCGGCGAGGGCAGCCTTGGTCATCGATGTGACCGGTACCTCAAGAATCTGGGCGTTGGTGATCCCGAGTTCGGCGAATGGGTCATCGGTGACATACTGAGCCTTGTCGAGATCTGACTTCGTGAACGAGTCAATGTCAACGATAAGCACACCGCCCGGTTTGAGGAACTTTATATTGGTCTTGAGAGCCGCGGGATTCATGGCCACGAGCACATCGCAGCTGTCGCCGGGGGTATAGACGTTCATGCCCACGCTCACCTGGAAGCCGGACACACCGCTGAGCGAGCCCTGCGGAGCGCGTATCTCTGCCGGATAGTCGGGGAAAGTAGAAACCTGGTTGCCAACGCCTGCCGAGACATTGGTGAAGATATTGCCGGCAAGCTGCATTCCATCTCCTGAGTCACCTGAAAACCTGACAACTACCTTGTCAATTGCTTTCACGTTGGTTTTTTCTAACATAGATGGTCGAAAAAATTTTTTATCGTTAATTTCACGGTTTATTTCATGATAGGAGTCTCTGTACTGAAAAGACAGCGCAAAGGTAACAATTAATTTCCTAATTAAGGAATTATTTCCGTATAATAATTATATTCAAGTTTCGCAAGCTCAACTTGATGTTTATTTCTTGTACGATTTTTTATCCATCTTGAAGAAAGCCATGCCCTCACAGGAGCATCATAGAACCGACGCTCATCCGGGAATCGGTCACCGTTGCAAAAAAGACAAAGCAAATGACATCGCAAAGTTAATAATTAAATTCATATCAGCATATCCGGCAAAGGGATTATTTCCATGTGGACACTGGTGAAATTTGCATGTGGAATCATAAACCTTACAATGCAAAATTTTAAAATTTTTCAGGATGATGTGCGAAAATACCAAAATTTATTGTAATTTTGCAGACGTAAGATGACAATTATTAACCAAACACTATATTTTATGAAAAAACATCTACTTCTTTTAGCCGGCGGCGCCATCGGTGTCTCAGCCCTTGCTGCCGAGCCGTCAATCATTCCCGACATCATTGTCGAAGGCGTATCACCTAACGGAGAATGGACAGCCGGATCAGATCCGATGACCTACGATTTCATGATCTACAACATCACCGAGGGAAAATCTTACGTGCTTGAAGGAGAGGGTTACGATGGAACCACCGCAGGTTCGGGTAACTTCCTCAGCAATGTAGGCGTGGTAGCCGTGGACCTCACCGATATAGGTCCGGCAGCCGTCTGGGACAATGGCAAGATCATAGAATTGCCCGTATCGGCCTCCCACACGTCCTCCCACGCCAATGGCATCACTCCCGATGCCAGCCGTATATGCGGAAACTTAGGCATGGCTGAATTTTCACTTGACGACGAGATAATGCAAATCCCCGTGGTGTGGACACGCACCGATGGCGAATGGACGGACTGCGTGGTGCTCCCCCACCCGACGCTGGATTTCACAGGTCGTGTGCCACAGTACATAATGGCCATAGCCATTAGCGAAAACGGCAAGACAATAGCAGGACAGATACGCGACTATTCCGGATTATTCATGCAGCCGATTGTATGGAATGAAGACGAGAATGGAGAATGGTCATACTCGCTGCCCAATCCCGAGCTCATCAATCCTGACGGCATAGTATTCCCTGAATGGCCCGGCGAGTCTCCGGAATGGGTGGATCCATTATCATACATGACCCCCGAAAAGCAGGAAGCATATCAAGCCGCCCAGATGGAATACTGGATGACGGGGGAGAACGAGCCTGACCCCACTGACTTTATGACCGAAGAGGAGAAAGCTGCCTACACAGCTGCCGCAGAAGCATATAAAGTTGCCTACGACCAATGGGAGACTGATTTATTTGCATACATTGATCTTCTCGAATCCGTGCAGGATTCAGCAGTCCTGATGTCACAGAACAATGTGTATCTCTCGCCCAACGGCCGCTACTTTGCCTCCTCCTATCAGAACAACAATATTCGTACGGGCGTTATCGATGAATATCCCGTGGTACTCGACCTTGAGACCGGAGAAGTATACCTGAAGAAAGCCGAAGTACCCCTGCTTACAAGCTATATCAACGACAACGGTACTATCCTCGCCTCCCAGACTCTCCAGATGATGTCTCTGGCACGCAATACCTGGATCTGCCCTTCATTGGAGGATGATTTCGTTACGCTCAGCGAGTATATACAGCCCAAATTCCCGAGTGTATACACTTGGATGGAGGAAAACATGAAGCATGACATGGAATCATACGACATGGAAACCTTCGAACCCGTGATCGAGGAGAATGTATGGATGACCGGTATTGCTTATGCCGACAACGACCTGTCGGTGATCGCATCCACCACCCAGAACATGTGGGATTACGAGACCGACTCTTATTTCTTCTCTTACATAATTCCTCTCGACTACGGCTTGAGCTCTGCTATCGACGCAAAGGCCTCTTCACTTGACCTTACTGTAGGCAAAAACGGCGTTGTCAGGATCAACGGCGCAGCCTCCAGCCTTGAGATCTTCGATATCAACGGACGCCGCGTGTTCGGCATCGACAATCCGTCGGCAGCAGTGTCAACAGGACTTAAATCCGGATTCTACATCATCAAGGCTGTCGGCAAGGACGGCAACGTGATCACCGGCAAAGCTTCCATCTGACACTGACAGAAATTCACGATAACGGGGAGGGTTCGCACTGAACCCCTCCCTTTGTTTGTGAATAGACATACCTTTTTTCACTTATAAATGAACACATGAGAATAGTGATACAACGCGCAGCCCGAGCATCGGTGAGTATCGGCGGCTTACCGAACAGCAGCCTCGGACGCGGACTAATGGTGCTCGTCGGTGTGGAGAACGGCGATACAGAGGAGGATGCCCGCTGGCTGGCCGCCAAAACAGCTGCCCTACGAATATTTCCCGACGAAGCAGGCGTGATGAACCGCTCGGTGACCGACTGTGGCGGTGATGTCCTTGCCGTGAGCCAGTTCACCCTCACCGCCTCCACCCGCAAGGGCAACCGTCCGTCGTACATACGTGCCGCCCGGCATGAACTGGCAGTCCCCCTCTATGATCTTTACTGCCGCGAGGTAGGCTCCCTGACAGGCCATGAGGTGAAACGCGGTGTGTTCGGCGCCGATATGGCTGTGGAGTTGATCAATGATGGTCCTGTGACAATCATCATCGATTCCAAGCTCAAGGAATGACAGGTATCAGATATCAGGCTTTAATCGCGCCGGAGCTTCTGCTCCCGGCTTAATAAAATAAATTTTCCATGAAAAAGACTTTCCGGCGGATTCTCTCCGCCATACTCATCGCACCGGCACTGGCATTGATGTGCTCGCTGTCGCAGCCCCAGCACAAGACCACCATCTTCATGATCGGCGACTCTACCATGGCCAACAAATCAATAAAGGACGGCAACCCAGAACGTGGCTGGGGACAAATGCTCCCCGGATTCCTGTCCGACGACATCGCCGTGGACAATCATGCCAAGAACGGACGCAGCAGCAAAAGTTTCATCGATGAAGGGCTGTGGGACAATGTGCTTGCAAAAATTCAGCCCGGCGACTATGTGTTCATTCAGTTCGGCCACAACGATGAAAAACCGAAGGAGGACCGCCATACCGACCCCGGCACCACTTTCGATGCCAATCTTGAAAGATTCTGCAACGAGACCCGTGCCAAAGGTGGCATTCCGGTGCTTTTTAATTCAATCGTTCGGAGAAATTTCGGCGATGCCAACGCCTCGGCTGTAGCTGCCGCCGTCAATCAGGATGATGCTTTCTACGCTAACCCCAACGCAACAAAGGCCGACGGGACGGTGGAAAGCAAGAGTGCCCGACTGGTGGATACCCACGGCGCCTATCTTGACTCTCCACGAAATGTGGCGGCGAGATTGAATGTGGCGTTTGTCGACATGAACCTCATCACAAAGAACCTGGTGGAGGGACTGGGTCCGGAGGATTCGAAATCGCTCTTCGTGTGGGTCGAGCCCAACACAGTGCCCGCTATCCCGAATGGGAGACAGGACAACACCCATCTCAACATCCACGGAGCCCGCACCATCACCTCCCTTACAATCGATGCCATCGCCGAGGCAGTGCCTGAACTCAAGCCATACGTGCGGCATTATGATATAGTGGTGGCTCCCGACGGCAGCGGCGACTTTTTCACCCTGCAGGAAGCTGTGGCCGCTATCCCGGATTCTTGCTGCTGCCCGAGCACCTCGATTCTCATCCGACGATAGTTTAAGTTATAAGTGATAGTGAACAGTGGATAAGTAATCCTCTGTTACAAGCTATAAAAAAACGGTGGCAGAATGTTACAAAGCCTATCCGGAATTGTGACATTCTGCCTTTTGTCGCAAAAATGTATAATTTGTTACACTTTGTAACAATCTATTTTGCAATTGTTTACATTGTAAAAATTTTCATATCCAGCAAATTCACAGTTATTAACATTTGAAGTTTTGTTTCCCTCCCACGAGTGCCTAACTTTGCAATGTAAACGAAATGCTAATCATCAAAATCAAACGACTATCATGAGATCCTCGCAATTCCAAGACGACATCATCAACCTCCAGGGCAATCTGTTCACCTTCGCCATGATGCTCACCAAGAACAGTGAGAACGCTAACGACCTGGTGCAGGACACCACCCTGAAGGCCCTCGGAAGCGAGGACAAGTTCAAGAAAGGAACAAATCTGAAAGGTTGGCTTTTCACAATAATGCGCAACCTCTTCATCAATGAATACCGCCGCTCGGCCTACACAGCCACCGTGATCGACACCACCGAAAGCCTCTATCACCTGAACATGTACCAGGAATCAGGGCTTGAAGCTCCTGAAGGCAGCTTCACCGCCATGGAGATCACCACTGAGATCAACCATCTCGAAGATTCGCTGCGCGAGCCTTTCACAATGCATATCAAGGGATATAAATACGAGGAAATAAGCCAGACGCTCGAATTGCCGTTAGGCACTGTAAAAAACCGCATCTTCATGGCACGCAAACGCCTGCAGGCGCGTTTCGCCGACTACAGATAGTGCCGTCGATTGAGCTTCTTCATTGACATATCGACCCCGGCAGCGATGCGGGGTCGTTTTTTTTGTATTAAATTCAAAAAAAAGCATCTGAGACAAACGCTATTTCGGATTTTATTTGTAAGTTTGCCGATTCAATACTAAAAATCAAGAATCATGAGCGACAACAAGTTTAAGAAAGGCGGAGCCAATGTAATCTCCGCGCTGCTTATTGCATTAGGATTAGGCGTACTGGGAGCATTCATCAAGGGTGGTTTCAGCTCGATATCGGAGAATGCGAGGGTGGTGACGGTAAGAGGACTGGCGGAGAAAGAAGTGCCGGCCAACAAAGTGACGTGGCCCATCGTAAGCAAGGAGGTTGGCAACGAGCTTACTTCAATCTACACAAAGATACAGAACACCAATAATGCCATAGTAAAATTTCTTAAGGACAACGGCATAACCGACAAAGAAATATCCGTCAACGCTCCGCAGGTCTATGATCTCCAGGCCGAACGCTACGGCAACCAGAATACTCCCTACCGCTACAATGTGACTACAGTGGTGGTGGTTACATCATCGCAGGTGGATAAGGTGAGGGAGCTGATCACACGCCAGACCGAACTGTTGAAGGAAGGCATTGCCGTGGTGGCCGGCGATTACAGCTACCAGATTTCCTACGAATACACAGGGCTTAACGATGTGAAACCCGAAATGATAGCCGAAGCCACACAGAACGCACGCGAGGCCGCACAGAAATTCGCCGCCGACTCTCATTCTGAACTCGGCAAGATCAAGACCGCATATCAGGGACAGTTCTCAATCGACGACCGCGACCAATACACGCCCTACATAAAGAAAATCAGGGTGGTATCCACAATCGAATATTTCCTTAACGACTGACATCAATGCTACGCGACTCAAAACTATACATAGCCCACTGCGGCGATGAACAGATATGCATCGAAGGCAAGATGGCCAACCGCCACGGCCTGATAGCCGGAGCAACGGGTACGGGAAAGACCGTCTCGCTGCAGGTGATGGCAGAAACTTTCTCACAAGCCGGCGTGCCGTGCTTCATGGCCGACATGAAAGGCGACCTATCGGGCATCGCAGAGAAAGGGGCTCTCAGCGGATTCATAGAGAAACGCTGCAAGGAGTTTGGCATTGACGCCTCGACACTTGATTTCGACGGATGTCCGGTAACATTTTATGATGTTTTCGGCGAGCAAGGACATCCTATGCGCGCACGCGTGGATAAGATGGGTGCGCAGCTATTGGCACGTCTGTTGGGACTGAACGACACTCAGACGGGTGTGCTTACCGCCACATTCCGTATCGCCAACGACGAGGGAATGGAGCTCATCGACCTCAAGGACCTGAGGGCCATGCTCGACTACGTATCGAAGAACACCTCGAAATATACCACCACCTACGGCAACATTTCCACAGCCTCGATCGGTGCCATTCAGCGCGCGCTCCTCTCGCTCGACGAGCAGGGCGGCAATCTGTTCTTCGGTGAACCGGCATTCGACATCCACGACCTTTTCGCCACACAAGGAGGAAAAGGCATGATGAACGTGCTTGCTGCCGACAAGCTCATGCTCCAGCCAAAGCTCTACTCCACATTCCTGTTATGGCTTCTCACGGAGATCTACGACACTATGCCGGAGGTGGGCGACTGCGACCTCCCGAAATTCGTATTCTTCTTCGATGAGGCCCACATGCTCTTCAAGGACACATCCAAAGCCCTTGTGGAGAAGATCGAGCAGATCGTACGCCTTATCCGCTCGAAGGGTGTAGGAGTATATTTCATCACCCAGTCGCCTTCCGACCTGCCTGATGGAGTGCTCGGACAGCTTGGCAACAGGGTGCAGCATGCGCTGCGCGCCTTCACTCCCAAGGACAAGGCGGCGGTGAAGACAGCCGCCCAGACATTCCGCGCCAATCCGGAATTTTCCACCGAAGAAGCCATCACCCAGCTCGGCACCGGCGAGGCATTGGTGTCGGTGCTTGACGAAAAGGGATCCCCGTCAATGGTGATGAGAGCCAAGATGCTTTTCCCACTGAGCCAGATAGGAGCCATCACCGCCGAACGCCGAAAGACGCTGATGGAGCATTCGAGAGTAGCCGGCAAATATGACAAGGCCATCGACCGCCATTCGGCTTTCGAGGAAATATCAGAGCGACGGGCCAAAGCCGAGAAGGATGAAGCCACGGAGAAAGAGCGTAAACAGAAAGAGAAGGACTCAGACAAAGAAAAGTCAAAGAGCGGGAAGAAGAAAGAGACGTCGTTCAAGAAGACGGCCATAGGCGCGATGCTGATCTCCGTGCTCACATCATTCCTGCGCAAACTCTCCAACGAACTCGTTAAATCCTTAGTAGGCAAAAAGAAGAAATAGATATGGCGCAACGAACTTACACGCTCCCCGTAGAAAAATTTATTGAGCGCCCCACTCCATTCTATTATTACGACATGGAGCTTTTAGGCGATACTCTCGCCTCCATAAAGGAGGCGATGGATCCCGGAACACAAATGCACTATGCCATCAAGGCCAACGCCAACCCGATAGTGCTGCAGGCAATAGCTGCGGCCGGATTCGCGGCCGACTGTGTGAGCGGTGGCGAGATAGCCACCGCCATCCGCGAGGGTTTCTCACCTTCGTCGATAGCCTATTCCGGAGTTGGAAAGACCGACCAGGAAATAGCCATGGCCCTGCGCGCCGGCATAGGATGCTTCAACATTGAGTCGATTGAGGAACTTAAAATAGTGAGCGCCATCGCCACTGAAATGGATAAGGTGGCACCAATAGCTTTGCGGGTGAATCCCAACATCGACGCCCACACGCATCATTATATCACTACCGGACTGGAGGAGAACAAGTTCGGCATCGACCTGCGCATCCTCGACAAGGCAATGGATCTTGCCCTGGAGCTTCCGGGGCTCGACATGCGCGGATTGCATTTCCACATCGGTTCGCAGATAACGACGATGGAGCCCTACGCGCTGCTGTGCGAACGCATAAATGTAGTGGTGGAGCATTTCGAGAGCAAGGGAGTGGTGATTAAGTCGATCAATGTCGGTGGCGGTCTCGGAGTGGATTACGAGCATCCCGACACCGATCCGATACCCGATTTCAAGGCATATTTCGACACCTTCCGCCAAGGCCTAAAGAATATGCAGGGAAAGGAACTGCATTGCGAACTCGGACGCGCAGTGGTGGCGCAGTGCGGAAGCCTTATCTCCAGGGTAATATATGTGAAACAAGGATCCGGTAAACGTTTCGTCATCCTTGACGCCGGAATGAATGATCTGGTGCGTCCCGCCCTATACGGAGCGCATCATGTGATACAGAATCTCACGTCAAATGCCGGTGCAGGCATCGAAAAATATGATGTTGTGGGACCGATCTGCGAATCTTCCGACGTCTTCGCCAAGGATGAGCCTCTGCCTTCCACACGTCGCGGTGACATAATTGCAATCCGTTCAGCCGGTGCCTACGGCGAATCGATGTCGTCGACCTATAACATTAGGCGTCTTGTAGGGAGCTACCTCTGACAGTAGCGCGTGACGAGGTATCCCTCAACACCCTGCTTTTGATGCGGAAATACGTTTTACTTTGGCAGACAGGAGTTTGTGGCCAATTCGGCAGTACAGGCATTTGCGAGGCTCGCAATAGTCGCGCTTGAGCTGTATGAGCGCCTGCGTGGTGAAGGCATCTGTGGCCTTGATGCCGGCACGGGCGAAGGTCTCAATGATGAAATTGCTTTCAGGCTTGAGGGAATGGAGCAAATCAATTGCAAACTCCTGACGGAGCCGGTCGCCCGTGCTAAGGGCGTATGCGAAAATCAGCGGCACCACCACATTGATCAAAAGCACCGTCACGGAAGAATAACTGAAGGCCCTGGATGCCTGTCCGTTGCCGCCACTGTCCGAAAAGCCGTAGTGAGAAGCCCAGTATCCTGTAAGCTGCACGTCGAAAAGCTTACGCGCCTCTTCCTCACTGCCCACCTCAAGCAGACGCCCCGACAACATCCGGTTGCTACTGATGATCTGGGCAAGTGCGGCAATACGCCGGTGAGGAAAGTTCTGCGGACGCATACGCGCCATCTTCCACACCATGCCGTCTGACCTTTTCAACGAGTATTTGGCCGCTAAAAAACGGTATTCCGCCGCCAGCCGGGATGGATAGTCTTCGCCGTCGGGGTGCACATTGTCAAGAAATCCGGCCTGTCCGAAAAGCATTGCCTCTATCGCAAACACCGAATCGGTGTGATGCAACATGTCCTTCAGCGGAGTGCAGCGGGCGAGCAGTTCGAAGGGCTGGCTGTTGATGCTGAATCCGAGCGCACGTGAGAGGGTGCGGTAGATCACATCCATCCAATTGTGGCTTGTGAGGTTCAAGGCATCCGTTATCCTGTCGGTCTTGGCGTAGATGCGCTCATAGGCGAGCGCAGAGAACCAGTCAGTGAGATAAATTCCCGGCAACGTCGCTATCTCCTCGGCGCAAGGGAGGTCCCGCAAGGTGGAATGCACCATGTCGCGGTATTTTACAGAGAAATCCGGCGAGCATTGCATTACCATCTGAGGAATCTTCTGTCCGTCGCGACGGAGGATTTCAGTATCGCTGACATCTACTATGTGAAGCACCACCGAATCGTAAGCCTCATCGCGGTCGTGACCGTGGCGGTACCAGTCGGATGCACGCACGTGGATCTCCACATTGCCGCTCCACATCGTGCCGTCGATAAGCACCTTGGCATTGAAGAAATCCGGTCCGGCATCGCGGTTGAGGGTACCCGGGTCGACCACCACGATACGCCGGCCGTCGATGGTCGACATATCGTGGAGTGGCCACAGGCGGAATTGCCACACATATTGCATCAGCTCTTCCATGGTATCGTCAGCCGCAGCGGGAAGCTCCGCATGATGTGCATATCAGACAGCCTTCCTGATAGATCAGGGTCTCGTTGCCACAGTTGGGGCATTTCTGGTTCTCGGCTTTCTGTCCGTTGGGGATGTATTTTTTGAGTGCACGTTCCACTCCCATCTTCCATGAGTTGATGGAACGGCTGTCGAGTTCGAGATCAGCCACGAGCTTCATCACCTTGTCGATCGGCATGCCGTAGCGAAGCACTCCTGAAATGAGCTTGGCATAGTTCCAGAATTCGGGATTGAACTTGTAGGAAAGGCCTTCGATGGTGGTCTTGAGCCCACGCTTGCTGATGAACTGGAAATCGTAGCGCTTGTTGCCGTCGGCATCCACATGCTTGATGATCTTTCCGTGGTTCACCGACTTAGGACAGAAAATTCCATCCTCGTCATCGGCCAGACCGGTGAAGATCTCATAAGGACGTCCGTCGACAAGTCCTACGAAGGCGATCCATTTCTCCTTGTTATTCTGGAACCTCACCACATCCGCCTCAAGCTCCGTGGGGCGTTTCGCCACATGGGCGTTGATTTCGGCTATAATGGTGTCTTTTTCGTCGGGTGCCTTCTTCTTTTCTTTTTTATCCACATCGAGGAGCACACCCGAGCGGCTTCCGTCACGGTACACCGTGCATCCCTTGCATCCGACCTTCCATGCCTCAAGATACAGACGGTTGACCGTCTCTTCCGACACATCGGAGGGAAGATTGATGGTGACGGAGATGGAATGGTCCACCCATTTCTGTATAGTGCCCTGCATCCTCACCTTCTCAAGCCAGTCGATATCGTTGGCGGTGGCTCCGGCGTAGGGCGATTTAGCCACCATCGCGTCGATTTCGTCCTGTGAATAGTACTGATGCGGCTCTATACCGTTAATCTTCATCCATTCGATGAACTTCGGATGATACACGATGTATTCCTCGAAGGCATCACCGGAATCGTCTACATAGTCCACCCTCACATCCAGATCGGTGGGATTCACCTTGCGGCGCCGTTTGTAGACCGGACGGAACACGGGCTCTATGCCCGATGTGGTACGGGTCATGATGCTCGTGGTGCCCGTAGGCGCTATGGTGAGGCATGCGATGTTGCGTCGGCCATATTTCACCATATCCTCATATAGAGCGGGCGAAGCCTCGCGCAGCCGCTTGATATACGGATTGTTTTCTTCCCGCTGGGGGTCGTAGATTTCGAACGCACCGCGTTCGCGGGCCATCTCCACCGACGACTCGTAGGCGGCCAGGGCCAGAGCCTTATGCACCGATTCGGAAAAAGCCGTGGCCTCCGGAGTGCCGTATTTCAATCCCAATGCGGCAAGCATGTCGCCCTCGGCGGTCGTTCCCACACCTGTGCGCCTCCCTTTGAGAGTCTTCGCACGGATTTTCTCCCAGAGATGCAGTTCAGAGGATTTTACCTCGATTGGTTCGGGATCAGATTTGATTTTGTTGATAATCGTATCGATCTTCTCCATTTCAAGGTCGATAATATCATCCATCAGACGCTGCGCACAACGTATGTGGTTACAGAATAGATCAAGATCAAACGATGCCCCGGCAGTAAAAGGCTTGTCGACGTAGGAATATAGATTTATGGCCAACAGCCGGCAGCTGTCGTAAGGACACAAGGGAATCTCGCCGCAAGGATTTGTAGATATTGTCCGGAACCCGAGGTCGGCATAGCAATCGGGCACCGATTCGCGGATGATCGTGTCCCAGAAGAGCACGCCGGGTTCGGCTGATTTCCATGCATTGTGTATGATCTTGTCCCACAGCCGTCGGGCGTCGATCTGCTTTGTTATCGTAGGCTTGTCGGAATCCACAGGGTATTGCTGTGTGTAGGCCAGTCCTTCTTCTGCCGCATGCATGAATTCATCGGTGATGCGCACCGACACATTTGCACCGGTCACCTTGCCTTCGGTCATCTTGGCGTCGATGAACGATTCAGAGTCGGGGTGCTTGATCGACACTGTCAGCATCAGTGCTCCCCGGCGTCCGTCCTGCGCCACCTCGCGTGTGGAGTTGGAGTACCGTTCCATGAACGGCACCAGGCCTGTGGAGGTAAGGGCAGAATTGTTCACAGCCGTACCTTTCGGACGTATGTGACTCAGGTCGTGTCCAACACCGCCACGGCGCTTCATCAGCTGCACCTGCTCCTCGTCGATGCGGATTATGCCGCCGTAGGAGTCGGGATGTCCGTCAAGACCAATCACAAAGCAGTTGGACAGCGACGCCACCTGATGCTCGTTGCCTACCCCCGTCATGGGACCACCCTGCGGCACGATGTAACGGAAATCCCTGAGCAATTCGAATATCTCCTCCTCGCTCAAGGGATTGGGGTATTTTCCTTCTATACGGACGAGCTCCGATGATATGCGGTGGTGCATATCATCGGGAGTAAGCTCGTAGATGTTGCCTTCGGAGTCCTTCAGGGCGTATTTGCTCACCCATACTCGGGCTGCAAGTTCGTCGCCGTCGAAATATTTCAGTGTGGCGTTGTATGCTTCGTCGTAAGTGTACACTTGTAATGGATTTAACGATTGGTTTAATATAGTAATCTCCAAAGACTTGCCCGGGATTATTATGCCTGGTGGGCCGGACGGAGAAGGTCGTTGACGGTCTTTACCGGGTTGAAGCTCTCCACCGGAACTTCCACGAACAGTGTGAGCCAGTCGCTCATAGCGCCGTTCCACAGGCCGGGGAGCTCAAGGGCGCGGAGCTCGCGGCCGTCGAGCGACTTGGAGGAGATGAAACCGGTGTCGGGATCCACATAATCGGGAAGATTGAATTTATTGCCTTCGATGTCCTTGATATAGCACACCAGGTCCACAGGATTGAAATGGGTCGCCTGCGACATGATGTTGGCATATTCGGGTACAGAAGTATCGATCTGTGTGGATTCGAGGATCTGCGGAGATGCCGTGCCGTCGCTGTTGTAGGCGATGAAAGGTCCGCCGCCGGGCTCGCCCTCGTTACGCACCATTCCACATGCCCTCATCGGACGGTTGAGCTTCTTTGCCAGGAAATCGGCGAGTGAGGCTCCTGTCAGTGTGTCAAATTCTTCGGCCTTGATGAAGAATGTGTTCTTCAGGAAATCCACTATCTCCTTGAGGTCGGCATCGGTGTAGTTGCCCCCACGCAGTAGCTTCAGATAGCTGTCCACCTTATCGTGGGCAAGGATGAGTTCTCCGGCGAGCACTTTCTTTGAACGGATTGTGGCCTCACGCTGCGAATCCGGCACCACGTTGTCGATGTTCTTTATGAATACCACGGTGGAGTCCATGTCGTTGAGGTTCTCTATCAGCGCGCCATGACCGCCCGGGCGGAACACGATATTGCCTTTAGCATCACGGAAAGGCTCGTTGTCGAGTGTTGCCGCCACTGTGTCGGTAGATGGCTTCTGCTCCGAGGTGGTCACATCGTAGCTCAGTCCGGTAGCTTTTTCGAAAGCCGGGATAGCTACGGCGAGCTTATCGGCAAACAAGTTCTGATGGGCGGCGGAAACGGTGAAATGCAGTTTCACCTTTCCGTCGGTTGCCGCAGTCTGCGCGCCTTCCATCAGCTGCTCTTCCAGAGGTGTGCGGGTAGTACCGTCGGCGTAGCGGTGGAAAGTGAGCACGGCTTTTGGAAGATTGCCGTAGTTCATGCCCTCGGGTAGAATAATGGCTCCGATCACATCCTTGTATCTACCGTCGGCGATGAGGGCATCCACACCCTTCCCGTAGAGCTTTTTGGTTATCTCGTCGAGCTCTTCATAAAATGGTGCCTTGGTGATGTTGGCAATAAGTTTGTCGACATCACTTCCGGGAGCAGGCACATCATCCTTACCGTTGACAAACGAAAAGAGAGCCTTGAACATGCGCGATGCGGCACCCGAAGCCGGCACGAATTTGCATACCTCGCCACCATCAGCGAGGTATTTGTTCCAGCGGGCCACGGCAGCGTCCTGCTCGGAGTCGGAGAGACGGAGTATTCCCTCGCCTACCTTGGCCGAGGCATCCAGGCGCAGGTAAGGAAAACCTGATTTGAAACGTGCGAGCTGAGCGTTGAGCTTGTCCTCTGATATCCCTTTCTGGGCGAGGTAAGAAAGATCCTTGTCTGATAACATGATATTATATTTTAGATAAATTTATTCATCATTGAATGCGCTTGAGCAAGTTGTATGCACCCACTACACCGAGTTCGCCGGATTTGCTCAAGTCGGCAACTCCACGTTCCTGATTGCCGAGTTTGAGATATATGTATCCACGGTTGTAGAAAGCCTCTCCCATATCAGGCTGCAATTCGATGGCTTGTGTATAAGCGGCCAGTGCCGAGGTGAAATCACCTGTCTCAAACAGCACGTTGCCCTTGTTGAACCATAACACAGCCGAACGCGGCGACAGCTCGATCGCCTTGTCAAGATCGGAGAGCACGGACTGTAGCTTCACGTTGGCGGGGACATCGTCATTCTGATGGAACCGGGCCTGTGCCCGCATGATGTAAGCGACAGGATGATCGGGAGTGAGGGCCACAGCCTTGTCGAGGTCTTCTATCGCAGCCGAATAATTCTTAAGTGTCATCAGATCCATCGCGCGTCCCAAATAGTCGATCGCCCTTTGCTCGTGAGTTGCGATATATGAATTATAATAATCCACAGAAGCGAAATGCTTGGCTATGGCATCCTCATCGTTGAGCAGAACCGGATGGTTGGAGATGAGCACTGTATTCCTAAGGATTCGTGTGGCATTGAGTTCGTCCACCTCCTTTATGTAGTAATGTTTCTGTTTTAATTCATTGTCATGTGCATAGAATGTAAGCTCCATCATAGGCTCAATCTCAATGTTGATATCCCTGTCCTGAACCTTTCCACGGATAGACGAATTGTTGAATTCCTCGTCGAAATGCGTCGGATTCTCCACTGTCAGCAGCGAGTTGAATCTCTTTGACACTTCCTCCTGCGAGAGATCCTCGGTGCGTCGTTCGCCTCCATTGTCAGCCATATCGAACGCATTCTTCTTTGGAGTCGTCACTCTCACGGGGACCTTGGAATTTGTAAGTGCTTCCCCTTTCTCGTAATCAGCCTTGGCCTTCTTCGTCTCCCCCTTCGCCATATACCATTCACATCTCATGAAATAAGGAGAACCCAGGGTAGGATATATCTCCATCAGCCTTGTGATATCCTTTATTGCAAGATCATACTCTCCTTTCTCAGCCAGGATGACCGCTCGGTTATAGAGTGCCATATCATTGTCAGGCTCCATTCCCAGAATCTGGTTGTAATCAGAAAGAGCATTATCGAAATCACTCACCTCCGTGCGAAGCAAAGCACGGTTGAACAAGGCGGTCTTATTGGCCGGTTCAAGTTGCAAAGAATACGTATAATCTGCCATTGCCCCGAAATAGTCGTTGTTGAGATATCTCAGATAAGCACGGTTAATATACAGATCCGTCTCCTTTGGTTTAAGCTTTATCGCCTGGTCGATATTCTCAAGAGCCTTTACCTTGTCATCTTCAAATTTCAAAGCTATGTCAGAACGCATGAGATAGCCGTTGAATGCTTTCGGATTAATCTCAAGCGCCTTCTCTACATCAATCAAAGCCGAGACTGTATCCGTCCTTTCGAGACGCACCATTGCTCTTCCAAGATACGCGTTATCAAAATTGGGATAATACTCGATAAGTTGGGCGAAAGAGCTATCAGCCGCCTCAAGATTCTTCATTGCACCCAGCGCCATCGAGCGGTTGAACATAATCTGACGGTTGCGAGGCAGAGCTTTGAGAGCCTCATCGTAGTCAGATACAGCATCTGCATATTTTCCCTGATTCTGGCGTGCCACAGCCCTCACTTCCCAAGCATCCGCAAGAAACGGATTAATTTCAATAGCTTTTGCAGCATCAGCCTCAGCCCCGGCATAATCATCGAGGTTGAACTTAGCAATCGCACGGTAGAAATAAGGCTGGGCAAGATAAGGTTTCGACCTTATCGCCTGATTGAAATATTGAATGGACAATACATAGTCCTCAAAATACATAGCATTCTGTCCCACGCGTAACACTTGTTCAGTATTGATCTGTGCTGCAGCTTCAAGACAGGACATCAAGAATATGATAATGATAGACTTTGCTAATATCTTACGAACTTGATTTTTCATATAGTGCAAATTTACGCAATAAAGTTGAAAAACCAAACACAAAAAAAGAATAATGAACAAAGAAAAAGCCCCCTCGCTTTCGCAAGGGGGCTAAGGATGGCGTTGACCTACTCTCCC
>CAYZPI010000073.1:0-16730 GCA_964480085.1 uncultured Bacteroides sp. | reverse complement strand
TATGTACAACTTTTTCATTATAAATATTTTAGAAATTTAATTCAACCAACGGGTTTTCATATTTTATTGCAAGAAATATGTTATGTATTCTTCAAAGGAGAGAGTTATCCCGGTATTTTCCCATTTTTACCTTTTATTGGCATTTTCGTCGCAAAAGAATGTAGATATTTTCTAATTTGAGGTAAAAAAAGTAATTTTGTACCCGATTTAGCAACAGAAAAATTGAAAAAAATCCTATGAACTTTTTCAGAATTAAGAATGCCGGACTCGCTTTGCTTACGGCATGTATGGCTGCATCATTAGTTTCTTGCAGCGATGATGACGACAAAGAAGTGAAGATCCAAGGCAAGGACATGTGGGGCGAAGTACTCCGTGGCGACAACATGACACTACAGTTCTTCCCCGACCATTTCGCCTACTACTGGGAATACACCTACGACGCAGCCTCGAATCCCGACATGGGTCTGGTGATCGAAGGGGAATTTCCCGACGCACGCTTCCTCAGCTACAACGTCTATGACGATGACGAGCAGACGAGCTACTGCGAGCGAGGTTTCAGCCTGATGGATGTTGAAATCAATGCAGAACCGGGATATGAGAATCCTTTCGTGACTGCCTCCGGTAAGAAAAACCAGAAATACACAATCTACGTGCTCCCGACCGACGCGGCATCAACAGTATCGGCCGGCAAAGACAACATCATCTGGTTCGACTCCGATGTGAAGAAAGTGTGCACGATCCTACGCTACTATATTCCCCAGCCCGATATCAAGGGTGGTGTGGAAATGCCTCTCGTAAAGGGAATCAATGCAAAGACCGGCGAACTTACGGATGCCCCGAAGCGTGAGCTCAGCGGACTACGCGGACAGATGGAGATTCCCGGCGGTGCGTTCAACCCCAGCGCCAACGTGATGTTCTTCCGTGCTCCCTTCTCCTACGCTTATCCCAACGGACCCGCTGAATATTGCTATACCCGCAATGCCCTGGAAGAGAATGAGGTGATTCTCTTCAATTTCAAAGCTCCGAGCTACCCCAAATCGGCAGCAGAATTCAAGATCGCCGACATGCGCTACTGGTCGGTGTGCGTAGGCAACAGCCAAACCTACACACCGCTCGCCATCAGCGACTATCAGACAAAAATTGATGCTGACGGCTTCGCAAACTATATCCTGGCCGATAAGAACTCGCCCGACTATACCAGTGTGAAAGCCATAGCTGAAGCCAATGGCTACAACATCCTTGAATGGGACGGCAAGGCATGGGACAAGGGCGTGATGGTGCTCTACCGCAATATGGTGTTCGCCGACGATTATGCACACTCGCTCCGCAAGCTGACTCCGGTCGACGGAAACGTAAGCGTGCAGGATATCATGGCCAACATGCAGAAATACATTTGCGTGGCAGCCCTCGGACAATGGGGTGCCACCGGAGCAAAAGTCACAACAGCGCAATTTATCGCAGCCGACGGCAAGATCAACTTACGCCAGCCAAGGAATTGATGATTTGACATGCGACATTTCCCAACCATCATTGCAGCCTGTGGATTGCTACTTGCATCCACAGGCTGCATCAAAGATATGGAGCCCAATATCGAGGCTGATATCCTTGATGTGACCACGGACAACGCCGACGTGCTCCGTATCGTGGAGCACTGGGGCAGCGTCGATGTCTACGGTTCGCCATATCTCGACCCATCGCACCTGCAGCTGAACTTCGTCCTATCTGATGGCGCAACGATAAAGCCCGACCCGGCAACGGTGACTGACTACAGCGAGCCATGCCGATATGAGGTGACGAGCGAGAACGGCGAATGGACGCGCACATACATCGTGAAGGTGACACTCAACGAGATACCCACCCGCTTCGACTTCGAACACTGGATACAGCCCGACCGCATGCGCTACATGATGCCATACGAACTGCTCGGGGCGGAACAGGGAGAATCGGACCTCTACATCTGGGCAAGCGGCAACGAGGCATTCAACTTCCTGACAAACAAACACGACGACTATACGGCCTTCCCGACCCAACCCACCACGGAAGCCCACGGAGGCAAGTACGCGGCAAAACTCGTGACACGCACCACACCGGAATTCTCAAAGCCCACGGCAGCGGGAAATCTGTTCATCGGACAGTTCGACGCCGCCAAGTACGACCCGAAGGAATCGACGCAGTTCGGGCTGCCATTCATGAAGAAACCGTTGCGCATAAAGGGATGGTACAACTACCGCTCCGGCGGCGCAAAATATTCGTCAGGCACACCTGACGAATGTCGCATCCGTGCCGTGCTCTATCTCACTGACACCACCACCAAGCATCTCGACGGCTACACGATACAGGGTAGCCCCAACATCGTGGCGAAGGCAGAGCTGCAGGGAGGCGATACGCCTGGAGAGGGATACGTAGAGTTCGACCTACCTTTCGAATACTCGTCGGATATTGATGCGAACCGACTGAAATCCGGAGGCTATAATCTGGCGGTAGTGTTCTCTTCGAGCTGTGACGGGGACGTCTACGACGGGGCACCTGGGAGCACACTGCTCATTGATGATGTTGAAATTATATGCGAATAATGTCATGAGGATCAAAACGATATTTACAGTGCTCCTGATTGTGGGCTGTATGCTCAATGCTGCAGCCAAAGGCGGCATCGACTGGGCGGCCGGCATAGGCTACAATATCGGAGCCACCACTCCACTCGGGCTCCCGGCATCCATCCGCTCGATCGGCGGCTATAGCCCGGGAGCCAACGTATCGATCGGCATCAACGCCTCGAAGATGCTTTCAGAAAAATTCGGTGTCGGAATGGGGGTGTCGCTCGACAATCTGAACATGAACGCGAGAATCACCACCCGCAACTATCATTTGACAATGGACATCCTCGATGGCGAGGAAACAGGCACCAGAACGGGTTACTATTCGGGTACGATACGCAACAAGACCCGCCTGACATATCTCACGATTCCCGTACTTGCTGTGTTCCGTCCAAACGATAAATGGCGCATCGATGCCGGACCGTATGTGGCGTTTGCGCTCAACCGTAAGTTCAGCGGGAGTGTGAGTGATGGAAAGATGCGCGAGGACCCATACCATCCCATAATATCTGTGAATAGGGCTGAGTATAATTATTCTTCCGATCTACAGCGGGTGGATGCAGGCATCATGGCAGACGCATCGCGCAACGTATGGAAACAACTTGCGTTGAAAGCTTCACTGCGATGGGGACTGAGGAGCGTAATGAATCCTTCGACCCGCAAGGTGGATCTGGACACCTACAACATCTATCTTAATATTGGAGTGTCCTACTCTTTCTGACATCACAATAAATAACCTCTAAGTGGTTGCAGGTGTATTCCCTGCAATCACTTTTCTCTTATTATCAAAAATTGTGCTTAAAATTGGAACGATCATTTCCACCCGATTTTTTTCGACATAAAGTTAGGTAAAAGATTTATTTTTTAGTAACTTTGTAACTGATAAGGGAATGTTTATGATTGGCATCTTAGCATTCATAGTACTACTACCAAAGAATAAGATGAGAAATTACCGCAATAATAATGACAGCAGACAAGCCATGAGATGTTTTATGATCATCATAATGGCTTGTACCGTGATGTCTGTCAACCCCATTTCAGCAAAACATGTGAATAAGAATGAGGTTACAGCAGAAGCAAAACAGGTGGAAGCCTGTGAACCAGAGTACACCCCACAAACATCAGGAGAGGATGATGCAGTGATTTCTTTGGAAGATGTGTGCTATCCGCCTGAATTTCCGGGTGGGACAGAGGCTATGTATCAATGGATAGGAACAAATTTTCAATATCCTCCATCTGCTGCCGATGAAGGCTTCCGGACACGTATCGTACTGAAATTTGTGGTCACGAGTACAGGTGATATAGACAATATCACAGTGCATCATCCTAATCCGGCTTTGAGAAAAGAAGCGATCCGTGTGGTGAATGCAATGCCAAAGTGGACACCCGGACGAAACTGCGACGGAGAGCCTGTAAATGTCGCCTTCGTATTACCTATTCAATTCAAACTAAATTGAACTTAAAAGCCTGTCGATCGGTGGAGGAATAGTGATCATAACTGACGCAGATTTCAATGATGGCAATTTTTTTGCTAACTTTGCGTTATGTAAGGTAGTAAACCAATGTCAAGAAAAAAGAATATCTTCATATCCATAGCTCTGGCGACGGCAACCTATGCTGCCGCACAGGACTATATAGAGTCTTTCTCACACAACAAGGATTTCCGTGGGGCGGACCGCACGATGCAGTATTCACCAACTCAAGGCGGATACATCACCTCACACAATGGCAAGAACCTCTATACCCGCGCGCTTTACGGAGGACACTCGCTCTGGCGACTGGAAACCAGCGACACACCCATTTTTGCAGCTTACCACAAGAAAGACAACCGAAATATTCATTTCACCTTGACAATGGGGGACCGTACGATACGACTTGACTCGATGTCCTGTGTGGCAAAGTATAGGGGTGGAGAGCGGGTGTACATCATAAACAACATTCCCGGATGGAACAAAGGCTCGATAACACTCACAGCCGTGGCCGCCCACGACGGCGAAGCTGCCTACTGGAAAGCTGAGGCGCGAAACGTGCCTCAGGGCAGCATCCTTACAATCCGCAGCTGCCCGACGATAAAAATCAAGCTCAACCGCAGCGGTGATATGGGAGCCGATCCTGCCAATTGCTTCGCGCCGGACCTATCGGCTACGGAAGGTATGAGCGAAAGCAGCATTGGAATCGGCGGAAAGGACAAAGTGGTGTATGCCGGATATTCTGACAGAGAGATTACGTTCAGCGACCAGAAGAAACTGAAATCTCTTTATGAAAAGGCAGAGAAAGACTCTGACATACTGCGTGACCGGCTGAAGATAGCTACCCCCGATCCTTACATCAACACTCTCGGAGCCACATTGGCGGCAGCAGGCGACGCAATATGGGATGGACTCACCTACCAGCATGGAGCGGTTGGATGGCGGATGCCGCTTAGCGGATGGCGGGGAGCCTACACAGGTGATTTCTTAGGTTGGCACGACCGGGCCCGCACACATTTCAACGCTTACGCCGAATCGCAGGTGACTGACGTGCCACCCACAATCCCCCACCCCTCGCAGGACAGCACCCTGAACCTGGCAAGGGCAGAAAAGAAATGGGGCACGCAGATGTACAGCAACGGATATATCTGCCGCAATCCGCAGAAGAACAATGTGATGCACCATTACGACATGAATCTATGCTACATTGACGAACTGCTGTGGCATCTGCAGTGGACAGGCGACACCGCATACGCCCGGCAGATATGGCCAGTGATAGAACGATCGCTTGAATGGGAGAAACGCAATTTCGATCCCGATGATGACGGACTATATGATGCATACTGCTGCATCTGGGCGAGCGACGCGCTTTACTATAACAGCGGAGCCGTGACCCATTCATCGGCTTACAACTACCGGGCCAACCGTCTGGCTGCCGATGTGGCAGACATTATCGGCGTGGACGCCACTCCTTACCGCAATGAAGCCGAAAAGATATTATCGGCCATGAACTCAACCCTGTGGATGGACGACAAAGGCACATGGGCGGAGTTCAAGGACCGAATGGGCAACGGGCACCTGCACACTCACCCCGGACTGTGGACTATGTATCATGCCATAGACGGTGGCACAGCCTCACCGGAACAGGCATACAGGGCCACAAGATACATTGACGGCAACATTCCCCATATAAAGGTTGACGCCAACGGACTCGACGATGGAATGAGCTACGAAGTGGTGTCGACCACCGACTGGATGCCTTACGCATGGAGTATCAACAATGTGGCTTTCGCCGAGATCTACAACACTGCTCTCGCCTACTGGCAGGCTGGAAGAGCCGACGAGGCCTTCAAGCTGATGAAGAGCGCGATGCTGGACGGGATGTTCATAGGCAACTCTCCAGGCAACATCGGCCAGATAAGCCACTACGATGCGGCACGGGGAGAGTGCTACCGCGATTTCGCCGACCCGGTGGGTGTGCTGTCACGCGCAGTGGTGGAGGGACTGTTCGGTTTCTCCCCGGAGCTCCTGAGCCGCAGAATAACATTTCGTCCCGGCTTCCCGGGCGATTGGGGACATGCGGCGATGGAGCATCCCGATTTCAAGCTGTTCTTCTCCTCAGATGGCACCATTAAAGACCTCTACGTCCTGCAGCTGAGCGATGACTTGACATTGAGGACTGATAGCGTACGACTCGTCCTTCCCGTAAAATTCGAAAAAGAGACGCTACTGGTAGACGGCAAGGAAGTGGAGCATACAATCACTGACAAAGGCACGCCATACCAGGCACTTGTGGCGACAGTGGCGACAGATGGATCCGGACAGATGGATATCGAGGTGAAGCACTCGGGAGCGAAAACCGATGTGGCTGACACTCCCGCCATACGCTTCCGAGATATCCCCTCGCTGACAGGCTTGGAGCCGATGGACGGCATATCCAGACCACTTGACATCTCGGCCGCCCTCAACGATAATGTGACGGCCATCTTCAAGAACCGCTATGCATCGCCACGCTCGCCTTACACCACCCTGCAACTGCCGGTGAACGGAATCGGTGAATGGTGCCACCCGAAGGATTCCGCCTACATCGACGATTCATATCTGAGACGCGGATATATCACCATAGATCGAGAGACGCTCGGCACGGCACATGACCTGTATTTCAACGTCGCTCCCACAGAGCGGAACATCGCCTATGTGTCGCTCTTCGACAATTATCCCGACAGCCTCGTTATCCCGGTGGAAGGTTCTGGCAAGGCCTTGGCACTGCTGATGGCCGGAAGCACCAACCACATGCAGGCATACACACCCAACGCCACGTTGGAAGTGCGGTACACCGACGGCTCGTCGGAGACACTAAGACTTGTGCCGCCGTACAACTGGAGTCCGATCGAGCAGGATTATTTCACTGACGGAAAAGCTTTTGCAATCCCCACCCCACGGCAGCTGAGGATGAAACTCACCGACGGCACGGTGAGCCGCGACTTAGGCAAGGACACCGGCATCGAAGGTGTGTACGGCCGCCGTATAGAGGGAGGTGCAGCCAATCTGCTCTTCGTACCCCTCGATGAAAGGAAGCAATTGCATGACATCACATTGAAAGCAGATGCAAATGAGGTGGTAATCGGACTTATGGCCGCATCAATAATCAAGGATGAAAAATGAAAAAGACCAGACATTTCATATATTCTGACCTGACATTCATCGCCGCGGCGACAATGATGGCTTTATCCGCCCCGGCAGCGGAGGGTTATGATTTCTCCGCCATCAACGACAGCGGCAAGCGTATATATTACAACCTCCTGTCGGACACAGAGATAGAAATCACATACCAGGAGCTTCTGTCACCCACCTATACCTACAGCGGGGTACTCGAAATTCCACAGACCGTGGTGTACTGGGGTAAGGAAATGAAAGTGACCGCCATAGGCGACCGCGCTTTCTTCGGCTGCCGCTCACTGAAGGAATTGCGCCTTCCGCCCACGGTGAGGAAGATCGGACAATGGGGATTCGGATGGTGCGACTCCATACCGACGATCGAGCTGCCGGCAAGCGTGGAGCAGCTGGGAGCCGATGCGTTCGACGGCTGCTACGGTCTGCAGGCCATAGAGGTGGACGGCGGAAACAGCATATTCCAATCGAGGCAGGATGCATTGTTCACCACTGACGGACGCACCCTGCTGGCATACCGTCCCACAGCTGAGGGCATCGCAGAGGTGCCGGAAGGAACGGAGACGATCGCGCGGAGAGCATTCGGGGGGTGCACGTTCATCGACAGTGTGAGGATAGCACCCGGAGTGCGCACTATCGGAGCGGAAACTTTCAGTTTCTGCCACAGCCTTAAAAGCATCTGTCTGCCTGCGTCGGTAGAAGAAATCGGCGATAATGCCATGAGCGACTGTTTCTCCCTGGAGAGGATAGTGGCTGATCCCGCCGGCGGACATTTCTCTTCCTTCGACGGTGCCTTGTACAACCACGACTACTCAAAACTGCTGCAAAGTCCGGGGGCCAGGACGTGTTTGAATCTTCATCCTCTGGTCAAAGAGATAAGCAGATGCGCGTTGCTCGACAACCACGGACTTATTGCGATCACTCTTCCCGACTCTGTCGCCACCATTGGCGATGCGGCTTTTGCAGGATGCGGAAGGCTGGAAAGTGTGGTGATTCCTGAAGGGGTGAGAAGCATCGGCTCAGTGGCATTCGGGTTGTGCGACAGCCTGCGGAATGTGTACTCCCTGAACCCAAATCCGGGTAAGACAAGCGTCGGGGATGGAGCTTTCAGCAGTGTGCCAAAAAGTTGCACGCTCTACGTGCCACGCGGAACCAGGCAGGCATACCTGTCAGCCGGTGGGTGGGATGCAATAGCCAACATCGAGGAGGTGGATGCATTTCTGCCACAGACAATAAGCTGGAGCTTGACACAGAACCGCCATGTCGGCGATGGCAGAATTGAGCTCGGTGCCACTGCTTCGTCAGGGCTGCCGGTGAAATATGTCATAGCCTCCCTTAGCGAGGGAGCCGCGGCCGTAGAGGACAATATCCTGAAGGTGCTGAGCGAGGGAGCCATCTACGTCACTGCCTATCAGCCGGGCAACGCTTCATATCTGCCTGCCTTGCCTGTGACCATTGCCTTCAACGCTCCCACGGGCGTGGAGGATCTTGAAGCCGAAAATCATATAAAGGTGTACGGGGGAAAAGGAGAGATCATTATCGAAGGAGGAGATGAGGATGCAATCGCCGAGGTGTACGACATCAATGGAGTGAAGGTGTACTCAGGAATAAACAGATACATAAAAGTAGCAGGAATGAAGGTGTACATGGTGAGGATCGGTGGCCGTATCCACAAAGTGGTGGTACGCTGACGGGCCAAGGGCGTTTTTTCGGCATCTTAACCTTTTTTGTGCAAAGCGATTTCGATTTTTCAGAAAGAATGAGTAAATTTGTACATTTGTTAACCCGGCTACTAATTTTCGGGACATTCTGATATCATTTATAAAGAAATAAACACATAAGACATATAAAAACGAAATGAAATTAAGGAATCTGATTCTTGGCTGCATGTGTGCCGGAGTGGCCACAGCATGGGCAGTGCCCGCCAAGCGCGGTGTCACATACCAGTTCACACAGCCCGACGGCACAGTGGTGAGCCTGCTTCTCGGAGGCGACGAACATACACCTTACTACCTCACCACCGACGGCAAAATCGTGATCGGCAACAATAGCGGCTATTGCTATGCGTCGACTGACGCCAACGGTGAAATCATGAACACCAACATCCTGGCGCACGATCCCGAGATGAGGGCACACGAAGAGATTTCGCTGATAAGCGGTCTCAACATCGAGAAGGTGCACACTGCCCTATTCAAGAAGAATACGGTCAACGCCGAAGCCGCCCCGGCTTCCCGAAGCAACGACCAGGACGGCAAAGGACGATTCCAGACCAGATTTCCCACACAGGGCAAAGTGCGCACTCTGGTGATACTGGCCAACTACTCTGACGTGAAATTCACCACACCCGATGCCAACGAATATTTCACCCGCATGCTCAACGAAGAGGGATTCAGCGACAACGGCGCCTTCGGCAGCTGCCGCGACTATTATCTGGAGGCATCGGCAGGGCAATTTGACGGAGAGTTTGATGTCTACGGACCTGTGGAGCTGCCCAACAACCAGGCGTATTATGGCGCCAACGGCATATTTGGAATTGACACACGTGCCGCCAACATGATAATCGACGCTGTATCGGCCCTGGACGATGTGATCGACTACAACGACTATGACCTGGACGGAGATTCGTTCATCGACAACGTGTTCGTATTCTACGCCGGAGAAGGTGAGGCTCAGGGAGGCGGCGCCAATTCCGTATGGCCCCACAATTCTGAAATAGGAATGAGCATGAAATATCGCTACGATGGAGTGTACCTCAACCGCTATGCCTGCACGTCGGAGCTGAGCTCATCGAAAAAGACCGATGGCATCGGCACATTCTGCCATGAGTTCGCACATGTGCTCGGCTTACCCGATCTCTACAACACGTCGGCAGCAGCCTACTACACCCCCGGCGATTATTCGGCTTTAGACAGCGGCAATTACTTGGGCGACAGCACACAGCCGCCGACATTCTCAGTCTTTGAGAGGAATGCCCTCGGATGGATAGGCGATAATCTGGTGGAGATCACAGGACCTGCGTCGTGCACCCTCGAACACATCCTCACATCCAACAAAGCCTATCTGATCAACACCGACAAGGAGAACGAGTTCTTCCTGATCGAAAATCGCCAGAAGGAAGGATGGGACGGTCTGCTGCCCGGGCACGGCATGCTGATATGGCACATCGACTACGATAAAAACGTGTGGTCACGCAACGAGGTGAACAACAACCAGACTCACCAGCGTGTCGACCTTGTGGAGGCCAACGGCACCACCGGCTCTACGACATGGGTCACACGCCGCTATCCCTTCCCGGGAACCAACAAAGTGACAAGCTTTACCTTTGACGGCACGCCGAGTTTCCAGACCTGGAACGGCAAGGACCTGGGTCTGCCCATCACCAACATCAAGGAAGAAAACGGTGTGATCACGTTCGATGTGGCTGGCGGCGGCTCCGACCCGGCATCCATCACATCGGTGACGGCCCCGCAGAAAGTGGATTGCAACGTGACAGGCCGGGAAGTGACGGTGGCAGCCGAAGGATCGGTCAGCATCACCGACCTCACAGGCCGCGTGATAGCAACAGGATTCAACGGCCTTAGCTGCCAGATCACCACAGCCGGCATCTACATCGTGAGCACACCGGCCGGGTCGCAGAAGATACTGGTAAAATAACACGCAGCGGTGTTATGAACGACGAGGGCAGCGGATTGAGACCGCTGCCCTCGTTATATTTAATGTCTCGGCGAGATAGGCGCGCACCGGGGCTGTCAACGCTTCTGGAACATGCGGGCCATCGAGCGCTTATCCTCGCGTTCTTTAATGGATTGGCGTTTGTCGTACTCCTTCTTTCCCCGGCCGATGCCTATGACGAGTTTGGCTAGACCTCGCTCGTTGATGAACAGGCGCAGTGGCACAATTGTGAAGCCGGCTTCCTTACCGGACTTCTCAAGTTTGTGGATTTCCTTCTTGTTGAGAAGGAGCTTGCGGTCACGGCGTTCGGTATGGTTGTTGTAGGAACCATAGAAATATTCCGCGATGTACATGTTCTTGATCCATACCTCTCCGTCGTTGACATAGCAGTAAGTGTCGGCAAGCGAAGCCTTGCTCTGGCGGATTGATTTGATCTCGGTGCCGGTGAGAACGATACCGGCTGTGAAAGTGTCGGAGATTTCGTAATCGAAACGTGCCCGGCGGTTTTTTATGTTGACGTCCATAGCAAATCAGAATGAAAAGATTGAAAAGAATACCGACTGGATGATGGCGGACGGGAGCACCACCACACACAGTCCGAAAAGTGCGTAAGGCAGATCCCTGTCGGAACGGACACGCAGGTACACATTGGCTTTCCAGAAAATCTGGGCCACGGCGAGAGGGAGCAGGTACTGCAGTCCAAGATTCACAGGGAGCGCATTGCATATTATCTCGGTGATGGCGAGCAAGGAAATGCAATAGGCAATCACGGTGGTGTACTTACGCTCGTTTGGGTCGCCCTCGCAGAAATAGCTGAAATATGATTTGAAGATGACCAGGGCGAAATAGAACGACACGAAGAACGACACGAATATCACCATTGCCTTGACAAACAGCCAGAGGAACTGGAGGTCGGTATTGTAGATTATACGCACGAACACCGACAATCCTGCCACCACGAGCAGCGGCATGACGTGCCTGCGGAAGAGCTCCAGCGGACTGACGGTTGACGCCGCCACATCCTCCCAGCCTTTGGCGGGTGCAAGCGTCAACTGTAGGATATTACGGATAAAATTCAGCATTGATGAACTTGATTAGTCTGACATTTTACAAATATTTAGCACAAAGTTACGAAATATTGTGGTTTTTTCAATCTGAAATTGTAAATTTGCAGTGTCAAAAACAATAAACATAAAAGAAAAGACTCAATGATCAAGAAAATTATTTCTGTCGCAGGTAAACCGGGTCTCTACCGCATGGTGAGCCAGGGAAAAAATATGCTTATCGTCGAGGCTCTCGGCACAGGCAAGCGCATGCCTATATATGCCCGCGACAAAGTGGTGTCGCTGGGCGACATCTCTATCTACACCACCGAAGGCGACGAACCTCTTGCCCAGGTGCTGGAAAAGGTTTCGGCCAAGGCAGATGGCCAGCCTGTCGACATAAAGGCGTTTCCCAACGATACAGCCATACGTGAATATTTCGCGGAGATCCTGCCCGCGTTCGACAACGACCGCGTGTACACCACAGATATCAAGAAGCTCCTATCGTGGTACAATCTCTTGATCGCCAACGGTGTGACTGAATTCGTTGCGAAAAAGCCTGAGGAATCTGCATCGGAAGGGAAAGAAGAAGGCGCAGAATAAACCATGAGATAACGGAGATATCATACAACCAACAACCATTGTTTCAACAAATTCATTATGGCAAAGAAATTTATTTGTGTAGTATGTGGCTACGTACACGAAGGTGACGAAGCTCCCGAGAAGTGCCCGGTGTGCGGCGCTCCCAAGTCGAAATTCAAGGAAATGGACGAGGAAGCAGAACTTAAGTTCGTGACCGAACATGAGATCGGCGTGGCAAAAGGATGCGATGAGGAGATGATCAAGGATCTCAACGCCCATTTCTTAGGCGAATGTGGCGAGGTGGGAATGTATCTGGCTATGTCGCGCCAGGCCGACCGCGAGGGCTATCCCGAAATCGCCGAGGCATTCAAGCGCTATGCCTTTGAGGAGGCCGAGCATGCTTCGAAATTTGCAGAGCTGCTTGGCGACACAGTTTGGGACACCAAGACCAACCTGGAGAAGCGTATGGCCGCTGAAGCCGGTGCTAATGCCGACAAGATGCGTATCGCCAAGCGCGCCAAGGAGCTGAACCTCGACGCTATCCACGACACCGTGCATGAGATGGCCAAGGACGAGGCTCGCCACGGTCAGGGATTCCAGGGGCTCTACAACCGCTTCTTCAAGAAATAAGAACCGTATTCACGAGAAAGCGGAGATTCGTCTCCGCTTTTTTTTATAGCATCCTGGAGGAAGGCCGCTTCCTGACCGGAATATCGGCATAGGGAATCAATATAGAAATTTCTTATCTTCATGGCAAAGGGAAAAAGGAAAGGCTCGACGGCCGTGCTTGTCGTGCTGGCAGGCATCATAGTGTTGGCCTGGCAGGCGTATGGAAAGAAACTTAAATCTGCTCATCCCGACGATCTGCCAAATGTTGCGGGAGACGGGGAGTATTCCGCTTCGTCACCTGAGTATTCTGATCTGACTGATGTCGGGATTCCGTTGAAGCTGGACGCCCAGGCCCTCGCTTATCCGGGCTTCACCGTGTCGTTCAACCCGGTGACTCACCAGCCTAACTATGTAGCATGGGAACTCACGGGAGAGGAAGCCGGCAGCCGGAATGCGAGCCGTAAGTCGGTCAATTTCGCGCCCGACCCAAAGGTGAATGGATGCGCCACGCTCGACGATTACCGGCGCTCTGGTTACGACCGTGGACACATGGCTCCGGCCGGCGACATGAAATGGGATCCTGAGGCAATGCAGTCATCGTTCCTGCTGACGAATATCTCACCACAGGCCCATGAGTTGAACCAGGGCAGCTGGCGCGTACTCGAAGAGAAATGCCGCGATTGGGCCGTGAGGGACAGTGCGATTGTTATAGTGTGCGGCCCCATCTTTGACAATTCTCCTGCTTCCACCATCGGGCAGACCGGTGTGGCGGTTCCCGACAGGTATTTCAAGGTTGTCCTCGCGCCTTATTCCACGCCGCCACGAGCCATAGGTTTCGTGATGCCCAACGGCAATGTGCCCGGGGGCATACAGTCGTGCGCCGTGCCGGTTGATGCTGTGGAGGCCATCACCGGCTACGATTTCTTCCCGGCACTACCGGACGATGTGGAGGAGCGTGTGGAATCTGAATGTAATTTTCCACGCTGGAGCAAAAAGAAATTATAGTTGATAGTGACATAAGCTCACAACCGGCGAAGAAGCTTGCGAAATTTGACTGACTTATTATTCTTTTTCACAATTCGCCATGATTTTCCACAAGAAACTTATTCACTATTCACCATAACATATAACTTAAAATTATGGAAAGGACAATATGCGCAATCTCCACTCCGGCGGGAGTAGGCGGAATAGCGGTGGCGCGAGTGAGCGGACCTGAAGCCATAGAAGTGTGCCGACGTCTGTGGCACGGCAAGGACCTTGCTGAGGCGGCATCCCATACTGTTCATCTCGGCACCATCTACGACAGCGGGGGCATGCCGCTCGACCAGGCGGTAGCTACGGTATTCCGCGCACCGGCATCTTTCACAGGCGAGGATGTAGTGGAGATATCCGTGCATGGTTCGTGCTACGTGCAGCACGAACTTCTCAACGCCCTGATATCAGCAGGAGCATCGCTTGCCGAACCGGGAGAATTTACACGCCGTGCCTTTGCTGCCGGTAAGATGGATCTCGCACAGGCTGAGGCTGTGGCTGACGTAATAGCTTCGGAGAGCCGTGCCGCCCACCGCATCGCCATGAATCAGATGCGCGGACGTTTCTCCGAACGCCTGCACAAGCTCCGGGAGAAACTCATCGAACTGGCGTCGCTGCTCGAACTCGAACTCGATTTTTCGGAGGAGGATGTGGAATTTGCCTCACGCGCAAAGCTGCTTGAGATTGCCCGGGCCGTGCAGGATGAGGTGCGCAGACTCGCCGGCTCGTTCCGATCTGCCTCGGCGATAAAAGATGGCATCCCCGTGGCGATAGTGGGTGCTACAAATGCCGGAAAGTCATCGTTGCTCAACGCCCTGCTCGGTGACGACCGCGCCATCGTGTCCGACATCCACGGCACCACACGTGACATCGTGGAGGACGCGCTCAACATCGGCGACTACCGTTTCCGCATGATGGACACCGCCGGATTGCGCAACACCACCGACACCATCGAACGCCTTGGCATCGAGCGCAGCCGACGCGCAGCCGCCTCGGCGAGGATAGTGATTGTGGTGATCGACCGTGAACACCCCACCCTGCCCGACCTGCCCGATACTGACGCAGACATAATCGTTGCAGTCAACAAGACCGACCGGCCTTTATCCCCCGTCCTCGCCAATATGTTGAACACCCCTGCCCTCACCTCTGCCCGCAAGGTAGACATCTGCGCCCGTAGCGGTGAAGGAATCGACAACCTGCGTCAGAAAATGGAAGAAACCGCCATGTCGAGCGAAGGCGACCAGGCTGCACTACTCGTAACCAACGTCCGCCACTACGACGCACTCGTACAAGCCGACGAAGCCATCACCCGCGCCATCGAGGCCATCGAAGCCAACCTAAGCGGCGACCTCATAGCCATGGACATCCGCCTCACCATCCACCACCTCAACTCCATCCTCGGCTCCATCACCTCGCAAGATGTGCTCAACACCATCTTCTCTCGCTTCTGCATCGGGAAATAACCCTCATAATGCGTTGATTATCAGATAATTACGAAACAAAATGAAAAGTAAGCCGATTATTTTATCCTCTGATTAACAACAAGTTACAAAATTCATACCTCAAATTTTCGCACAAATTTGTTGTTATTTTGTTACTCGACTTTTCTGTCAGCAACAATAGCAACAAATTTTTTTGATTTTTCCCGAAAATCGCCCCTCTCTTTTTTGTCCCGATTGACAGGAGACCGATTCTACTCTCAGGAAATCGAGACTATCAGGAATTGTATCCGTTTCTCGGACGGTTGTTGCGATTTTGTTGCTGAAAGCCGTATAAACTTTGTTTAATTATATATATATTAAATAGTTACACTCGCAAACTGAGGTGCTGCATCGACAACTACCTGAAGTACATCATACGCCCGGTCAAGCGCGCCGCAACCGTCCCCACCCTCCTATTCGCCTTGCGGGCCTGCACGTGCTGATATTCGCGGCGGATGCGGCAGGGATGCCCGTCGCAGATGAGATGCGCCCCGGTCTGATGAAAACGGGACGGCATATCGGCCGGTCAGAAAAGGGACAGAGCGCCCTCGACGGTCGCCAGGATGACGAAATAACGCAGCGCCTTCCCCGTCAGCATCGAGGCGGCCGTAAGCCAGATGTTGCTACGCATAAGCCCCAGCAGCACGACGAGTGCTCCGCCGATCACGGGCAGAAACCCGAAGAATCCCATCAGCGCTCCGCGCCCGGCCAGGAAGCGCCGGGCCCGGTCGAGCTGCCGCTCGGTGATCCCGAGCCGTTCGATCCACTCCATGCGCCCCAGCGACCCGATCCAGTAGCAGGTCAGACCGCCGAGCGTGTTGCCGGCCGTGGCGGCGATCAGACACGCCACGGGATCCGCCCCGACACGCACCAGCAGGATCAGCACCGCCTCGGAGCTGAACGGCAGGATACTCCCGGCGATCAGCGCCGACAGAAAGAGCCCCCAATAGCCCCACTCCGCGAGAAATTGCGTAAATGCCTCCATCGCCTCAGCCGATTACCGTCGCCACGATCCGGCGGCCCGCAGCCCGCTCGCGAAATTCACACAGATAGATTCCCTGCCACGTCCCGAGCCCG
>CAYZPI010000072.1:0-17079 GCA_964480085.1 uncultured Bacteroides sp. | reverse complement strand
AGGAGGTTTTCTTCCAACAAATCGCTAATTTTGCAGTTGCCAGTTGAGAGTAGGGAAGCGATAGTTTTATTTTCATTAGCTGAATGTAAGGATTTTATTTGAGGAAATCAATAAAAACCCTTATATTTGCATAAATTTATGCGAGAGGCATAAGGCCTAAATTTGCAAGCATCTAATATCTAAAAATCTAACCTATAACGACTGATAAATAATGAACAAGCGCTTTTATCTCTCTCTTGCTCTGGCTGCTTGTGCGGTTGCCCCGGCTGTGGCACAGCGCACGATGGACGTCCTCGACCGCGGTCTCGTAGCTGTAAGCACTCCCGGCGGAGTGTTCTGCTCATGGCGCATCAACGCCGAGGAGTGGTACGACGCGGCATATAACATATATCGTGACGGTACACTGCTCAACTCCTCGCCACTCCAGGTTTCAAATTTCACTGATCCCGATGGCTCAGCATCATCGACATATACTGTTGCTCCCGTTGTCAATGGAATCGAAATGCAGAAATGCGACGCTGCCACCGTTCTTGAGAAAAACTATCTCCTGATCGAGCCAAAGCACGACCCGACACTAACCAGTACTTACGTGCCCAACGATGCCTGCTGCGCCGATGTCGACGGTGATGGAGTGTTGGAGATACTGATGAAATATGACAACGAAAGCGAGATTTCAGCAAGCTATCCCCGCGACGGGCACAACGGCGAATATTCTCTCTTCGAGTGTCTGAAGCTCGATGGAACGGTGTTGTGGTGGGTGAACTGCGGACCAAACATGGGCGATTTCCAGAACAACGAGCAGAATATCGTAGGCTACGACTGGGACCGCGACGGCAAAGCCGAAGTGATATTCCGCGCAGCCGACGGAACCACGATACACATGGCCGACGGAACGGTCTATACTGTAGGTGATCCCTCACTCAACTACCGTGGCGCCACCGGTGGGGGAGCCAATTGGTTCATGCACTCGGGCAAGGAATATCTGCTTTATGTCGATGGACAAACGGGAAAGCCTTACCAATGCATCGACTATCCGCTTCCCAGACTTGAGGAAAGCGAGAATCCCGGCGGATTGCTCAGCGGAGGAGCATACGACGACCTTGTCAACAAAGCATGGGGCGATGGCTATGGCCACCGCTCGTCAAAGCATTTCTTCGGTGCACCGTATCTCGACGGACGCAACCCGAGCATATTCATCGCAAGGGGCATATACACACGCCATAAGATGATAGCATACGATGTGAATCCCGATACACATGAGCTTGTGGAACGCTGGCGTTGGAACTGCAGCGAGCCCGGTGCTTGGTATGGGCAGGGCTACCACAACTATTCGATAGCCGATGTCGACTGGGACGGCAGGGACGAGATAGTGTTCGGCTCGATGGTGATAGACGACAACGGCAGGGGACTCTCGACTACAGGCCTCGGGCACGGCGACTCGCACCATGTGGGCGATTTCGACCCTTACACCCACGGTCAGGAGGTGTTCGCCTGCAACGAAGATAATCCGAACAATAATTTCCGCGATGCCACGACATCCAAAATCTATTACCGCAATACCGGCGGCAACGATGACGGACGCGCCAACATGGGAAATTTCATCGACGAATATCCCGGTGCGCAGGGTGTGACCTCGCGCGATCCGAACCTCATAGGCGGAGCATCTCATGCCGCTATCGACGGCGATAACAAGGGTACTGTCTCCATCACACAGAATTTCCGTATATTCTGGGACGGCGACCTCTGCGATGAATCCTTTGATTACAACAACGGCAAGAACACGCAGGGTGCAATATTCAAGGCAAAGAGCGGACGCATCGCCTTGCTCGAAGGCAGCAAGACCAACAATGATACAAAGGGTACGCCATGTTATCAAGGCGATATCTTCGGCGACTGGCGCGAGGAGGTGATAATGCGTGACGGACAGAACAACATCCGTATCTATACCACCGATATCCCCACACCATGGCGCAACTACACGCTTTGGCATGACCCCCAGTACCGCAATGCCATGGTGTGGCAGATGTGCGGCTACAACCAGACTCCTCACCAGAGCTATTTCATCGGCGAGTATGAAGGCATCACCCTTCCGCCACCACCCGTGACGATGACAGGCCGTATGGAGATAGCCGACAACGCCACTATCGGCCATGACACTGACGGCAAGCACATCATAATGTGCACCACAGGCGATATGCAGGTGGATGCAGTGGACGGTGCATCGCCGGCAGTGCTGACAGTCAACGCTCCTTCGTGGGTGCAGGGTCATGACGACAACAATAGCATAACCTATAAATATTTCACCCATACGATAAAGAGCGGAAAGTTCGCTGGCGGGATGCGGCTCACCAAACAGGGTGACGGCATCCTCGTCCTTCCGGCCGAAGAGCACTCTTACTCCGGACGCACCGACGTATGGGCCGGAACATTGGAGCTTGACGGCGCACTGACCAACAGCCCGCTGTGGCTCAACCGATTCGCTATTCTCACTACCTCCGGAGGCAATTTTGCCAAGGGTATCTCGATGGATTATGCAGCGGAAATAAACATTGGATCTGATGCTTCGGCTTCGAGTGTGACTACCTCCACGCTTTCGCTTGGTTTCGGTTCGATCGTGAATCTCGACCTGTTCTCCGACGGTGTCTCAGCCGACAGGATAGTGGCACGGAAGGTGGCCATTGAGAAGAAGGACTGGAAAAACGGTCCGCAGTACCTTGCTCCTGTCATCCGTCTTACCGGTCATCCTGCAGAGGGCGAAATGGAGCTTGCCACAGGCAGATACCTCATCGGTGAAGTTGCTGAGGTGGAGGGTTCGCTCGACGACCTGATACTTGAAGGGCTCGACAATCTGAAGAAGACACTCGTGTACGACGCGGACGGGAAGCTTTATCTCGACGTGCAGAATTTCGCTACCGGATCCAAGATATGGACTGGCAACGAAAATGGAGTATGGGATATCGACAATACATTGAATTTCAGCGCTGACGGATCGGATGAAAACGTGGCTTTCTTCCCCGGCGATGATGTGACGTTCGATGACAACGCCACTGTGACCGACATTGTGATCAGTGGAAACATGATGCCTGCCTCCGTGACTTTCAAAAATGAGACCAAAGATTACACCATCTCGGGCGACGGCTCGATAGTGGGTGGGACATCGCTGGTGAAGGAAGGCAATGGCAAGCTCACCGTGAACAACATCAACAGCTTCACCGGTGGAACATATATCAACGGAGGTACACTCGTGGCTTCGAGCTTCGCCAATTCCATCGGCACTGATTACGGTGCGCTCGGCGATATTGACAACCGCATATACATCAAGAATAATGCCGTGCTGTCCACATCGGCCAACCTTACGCTCGGGCACAAGATCACCATCAGAGGTGGCCATGCCACCATCAATGTACCTCAGGGACTAAACCTGACGCTCTCGAATGGTATCACAACACCTGAGATCGGTCAGATACTTTACAAGACCGGAAAGGGAACGCTTGACCTTGCGACCGACAACCAGATCTCCCGACTTGTGATCGTGGAAGGTGTGGTGAACGATTCTGAGAAGGACAACAAGATAGCACTGCCAAATATTGTGGAGTTCGTCAACGGCTCGCTTTATGATGTGAGCAACATATATTCCTATTCCACAAACAGCACTAAGTTCGTGGTGGAGGAAGGCAATTCGGGAAGTCTGTACCTTGATGCACGTTGCGATTACACGGGCAAACTCGAAGGTGCGGGACGTTTCAGTGTCTACGCCGCTTCGGTACGCAACTATCTCAAGGGCGACTGGTCGGCCTTCGAGGGCACGGTGGTGGCAGGACTCTCCAAACGCGGTTCGTCGTACGATCCGGAATTCTTTTGGGAAAATAACTATGGACTGCCAAAGGCAACCCTCAATGTCACCGCCAACACCACATTCAATGCCGGATCCCGCAACCTCGAACTCGGAGGACTCTCCGGCACCGGCACGGTGAATACTACCGGTACAATCACCGTGGGCAGTAATGACGCCGGATTCACATGCTCCACCAAGTTCACGGGAAATCCCCGACTGGTGAAGACCGGTGCTGGCGACTGGAAGATCGCATCTGCGGTGACAGGCATAAGGGACATCACAGTGAACGATGGAATGGTGTCGCTTACTGCTGGCAACCAGAAGCTATGTGTGGTGACTGTGCCGATGACAATCGAGGGAACTGCCCTGATGCGTGGGCGTGGAACGGTGAACAGCCTGGTGGTGAAGGATGAGGCTGTGCTTCAGCCCGGCTCTTATTCTGATACAAACACAATGCATTATGGCCCCATCTATGTGGGCTCAGACCTGACTATAGAAGATGGCGCGACCTTGTCGCTATATATCCGCAAGACAGAAAATGTCAACAATGCGTGCTCGTATGTAGATGTTTCCGGCAAGCTCACCATCAAGGGTAAGGTCGTTGTGACGCTCAATGAAGATTGTACTCCGAAGGTGGGCGATGTAATCGACCTTTGGAATGCCGGAACGTTCGAGGGCACTCCCGTCATCGAGCTCCCTGAGCTCCCCAACGGGCTCTACTGGGATTTCACCGGCCTGTTCGATGCATCCGGGGAACTCAAGGTCACCGATACAGAAGGCATCTCTGACATATTCGCCGATTCAGATGCCTGCTTCGGCCCGATGTTCGATATCATGGGACGTCCCGCCTCACCGGGCTATCATGGCATCATAATTGTCAATGGAAAGAAAATCATCAAGAAATAATCCGTGAAGCAGACAAGATTTAGAAATTTCCCGCGTGCCGCCCTTATCGATATGGACGGCACGCTTTATGATTCGATGGGCAACCATGCCGACGCATGGCTACGTGTGGCCACCGAAGCCGGCATAGAAGCCACCCGTGATGAGTTTTTCCTCTACGAAGGACGCACCGGGGCCTCTACCATCGACATCCTCTTCAACCGCCAGTTCGGCCGCAATGCCACCGACAAGGAGAAGAAGGATCTCTACCATCTAAAGACAATATATTTTCAGCAGCTTCCTCCCGTGCATCCCATGCCCGGTGCAAAGAAGCTCCTTGAATCACTCAAGCATGCAGGGGTAAAGCGCGTGCTCGTCACAGGATCGGGGCAGAACTCGTTGCTGTCACGCATCGATACGGATTTTACCGGACTGATGCGCGAGGACCTGCGCATCACCAGTGCTGACGTGCACCGTGGCAAGCCTGATCCTGAGCCATATCTTAAGGCTATCGATATGGCTCTGACCTCGGCTCCATATTGTGTGGCTTTCGAAAACGCACCCTTGGGAGTGGAATCCGCCCATAGGGCAGGGGTGTTCACCGTGGCCATCACCACGGGACCCATTCCGGCGGAAAAAATGTGGGATGCAGGGGCAGATATTGTATATAATTCGATGGAGGAGTGTGCCGATTTGTTCCCTCGGTTGTTATATAAGTAGAAATGATTTATAAATCTTATAATTTATAATAACAATTTTACGCTATGAACCTGATATTTACCAACCATGCATTCGAAGCCCTCGACGACGCCGTCGCCAGGATGGGCAATCCGCGAGTTTTCGTTTTAGTAGATGACAACACGTTCACACAGGTGCTTCCGCTCTTCAAGGCTGAGTCGGAAGCTGTGAAGCATGCCGATGTGATAATCATGCCTCCAGGCGATGTCAACAAGACTATTGAAGCGGCATCGGATATATGGAAACAGCTTTCCGACAAGGGTGCCACACGCCAGTCGGTGCTTGTGAATATCGGAGGCGGCATGGTCACTGACCTCGGAGGATTCGTCGCCGCTACTTTCAAGCGTGGAATCCGTTTTATCAATGTGCCCACATCGGTGCTCGGAGCCGTTGATGCAGCCGTAGGAGGTAAGACGGGAGTCAATTTTGCAGGACTGAAGAACGAGGTGGGAGCGTTCGTAGATGCCGACACTGTGATAATCACCACTGAGTTCATCAACACGCTGCCCAAGCAGGAACTCCTCTCGGGCTACGCCGAGATGCTCAAGCACGGTCTCCTCGACGACAAGGCTACTCTGGCGGCCCTGCTCAACTATGACATCACTAATGCCAGGCTGCAGGAGGATCCTGATAAGTTGCTTGCGCTCGTACAGACAAGCGTAGGTGTGAAGAGTGGTATTGTTGAGGCGGATCCTAAAGAGGAAGGAGCGCGAAAAGCCCTCAATTTAGGGCATACCATCGGACATGCATTCGAGTCGCTGGCAATGGAACGCCAGTCGCCGATTGCTCATGGTTACGCTGTGGCATGGGGACTTGTTGCGGAACTTATCCTTTCCAACATGAAGATGGGTTTTCCTTCGGACATTCTGCATCAGTTCGCTACATTCGTAAAGGAGAATTACTCAACTTTCGCCATCACCTGCGATGATTACCCCCGTCTTCTCGAACTGATGAGCCATGACAAGAAGAACGCCACTCCCGACGCCATAAACTTCACCCTCCTGAGCGATGTAGGTATAGCTCACATCAATCAGACCGCCACTCCTGACGAAATCAAGGCCGCCCTCGACATTTTCCGAGACCTTTGCTAAGTGATAGGTGATAGTGAATAGTGAATAAGCACCATCCGGATGGCATACTTATTCACTATTCACTATCACCTATCACTTAGGCAGCCGCGAGAAGGAAGCCGGTGCAGTAGAAGAGCATGCCTATGGCGGTGAGGCCCAGCATGGGGTTGAGGGCCGTGCCGCGAAGACGGCACAGGCGGAACCACAGCAGGGTGTGCAGCGCAAGGAACGCTACCGGTACGGCAAGCCATCCGGGCCGGACAACCATCCATGTGGGAAGCATCAGGACAACCGCCATGAATCCATTGATAAGATACCATGACGAAGCGGCGGTGCGACCGAATTTAACGGCGAAGGTGTGTTTGCCCACGGCTTTATCGTCTTCCATGTCACGATAGTTGTTCACCAGCAAAATGCTCGACCCGAGCAGACCCACAGCTATAGATCCGACAGCCACCGACAGGTCGAAGAATCCAGCCTGAAGATAGAACGTGAAATTCACGGGAATGATGCCGAAGAAGAATATCACCGCCACCTCGCCCAGTGCATGATGGGAGAGAGGGTATGGACCGGTGCTGTAAGCCAGCACGCCCAAGGCGATGAAAGCCCCGACTGCAATAAGCCACCAGCCGCCCCAATAGATGAGCGAGCATCCCACGGCGCAGGCAAGTCCCAGGGTGACGAATGTGGCGGCCTTCATGGCTCCAGGGGTGATGTCGCCTTCGGTGACGCCTCGGCGCGGCCCCACGCGCCCCGGTTTGTCGAGGCCTGCCTTGTAATCATAATACTCATTTGCAAAATTCGACGCTATCTGTGCCAGGACTGCAAATGTCAGACACAGCAATGCCGGTATCCAGCGGAAGCTGTCGCAGAGAAGGCTATAGCCACAGGCGGCAATCACTCCGGATACCGACACCGGCAACGTGCGCAGACGCATCGCTTCAATCCATGCTCTTATCTTCATAATTAAGTAATAGGTAATAGTGAATAGGTAATAGTGAATAGGTAATAGTAGATAAGTAATGGGTGATATTGAGAAGGTACCATCCGGATGGCATACTTATTCACTATTCACTATTACCTATTACTTATTCACTATCACCTGTCACTTATTTTGCGCAAAGGTAAGAGTTTTTTTGTGAAAATTTGTCAGTGGAAAGGAAAATTCGTAACTTTGCCGTTCCAATCTCTTATCACTTCTCTCTATAAAAATCGTACGTCTATGAAAAACTTCATGACTCTTTTTATTCTCCTTACTTCCGTCCTATGGGTGGCATGCTCCGGTATGGACACCGAATCGGTGATACAGCAGGCTGAGTCAGACCTACAGACTGGAAATGTAGATCTCGCAGCCAGCGGATGCGACATGCTCACTGACTCCGCCTCCTCCTCCCTCACATTCTCGCAGATGTGCCGCGTGGCTATCATATATGCCAGAATATCGGAGATGACCGATGACCACAATTATATGGTGACAGCCACCGAGTGTTTCGACAAAGCGGTGGATATGGCCGCTGATGCTGATTCTCTGGAATCATATATCGTGTCGCTCGACCTCGAGAGCCAGAATGTAGTAAGTTCTATCCGCGAGGTATCGCAGGCTCTGAAATCCCCTCAGGAATTAGGTGTCGGCGACTATGAGGAATCCGACGAATATTTCGATCCGCTCCAGAATCCCGACGGCAAAACCTCCCACAGCTTATGAAGAACGTCGACTGGAAGAGTGCTTTGGGAGCACTCCTGCCCGATGACTATCAGCCGGAATCCGAACCGGAAGCTCAGCCACAGACATCGCGTCCGAGACCGCGACTGACTGTGACGCTCGACAAGAAACGTGCGGGCAAGACTGCCACCATCATAGCCGGATTTGAGCCTGATGATCCCGGCATAACCGAACTCGCTGCCATGCTCAAGCGTCGACTCGCCACGGGTGGCTCTTCACGTGGCGGAGAAATCCTTGTACAGGGCGACCGCGTGGAGCAGGTGCTCGCTATCCTCCGGGAGGAAGGATATAAGGTTAAGGGTTAGGGGAGTTCGTTGTTACTTTTATTTTTCATTCTTTTTTATTGTGCTTAAGATATATAAGGCATCCGCAGGTTCGGGAAAGACGTTCACTCTCGCTTATGAATATATAAAAATCCTGCTCGGGGTGAAGCAGGATTCGGGCGAATATCGCCTTAACAGTCCCAAGTACAACAAGGAACAGCGTGAGATTTCCAACCGCCACAGATATATCCTGGCGATAACATTCACCAACAAGGCCACCGAGGAGATGAAGCGGCGCATCATCGAGAAACTTGATGCCCTGTCGATGCTTCCTGTGCCGGGCGAGAAAGATGCCGACTATGCCGCCGAGTTGTGCAGGGAGTACGGCTGCTCGCGTGTCGAACTTGCCGAGGTCGCTGCAAAGGCACTGCGGCAGTTGCTCTATTTCTATAGCGCCTTTAATGTCACCACCATAGATTCATTCTTCCAGAGGGTGCTCCGCACTTTTGCGTTCGAACTTGACCGTCAGGGCGATTTCAGCGTGGAGCTTAACGACCGTCATGCCGTGCAGACTGCCGTCAATGCCATGCTTGATGATTTCAACCGCACCGGCGATATCCGCAACCCGTTGGGAAAGTGGATAGTGGACTATATCGGAGGACAATTGGAGACCGGTGACCGCACAAATTTCTTCAACCGCAATTCGAAGCTCCACCGCACGCTTGTCGGCATCCTCACCAATATCTGTGAGGAGACCTTCAAACCCTACGAGGCTCAGATGAAGGCATATCTTGAGATCGATAGTCCGGATGGTGGCAATCCACATAAAGTGGATGATCTGCTTAGGGCACTCAGGCAGGCCAAGGACAACATTCTTCAGGAGATAAAGCGCGATGTAACCGCCGACCTGCGAACCCTCGAAGCTTCAGGTGTGACGCTCGACCAGTTGAGGAGTGGTTCTACACCACGCAAATATATTGAGGAATATTTCTCCACGGGAAAAAAGTGCACGAAAGCGATGATCGACAACGGAACTCTGGTGAAAGTCATATCATCGAATGGCTATGAACCTGAGAATCTCTACAAAAAGTCATTCAAGGGCTCTGATTCTGATAAGGAATTTTTCTCCGGTATGCTGGGCCGGGTGAGAAAGAGATACTACGATATCTTCTCAATAGAGAGCATCGAGAAGGCTGTTGGTGAATTTGCCCTATTGGCTTTCGCATGGCGATACCTCATCAATTTCTCTGCCGACAACAACACCGTGCTTCTCTCCGACACCAACAATATGATCCACCGCATCATCGGCAAGGAGGATACACCTTTCATCTATGAGCGAATGGGAGAGAATCTCCAGAGTTTCCTTATCGATGAATTTCAAGATACATCGCGCATGCAATGGACAAATCTGAAGCCTTTGGTGAAAAGCGGACTGAGCGAGAACCACGACAGCCTGATCATCGGCGATGAGAAGCAGTCGATCTACCGTTTCCGCAACTCCGACTCATCGCTGCTGCGCACCCAGGTGAAGGAAGATTTCCCGGATGCCTGCGAGAAAGGCAAGAAGGCTGGCGAGAATACCAACTGGCGCAGTGCAGCCGACATAGTGAGGTTCAACAACACTCTCTTCACCAACCTTGCAGGGACGCTTGGGGTGGATGGATTCGGCAATGTGTGCCAGACGATAGCCAAAAAGCATCTCAATCACAGCGGATACGTGGAATTTGTGCCAATCGAGGAGGAAGCGGCTGTGGAGGCTTTCGGTGAGGATGATGCACAAGGCCTCACCGCAGATAAGCTTAAGAGATTCTATGCCGTGGATGTGATGGCTGAAAAAATGAGGCATCAGCATGATGTGCTTGGCTACAGCTGGAAGGATATTGCGGTGCTTGTCAACACCAACGAGGAGGGTGCCACCGTCATCGACCGCCTGGGCAAGTACGGCATACCGGTGATGTCGGAGGAATCTCTGTACGTCAAGCGATCGCCGGCGGTGCAGCTTGTGGTGGATGTGCTTAAGCTCATTGCGGCTCCCGGGAGCGGTGATGTTCCTGTTGATGATTTTCCCAACTCCGCTCAGCTTGCCCGCATAATGAGTCGTTTCGGCTATTTCCACAACAAGGGACTTACGGTCGACGAGGCTCTCGACCGTGCTCTCGACTCGTCCGGCATGAATGCAGATGCCGTTGGCATCGACGCGATAAAGAAGAGGAAGCCTTCCACGCTGCCGGCCCTTGTGGAGACGATCATTCGGGAACAGATCGTGGTGCCCGGAAGCCCGCTTCGCTTCGAGGCGGCTTATCTTACGGCGTTTCTCGACTATGTGAATGATTATTGCTCAAAATACAATCCCACCCTGAAGGCCTTCCTCGATGTATGGGAGGCTCCCAAGAACCGACCGACAGTATCATCGGCTTCAGACCTCGACGCGGTGAACGTGATGACCATCCACAAATCGAAGGGTCTGGAATTCGACTGTGTGCACATCCCGTTCGGTTCGTGGGACCTCATTGGCAAGTCACGTGGACAGTGGATCGGATTTCCCGCCATTCCGGGTGTGGATAAGGAATTGTGTCCTCCTGCGGTATATCTTACGCTCGACGAGCGTTTCTCCATGGAGGGCTCGCTTCTCTACGGTGCGTATATGGAGGACCGTAAAGCTCGCATTGAAGACACAATCAACAAAACATACGTGGCATATACCCGTGCTTCGGAGCAGCTTTTCGTGTACTATGACCCCCGTAAAGGAATAGGCGAGAATGTGTCGGATGCCATGAATATTGGTTTGAAAGACTTGGACGGCAATAATCCGTACCTCACCGACATCTCGCAGCACTACAACAGCGAGGATGGCTCATTGGTCATGGGAGAGATTCTCACCAAGGAGGAGGCAAGAATCGCTGCCGGAAACAAGGAGGAAAAAGGAGGCAAGGAGGATGCCGACGGCACGATCCGCATAGATGAATACACGTCGCCTGACAATCCCAACGCTTTGGTGATAACGCAGGTGGCTGACGTGCTCGACTCGGCTCCCGAAGAGGATGGAGAGGCTGTCGAGAGTATGCGCGACCACATTGACATCTACGCCGATGAGGAGGCTCGTCGGCGTGGCATAATGCTCCACGATGTTCTGTCGAGAATCCATATTGTGGGTGATATCGACAGGGCTGTTGATTCCTACGGAGTGGAGTATGGCCTCACCTTCGCGGAGCGTGAGACATTGCTGGCGACGCTACGAGATATGCTCGACATGGAGAACGATCATATCCGCCGGTGGTTCGATGACAATGAAAGGGTGCTCTGCGAGCAGTCGGTCCACGACAGCGGAGAGAGCTGGAGCCGTATCGACCGTCTTGTGTTTTTCCCTGATGGATCAGTGGAGGTGGTCGACTATAAATTCACATCCGAGCGACCTAAATACCACCGCAAGCAAGTGCTTTATTATATGGGATTGATCCGCAAAATGGGTTACCGGGAGGTGAGGGGGTATCTTTGGTATCCTTTCCTTGCGGATATTGAGGAAGTGAAGCCCGAATGACGAACAATGTAAAAAGACTTATGTATCTCAAGACCCTCAAAATAGTAAATTTTAAAAATATACTTGACGCACAGCTGGAGCTGTCGCCCAACATCAATTGTTTTCTCGGCGATAACGGCATGGGCAAGAGCAATCTGCTCGATGCTGTCTATTGCATGAGTTTCTGCAAGAGTTTCTCGGGTGTGGCCGATGCCATGCTTATCAACCGCGATGAGGATTTCTGCATGATCAATGCCACATACCTGCGTCATGACGCGGAGGAGACACTGTCGCTCGGTATGCACAGGGGGCGGCGCAAGTCGTTCAAGCGCGGCGGAAAGGAGTATCAGCGGCTGAGCGACCATATTGGCAAGTTTCCGCTTGTGATTGTGTCGCCGGCCGACATGTCGCTCGTCGATGGCGGTGGCGAGGAGCGGCGACGGTTCATGGACATGGTGATATCGCAGACCGATGCCCGCTATCTGGATATGCTCATCCGCTACAACCATGCTCTGGAGCAGCGCAACCATCTGCTGCGCGACGGAGTCTCGGATGCTGCCTTGTTCGAGGCAGTGGAGGTGTCGATGGAGATTGCAGCGGCATATATCTGTGCGTCGCGCCGTGAATGGGTGGCCAGGCTTTCGGAGATATTCAAGAAATATTATGCCGAGATCGGTACCGGCTCGGAGGTGCCGGACCTTGAATATAAGTCGCATCTGGTCGATGCCGGAGTGTCGCTGAGGACGGTGCTCGACGAGAGGCGTCAGCGTGATGCCATCATGAAATACACCACGGGCGGTCCTCACCGGGATGATATCGAGATGACGTTGTCGGGCATGCCCGTACGCCGTTCCGCCTCGCAGGGACAGGCGAAGACCTACACCATCGCGCTGCGCCTCGCCCAGTATGAGTTTCTGCGCGAGGTCTCAGGGGTGGCTCCGCTGCTGCTGCTTGATGATATTTTTGACAAGCTTGATGCCGGACGTGTCACGCGCATCATTGATATGGTGGCCGGCACTACTTTCGGACAGATATTCATCACCGACACCAACCGCAAGCATCTTGACGAGATCCTGAGCCATTGTGGCGACTCGTTCGCCCTCTGGAATGTACACGACGGCAAGGTGGAGCAGATGAATAATGAATAGTTAATAGTTAATAGTGAATAGTGAATAATGAATGGTGAAGTGTGGGTAGTTCATGAAGAAGCATTATGCCATGTCGGTGGGCGAGATCATCGACAGTGCGATTGCCCGAACGGGCAACCGTGATGAGTATTTTCGCCAGCAGGTGTGCTATCTGTGGCAGGAGGTGGTGGGACCTATTGTGAACCGCTACACAATGCGGCGCTATGTAGAGGGCACGACGATGCATGTGTATATCGCCTCGGCTTCGCTCAAGAATGAGTTGAGATTCCGTACAGCCGATCTTGTGGCGGAGCTGAACCGTATGGTGGGTAAAGACATTATAGAAAAAATCATGTTTCATTGATAGGAATTTGTATATATGGAAATGAGCAGCAACGAACCGGCCGTCTACCGCGACAGCCTGGACATCCAGATGAGATTCAAGGATGTGGATCTTTTCGGTCATGTCAACAACACGGTGTACCTCGAATACATGGACATGGGAAAGGTGCACTATATCGAGAGTGTGCTCGGCGATATGTTCAACAACCGGCGCGACGCACTTGTGATAGTGAATATTAATATTGATTTTCTCCAGCCTGCCAAATTCGACGAGCTTCTTTGCGTGCAGACGCGTGTGGAGGCTGTAGGATTGCATTCCGTCACATTCTCCCAGCAGGTGGCTAACTCTGTCACTGGTAATGTGAAATGCCGTGCACGGGTAGTGATGGTGGGTTTTGACGCCACAACAGGCGAATCCAAGGAGATTCCACAGGAGTGGAAGCACCGTATAGCCGCACATGAGGGCTGGTGAAGGCTTGTTCCTTGGCATCTAACCCTTGATCTTTTAACCTTCATGTTTCACATGCTCAGCGCGAATTAAGAATAATTAATATTTGGCAGGGTGAAAATTGCAAAAAAAGTCCTAACTTTGCCACAAAATAATTCGCTGAAATTTAGGGTCTCGAAACTTCTCCGGTCGAGATTCTCTTTTTTTTAGTCTAATAAAAAAACCTTAAACACGATATAGAAATGGCAATAACTTACATGACCAAGGAAGGTTATAAAAAGAAAATGGATGAAATCGCCTACCTCGAGTCGGTGAAGCGTCCGGAAATCTCAAGGGCTATCGCCGAAGCTCGCGATAAGGGCGATCTCTCCGAAAATGCTGAATACGATGCCGCCAAAGAGGCTCAGGGCATGCTTGAGATGAAGATTTCTCAGCTCAAGGATCTTGTGGCTAACGCCCGTATCCTCGACGAGACTCAGCTAAATGCCGATGAGGTGGGTATCCTCAACAAGGTAAAGATCAAAAATGTGGCTAATGGAGCCACAATGGAATATACCATCGTGGCTGATTCCGAGGCCAACCTCAAGGAGAAGAAGATTGCATCGTCCACTCCCATCGCAAAGGGTCTGCTTGGCCATAAGATTGGTGATGTGGTGGAAATCCGTGTTCCGTCGGGTCTGATGAAGTTCGAAATCGTGGAAATCGGATTCTGATATGAGCATCTTCTCGAAAATAGCGGCTGGCGAGATTCCTTCGTATAAAGTAGCGGAGGACGACCGCTTCTATGCATTCCTCGACATCAATCCGGTGGCTCCGGGTCACACTCTTGTGATTCCACGGGAGGAGGTTGACTATATATTTGATCTAAGCGACGAAGATCTGGCGGCTTTCCAGGTATTCGCCAAACGTGTGGCCAAGGCTATTGCCAAGGCTATTCCTTGCAAGAAAGTAGGACAGGCTGTGATAGGCCTCGAAGTGCCTCATGCCCATATTCATCTCGTGCCCATCCAGAAGGAGAGCGACATGAATTTCTTCAAGGAGCATGTGAGTCTCTCGGCTGATGAGATGAACGAAATTGCAAATTCAATAGCAAAGGAATTCGAATGAAAATCATTTATAATGTGATGTGCCTTGCGGCTGCCTGCTCGCTGCTGGCTTCATGCTCCGAGAAGGGTTGGGGTGTGAAAGGCAATGTAGCCAATGCTCCGGAAGGAGCAAAGGTTGCGGTGGAGGGTTTCAACGCCGGCATCTGGTACAATATCGATTCGGTGAAGGTAGCTTCCGACGGCTCTTTCGAATACCGCTCGGTGGCCGGTTCGCCTTATCCCGACATCTACCGCGTGTCGTTGGACGGCAAGAGCATATATTTTCCAATTGACTCGCTTGAGACAGTGACGGTGACTACCGATGCTGCAGATTTCGACAATGGCTACACTCTCGGCGGCTCGCAGATGGCGGAGACAATGATGAGTGTCGATGCCCGCATAGCCGGTGTGGTTGCTCAGAAAGGAGCGCAGGCTGCCGCGACTGATTCGTTGCTGAAGCGTGAACTTAGCCAGCTGATCAACGATGATGAGTCGGGTATTCTCGGTTACTATATCGTCAACAAGAATCTGGGCGGAGTGCCCTTGTTCTCTTCGACGAACCGTGCCGATTTGCGTGTGATTGGTGCGCTTGCCAATAAGTTCCTCAATAAGTTTCCCGACGACCCGCGCACGCAGTATCTGTGTGCTCAATTCCTGATGGCGCGCCGCGACCTGAATCCCGGTGAGCAGCAGGGGGTGGAGATTGTGGCTAAGGAGACGGGTATGTTCGACATTGAGCTGTTCGACCCCAAGGGACAGAAGCGGAAGCTCAGTGAGGTGGCGGCCAACTCAGGCATCACACTTCTCAGCTTCACATCCTACCAGATTGAGCCGTCGCTTGCCTACAATGCCGAGCTCAAGCGCATGAAGGATCTCTTTGCCGGAAGCAACCTGAATATCTATCAGGTGTCGCTGGATGCCGACGAGGTGCAGTGGCGCACGGTGGCGTCGAATCTACCTTGGACAGCAGTGTGGTACGACAATAAGGACGGTGGCGCGCTTATCAATATTTACAACGTCGGTGCTCTGCCTATGACCTATATCATCGACCGCAACGGCGATCTTGTAGAGCGTGTGGTGAATCCTGCCGACCTTGAAAAATCAATCAAGTCGCACCTTTAATCCTTTATAGATTCATATACAATTAGGGCTTCCCGCAAGGGAAGCCCTAATTGTATATGAAATCTCAACAGATGCAGGCCAAGCAAAGACAAGCTACATCTGTTGATGATATTCTATCACATTTCTATAAATTATGTGACGTAAGGATCAAGCGCTTATTCACTATTCACTATTACTTATAACCTAAAATTACAGGTCTTCTTCGATGGAGAAATCATCGTCTCCCAGGCTGGTGTCGAACAGGTTGTCAGCGGCGGATGCCGTTACGTTGTCAACGGTCTCATCCACGTTTTCGTCAATTTCGGATTCGTCGGCCGCATCTTCCGATTTGCTTGTCTTCTTGGGGGCCGGCCTCGGTCCGCCATTGTGGTCGGCGGCATAGAGGGCATCCATGATCTTCTTCTCAAGCTCGGCTGCCAGTTCGGGGTTGTCCTGGATGAGTTTCTTTGTGGCGTCGCGTCCCTGTGCGAGTTTGTCGCCGTTGTAGCTGAACCACGAACCGCTCTTCTTGATTATATCGTAGTCTACGCCTAAGTCAAGGATTTCACCGGCCTTTGAGATGCCTTCGCCGAACATGATGTCGAACTCGGCGCGTTTGAAAGGCGGAGCCACCTTGTTCTTCACCACCTTGATATAGGCGCGCTTGCCCAGCACGTCCTCGCCGTCCTTGATCGGATTGCGCGAGCGTATGTCGATACGCACCGATGCGTAGAATTTCAAGGCGTTGCCTCCGGTGGTGGTCTCCGACGGACCGAACATCACACCAATCTTCTCACGCAGCTGGTTGATGAAGATACAGGTGGTGTTGGTGCGCGATATGGTGCCGGTGAGCTTGCGCATAGCCTGCGACATCAGGCGTGCGTGCAGACCAACATTCTTTTCGCCCATCTCCCCTTCTATTTCGTTCTTTTGTGTTAGGACTGCCAC